>NZ_JBQVRO020000003.1:0-364750 GCF_052439115.2 Halorubrum sp. FL23
TGTCGCGCTCGAGACAGCTCAAAATTGGCTCGAAGCCCTCGCCGTCTACCACAATTCACGCCAAACTTAACGCGACCGGAAACGGTAGTCACACGACGGCGCCGCTGGCGGTCTCACGTCCGCCACGGCGGACGGACAACCCTTTGTCCCGGGAGCGCGGAGCCCGACCGAATGCCCACGATCGACTGCGATCCGGCGACCGCGCGAGCCCGGTTGGCGGACGCCGGCGTCCGGATCGAGGAGGGGAACACCGCCCACGAGCGGTGGCGCGCCGAGCGAGAGGGCGCCGTCGCCGTCGCGTACGACGACAAGGTCGTCGTGCAAGGGAGCGACCCGACCCGGCTGACGACCCTGCTGAGCGAGGGCGGCGGACGCGCGCACGTCTACTTCGACGGGGGCTCGCGCGGCAATCCCGGACCGGCCGGAGTCGGCTGGTGTCTGGTTACCGCAGACGGGATCGTCGCCGAGGGCGGCGAGCGGATCGGTCGCGCCACCAACAACCAGGCCGAGTACGCCGCACTGATCCGGGCGCTGGAGGCCGCTGACGAGTACGGCTTCGACGAGATCGACGTCCGCGGCGACTCCCAGCTGATCGTCAAACAGGTGCGCGGCGAGTGGAACGCCAACGACCCCGAGCTCCGCGAGAAGCGGGTCCGCGTCCGGGAGCTGTTGGAGCGGTTCGACCGGTGGTCGATCGGCCACGTTCCGCGAGAGATAAACGAACGCGCCGACGAACTGGCGAACGAGGCACTCGATGACGCGAACTAACGACGAGCCCCCGGAGTGGGCGAAAGAACGGGCCCGCGAGGTACTGGCGGCGGAAACCGACGGGGAGGCGGAGGGAGCCGGCGGCAAGGCCGATGACGACGCCGACGATCGCGTCCCGGACGTGCCGACCGAGACCGTCGACGAGGCGGAACGGCTCACCCGGCTCGCCCGACGGACGGAGGAGGAGTCGGCCGCCGCGTTCTACCGCGAACGTCGCGACGAGCTGGTCGGAAGCCACGACTACGTCCCGCGGATCCGCGAGGACGACGACACGCTCGTGTTGTACCCCGAGGAGTGGATGGAGGCGGGGACCGTCCAACTCGACAGGATCGAGACCACGGACCGGGCCGTCGAGGTCTCGCTGTCGGGGCCGGGCGACGCCGACCGCTACCGCGAGGTCGCCGCGTACAACGACGCGGTCGCCGACGCGGTCGCCGACGCCCGCGACGCGGTCCACGCCGACACCGCCCGGAGCTTCGCGGCGTTCATGAGCAATCACTACGTCCGCGCGGTCGACGACGCGACCCCCGAGATGCGCGAGGAGTTTCGAGAGGAGTACTTCCCGCGGAACGGCTGGCCGAGCGACGAGCAGTTGGCCGTCGTCGACGAGTCGCTGGACGTGATCGAAGCGGTCGCTGCGGACGTGGACGGTCCCGAAACGTCGTAGGTCGGGCCTCGCGGAGCCGTCGCTCAGTGATCGAGCGTGCGCGGCTTTCGCCGCGCGCGTGTGCCAAAATTCAGTTGCCGCCCGAGACACCGATGAGTGGGGTCGTTACGCGTTGATCAGGGCGCGGATCTCGTCCGCGCGCTCCTCGTCGGTGACGAACCGGTCGAGGACCCACTCCAGCTGGCCGAGGACGGCGTCGTGGCCCGCCTCGGTGAGCTCGTACTGGTTGGTCCGCTTGTCGAGCTCGCTCTTTTCGACGAGCCCGTCCTCGACGAGGTCGTCGAGGTTCGGGTAGAGCCGCCCGTGGTTTACCTCGGAGCCGTAGTACGACTCGAGCTCGCGCTTGATCGCGAGCCCGTACATGGGCTCCTCCGAGAGAATCGTGAGGATGTTCTGTTGGAACGCGGTCAGGTCCGCTGCCGTTCGCGTCGGTGATTCATCAGCGACTGATTGTGCCTCTGACATGGCTAAAGGAAGGGAACCCGAACTTATAACCTTTCTCAAGGTTCACGAACGTTTTAATACGTCAGCGGACCTCGGGGCAGCGAATCGTGCCGATACCTGTGAGAACGGGGCCGAACAGTTCGATTCGGCGAAACGCCACTATCGAGTGATCGCGTACCGTAACGTCGGATACACGACAATCCGTCGACGAAACCGGGTCGTTTGGGTGAAATGTGTCACCCGACATATCGGTGTTTCTCGCCGGTACCGGTGCGACCTGCGGGTGAAACACTCGGCGAGGGCGAAGAGAGTAACTCGCGGATCTGGGCGTGAGCCGTGGCTTGCGGCGCAGTACCGGCAAAGCGGCGTCGGAGGCGAGAGAAGCCCGCTCGACGAGGTTGGGCCGATGCGGGAGGGCGTCCGCCGGCAGAAGTCGCGACGGAACCCGAAAGGACTTTGCGACCGATGGACGGAGTACCCGGTACATGGCTAACCTCTGGGAGGATCTCGAGACGGGACCGAACGCGCCGGACGAGATTTACGCGGTCGTGGAGTGTCTCAAGGGCGAACGGAACAAGTACGAGTACGACAAGGACATCCCCGGCGTCGTCCTCGACCGGGTGCTCCACTCGAACGTCCACTACCCGTACGACTACGGCTTCATCCCGCAGTCGTACTACGACGACGAGGACCCCTTCGACGTGATGGTGCTCGTCGAGGACCAGACGTTCCCCGGCTGCGTGGTCGAGGCCCGGCCCGTCGCGCTGATGAAGATGGACGACGACGGCGAGCAGGACGACAAGGTGATCGCGGTGCCGACCGAGGACCCCCGGTTCGACCACATCGAGGACCTCGACGACATCCCGCAGCAGACGCTCGACGAGATAGACGAGTTCTTCGCGACCTACAAGAACCTCGAGGCCGGCAAGGAGGTCGAAACGCTCGGCTGGGAGGACAAGCAGGCCGCGAAGGACGCGATCGAACACGCACAGGACCTGTACGACGAAGAGTTCCAGTAGACGACTGCGGGACGTTTGATAATCCTAGGGCATATCCGCCGGCAGCGCGGATGCGTTATGCCCATGGGTAATTTTTAGAGGGGAGGCCACGTACGTCCACGTAGAGCCATGAGCGCACACAGTCAATCGTCCGTCGGTATCGATCACCCGACGGTCGTCCCCACCAACTTCGATCCCGAGGATGCCGACGCCGGCGACGACGGCACCGAGAGTCCGGCGAGCGCGGCGGACGACGGACAGACGAACCGGTAGCCGGTTCGGCGGCCGAGCGTCGGGCTAGGCGTTCTCGACGACCGCGGAGAGACACTGGGCCTCGTCGACGAACGACTCGAATCGGTCGTCGACCCACTCGATCACGGCCTGGTCAGTCGATTCGAGCACGCACCGAGGATTGTTTCTGCGGTCGTAGGCGGTCACGCACGCGGTGTCGTCGTGCCGGAAGAGGCCGTATTCGATCGGCTCCGGAGAAACGTGCACCGTCGCGCGCTCGTCGTGTAGCGCCCGATCGGTCGCCGGACCGAACTCCGTGATCGACTCCTCGACCACCTGGCGGTCGATGACGAGTTCCACCTCGGCGCCCGCGTCGAGCACCTCCGCGGCCGCGTCGTTGAACTGCTGGATGACGATGGGGGACACGGCACGGATCTCCGAGCCGCTCCCCTCCCGGAGGAGTTCGGTGAGTCGGTCGACGACGGCGAGAGGGTTCCGATCGGGCGCGACGGTCAGCTCGCCGGCGTCGACCGCCGAGGGCGGAAAGTCGGCGCCGACCCGTTCGAGGTCGGCGGCGAACCGCCCGTGCCGATCCGCGACCTCGACCTCGTCGAGCAGCGCTTCGTACGCGTCGTGGACCCGTTTCCCGGTCGGCGTCACGTGGTAGGCCGCGTCGCGTTTGACGACCCAGTCGCGCTCCCGGAACCCGGAGAGGATGCGCTGGACCGTCGTCCGCGTCGCGTCGACCGCGGCCGTGAGGCCCGCGGGACGGCGCGGCTCCGCTCGGATCGCTCGGAGCATCGCGACCCGGACGGGAGACCCCGCGAGGTACTGTGCGCCGTCGTGTCCGTCGTCGACCGTCATCGTGCGACCCATGCGTACGGGCACCGCACGCTTAATCGTACCGCGTTGTCCCGCAACAGAAAGTCGGTAGGCGGGCTCAGACGGTTCGCCAGCCCGATCACGGGCGGTACCTGAACGAGACGACGGTACCGATGGTGTCCTCGCCATCGATGGCCTCGGTGGTGACGGTCGCGGCGACCACCGCGTCCTCGCCGAGCGCCTCCTCGATCACCGCGGTGAGCGCGTCGGGGTCGGCACCCTCCTGTAACACCGGCACCCGAACCTGCCGTCGGTTGACGCCGACGTCGCCGAGGTCGTAGTCGGTGTGCTCGAACGCGTCTCGGAGCGCCGCGTGGATGTCAGTCATGTTCCCACTTCGGTGGGGGAGGCGGAAAAAACGGATGGCTGGCCCCCAAGACGACGCTCACGACGCCGACCAAAGGCCAGCTGACCGTCTGAACGGTCAGCGAGCGCGTGTAGAGAGGTTAATTTATCATTTTTGAGCATTCAAATATAGAGAACTAGTTGGCGCAAAACGGGTTTGATGTTAATATCACGCGATATTCTGTGTAATATGCACGAAAGTGTTGCAGACTACGTGGCAGAGAACCCGAAGATGGCCGGCGTCCTGTTCACCGCGCTCCTCCTGCTGACGCAGGCGGCGCCCGCGGCGGCGAACGTTGGCGGCGCAAATCCAGGCCCTTAATCCAAGGTTAAATTGTCGCTCCAAGTCAGTTCGTTATCATAGAAAACCGGGACTAATTCGAGGTCGAGTAGGTTAGATAAGTCCTCACTATCCACATTCTCAAAGGAAACATCTGAAGGGATGTAATAATTAGAATCTGCTACATTAATATTAAGCCACGAAAGTGACCCAACTCCGTGATTCCCGTTTGGATAAAATTCACTTGATAAGCACCACGCCTCTTTTGATTCCTTATGTAAATTAAATATGACTGCCATTCCACTCCGACTCTGACAGATCGTCGTCCCACCATCGCCGACGACGATGTACTGATGGCCTGTGATGAGTTCGCGCTTCGCGACGTGAAGCGCGGTACGGAGGTTGAACCCGCTGTTCATCAGGCGGGCGATGATGCGGCCGAGCTGGGTCGCCGGCGAGTTCGCCACGTCGGAGAGCGTGACGATGCCGCCGCGGGAACCCCGGTGGACGAGAGCTTCGCCTTGTCGGTACGACTGGCAGGCGTTGAGCAGGAAGGCGCTGACGCCGACGTCGAGCTCCTCGTTCGTCAGGTCGAGGTACTCGTCGGTACACTGCATCCCGCGGTCGTCGACGTGGCCGATGTAGTGCAGAAAGTCGACATCGGACTGCAGCGTCTCGCGCATCTCCTCGCGAGTGAGGTCGTGGCGGACCTCGATGTCGAACTGGACCATATCGCGGAGGCCGTACAGGTCGGCGACCTGACCCTCCTCGCGCATCTGCTCGTCGTTGCAGACGACGAGTACGGAGATCCGCGACTGCTCGACCGCGCCGGCCTCCAGCCGCCGGTGATACGCGTCGAGGGTGGCCTTGTTGGCGTCGAGGGGAACGCCGGCACCGACCCACGCGTGTTCGACCGTGTCGACCGGCTCGGGCCGGACGAAGTCGGCGTCGGCCGGCACCGCGCCGCGCTCCGCCGAGGCGTCCGCGCCGCGGGTGGGCTCGGTGTCGGCGGCACCGCGGACGAACTCATCCGGACCGAGGGGCGCCGGCTCGGCTCGGCCCCCGCGGAAGAAGCCGACGCCGCCGCCCTCGCTTCCCGTCGCGGGCGTCACTGTCTCCGGCGACCGGACGATCGACAGCTCGCCGGCGATGAACGGGATCATCTCCACGTTCTCGGGGTCGGGACGCACGTCGGTCGTCAGCGTCCACTGGGGGATCTCCGGCTCGACGCGCTCGAAGGGGACCGCGAGGTACTCGCCGAGCCGCTCCGCGAGCGGGAGGTCGTACAGGCGGCCCCAGTCGAGGCCGATGTCGGTGGTCTCTCGCTCGTGGAGATCGACCGGGTAGAACCCCTCCGTGCGGGCGAGACAGTCGAAGTGGAACGCCTGTCTGAGCGCCTCGGCGGTCCGCCGCTCGAACTCCGGTTCGAGCGAGTGCATCCAGCCGTCGCCCTCGATCCGGGGGGCGTCACCGGGGACCACGTCGGCCGCGAAGTAGTACGCCAGCGAGACCACCGGGTAGAGGTAGCGATACTCCGGGGGGACGACGATCCGGACCCCGGAGTCGAGCGGCTCGACCCGGTCGGGGACGCGGAGCTCATCGCCCGGCTCGATCAGCGGCGGGTGCCCGCGGAGGGTGGGGAACGACCGCTCCGGGCTCGTCGTCTGGAGCGCGGAGCCGAGCAGGGAGACGGCGTCCATCAGCGACTCGGGATCGGTCGGCGTCTGAATCGTCCCCGCCGGGACCTGGTGGAGCGACCGAAATCCGAGCGTGACCTCGGCGGGGGCGTCGAGCTCGATCCGGGTCGTCCGCTCCGTCGTCGACACGGAGAACGGCGACGCGAACGCGAGGTACAGCTTCGTCGGCGCGGGGTCGATGCCGACGTGGTACGTTCCCGCCGGCATCGCGTAGGAGTCGCCGCGGGTGAGCAGCGCGCCGTCGCCGGAGCGGGTCTCGACGACAGCGACGCGGGGAATTTCGATGGTGCCGGTCTCGACGGTCACGCTCGCGTCGACCGGAAAGTAGTGGGCGTCCTCGGGGGTCGCGACCGGCTCGACCGACCGGTCCGTGTACACCTCGAACTGCGTGTTTTCGATGTGGTCCGTGACGGTGAGTCCGGCGGCGTCGGACAGTGGGTCGATGTCGATGCTCATGGGGAAACCGCGTTCAGTCGGCGGCAGGCCGCCGTACCGGGGTCGTCGGGTCCGTCGTTACCGGCATCTCGTGCGATGCGGCGATAAAGCTTGTGTCGGTGGATCGCCGCGGACCGAACGGATAAAGGGGCCGCCCACCCACGTTCGCGTAATGATCACGCTTGGAACGGCCCGCGCCTCGCCGGGGGAGACGGACACGGGCCGTCTCGAAGTCGGTGAGACACGGGACGGCAGTCCCGTCCGGCTGCCGGTGGCCGTTATCAACGGCGCCGAGGACGGGGAGACGCTGTACCTGCAGGCGGTCAGCGACGGCGACGAGCTCAACGGGCTCGGCGTCGTCAACCGGGTCGTCCCCCGGATCGACCCGGCTGAGCTGTCGGGGAGCGTTCTCGTCGTCGGCGTCGTCAACTACTTCGCGTTCCAGGTCGCTGAGCATCGGAACCCGATCGACGACCGGAAGATGAACCGCGGGTACCCCGGCGACGAGGACGGGACGACGAGCGAGCGCATCGCCCACGCGACGTTCCAAGCCGCGAAGCGGGCGGACCTCATCCTCGACCTCCACCAGGGGTCCACCAGCCGGATGATAAACGAGACGCGGGTGCGTTGCGGAATCCGCCACCACCTCCACGGGGACTGTTTGGAGCTGGCGAAGGTCTTCGGCTGCGGCCACGTCCTCGACATCAAGGGGCCGGACGGGCAGCTCGCGCGGGTCGGCCCGGAACACGGCATCCCGACCATCGATCCCGAGCTCGGCGGCGCCGTCGGCTGGGACGAGGAGTCGATCCAGTACGGCGTCGAGGGGGTGTTCAACGTGCTCCGCCACTACGGCTTCCTCGACGGCGACGTCGAGATCGAACGACAGACGAGAGCGCGCGGGTTCGACCAGTACGGGTCCCCCGCGGGCGGGTTGGTCCAGTTCGAGTGCGAGCTCGGCGATCGCGTCTCCACCGGGGACCTGCTGTACGAGGTGACCGACGTGTTCGGCGAGCTGAAAGGGCGAGTGACCGCCGACGACGACGGCGTCTTCTGGCGCACCCGACGCCTGCCGCAGGTCGCCGCCGGCGAGTACGTCTGCTCGGTCGGCACCAACGTCGACCGGTACTGATGCCCGACGGCCGACCCCCGGCTCGCGACCTCGCCTGTCCGGAGTGCGGCGCGACCGTGAGCGACCGGTGGCGCTGCGAGTGCGGCGCTCCGCTGGAGTTCGCCGACCCGCCGGCTCCGGAGGGACCGCCTCCGGGCCCGGACGAGGCCATGCCGGGTCCGGGCGGAAGCGGGCGCGACGCGATAGGCGCCCGAAGCGGCCTCTGGGCGTTCGACGCGTTCCTCGCCGTCGGCGACGATCCGGCCGACCGCGTGACGCTCGGGGAGGGGATGACGCCGCTGGTCGACGCGGAGAGAAGCGGCGACGACCCCAGCGCGGGCGGTTGGGACGCCGCGTTCAAGTTGGAGTACGTCTTTCCCACCGGCTCGTTCAAGGACCGCGGCGCGACGACGACGCTCACGCGAGCCCGCGAGCTGGGCGTCGAGCGCGTCGTCGAGGACTCCTCCGGCAACGCCGGCGCCGCGATCGCGACGTACGCGGCGCGCGCCGGGATCGACGCCGCGGTGTACGTCCCGGCCGACGTCAAGGAGTCGAAGCTCCGCGCGATCCGCCGGGCCGGCGCCGAACCGGTCCAGATCGAGGGCTCCCGCGCGGACGTGACCGCGGCGTGCGTGGCGGCGCTCGGCGAGGGTGACGAGGGAAGACGAAACGGCGGGGCCGCCGACGCCGCCTGGTACGCCAGCCACGCGTGGAACCCGGCGTTCTTCGAGGGGACCGCCACCGTCGCCTACGAGATCGCCGCCCAGCGCGGCTGGGAGGCCCCCGACGCGGTCGTGACCCCGCTCGGCCACGGCACCCTGTTTCTCGGGGCCTACCGCGGGTTCCGACGGCTGGAGCGCGCGGGCTGGATCGACGAGGTCCCGCGACTGTTCGGCGCCCAGGCGGCGGGCGCCGCGCCGATCGTCCGCGCGCTCCACGGCGCCGACGCTGCCGACCCCGAGGGGAAGGTCAACGCGGCCGCCGACGGGATCCAGATCGCCGAGCCGGTCCGGAAACGGGAGATCCTCGACGCCGTCGCCGACACCGACGGCGACGCGCTCGCGGTCACGCAGACGGCGGCGGAGCGCGAGCTCGAACGGCTCCACGCGGCGGGGTTTTACACCGAGCCGACCTGCGCCGTGGCGCCGGCGGCGCTCCGCGAACTCCGCGGGCGCGGCGCTCTCTCGCCCGACGACGACGTGGTCGTCCCGCTGACCGGGAGCGGGTTGAAGGGCTGACTCCGGCGTCCGCGGGGTCCGCGGGGCCTCACCACCGCCATCTCTTTTCACTCTCGCGCCGTTGGAGGGCGTATGGAGGTCCTCGTCTACGGCGCCGGCGCGATCGGAAGCCTCGTCGGGGGGTTGCTGGCGCGGACGCACGAGGTCACGCTCGTCGGGCGCGACCCGCACATGCGGCGGATCCGCGAGGACGGGCTTCGGATCGACGGCGCGGTCGACGCCCGCGTGCGCCCTCGCGCGCTCACCGACGGGGCGCATCGGTCGGCCGATCTCGCGGTGGTGACGACGAAGGCGTACGACACGGACGCGGCCGCGCGAGCGCTCGCGACCGGCGAGTACGACGCGGTCTGTTCGCTCCAGAACGGCTTCACGGAGGAGCGGCTGGTCGCGGCGCTCGACCCCACCGTGCTCGCGGGAACGGCGAGCTACGGCGCCCGGTTCGTCGAGCCCGGCCGCGTCACCTGCACCGGCGTCGGCGAGGTCGTCGTCGGGCCGCTTTCGGGGGGCGGCGACCCGCTCGCCGAGCGCGTCGGGAACGCGTTCGACGAGGCCGGGATCGAGACGGTCGTGGCGACGGACATGCCCCGTCGCCGGTACGAGAAGCTCGCGGTCAACGCGGGCATCAACGGCCCCTCGGCGCTGGCGCGGATCTCGAACGGCGCGACGCTCGACGGCCCGGGTGGCGAGGCGGCCCGCGAGGCGGCCCGGGAGGTCGCGCGAGTCGCGCGGGCCGACGAGGTCGCGCTCGGCGAGGCGGAGGCGGTCGCCGCCGTCGAGCGCGTCGCCGCCGACACCGCCGCCAACCGGTCGTCGATGTGCGAGGACGTGGCGGCGGGTCGGCGGACCGAGGTCGACGCGATCTACGGCGCCGCGATCGAGCGCGCGGACCGGTTCGGCGTGTCGGCGCCGACGTGCCGGACGCTCGCGTCGCTCGTCCGAGCGTGGGAGGTCGGTGCGGACGTTCGCTCCGCGGCGGCCGCTGACGAGACCGATTCGGAGTAGCCGTACTGGCGGAGAAGCGGGGGCGCCGACAGCGCCTACGGCGGAGTTAACACCACTCTTCGAGGACGGTGGCGTCGGTCTCGTCGACCGAGACCCACGCGTTCTCCCGAGAGACGTCCGCGATCACGAGCTCCGGTCGTGACGCTGACGAGTCGATCGACGCCATCACGTCCGGCGAGTCGTCGGCGTCGAGGGCCGGATCCGTCGGTAACGCCGTCCGGCGGTGATCTGGGTCCGGGTCGTCCCATGGAGTGGAACTCCGTGACATGATTGTGAATTGTTCACAGTACCTATAAGCGTTCCGGACCGGGAGCGTCCGCAGTCGGCGGATTCGAGATCTGAGGCGATAATCGGGGACGGAAGCCCGTGTCAGCCGTCGATCACGGGGAAATTGTCGGAGTACGGTGTCGATCTGACGGAGCGATTGGCTCGCTGTCACGCGCCCCGTCGCGGGCCGGACGGGCCGGGCCGGCGTTTCGAGGGGCTCTCCCGGCGCGCGCTCCGCGCTCGACGAACGGCGGCGAGAGCCGGCCATCGGCCGCCGACCGCTGTCGAACCACCTTCGCAGTATACAAGAGGTGCCACGCTGAAAGACGGTGCATGAACGTATCAGACGCCATGACGCCGCGGTCGGATCTCGTCGTCGTCGAGATCCCGGGGAGCCGGAACGACGTGTTGGAGTACATCCAGGAGCACGGCTTCTCGTCGGTGCCGGTCGTGAAAGACGTCGACGGCGACGAGGTGTACCGCGGGCTCGTCTCCCGCGACGACCTGATCGAGCAGCCGGACGAAGACCAGCTCGCGCTGCTGATGCGAGAGGTTCCGACGGTGAGCGCCGACGACGCGATCGGCGACGCCGCCGCCACGATGGCCGCCGAGGAGTCGCGCCGGCTCCCGGTCGTCGACGGCGACCGGCTCGTCGGCATCATCACGGTCACCGACGTGGTTCGGGCCATCGCCCGCGGCGAGATCGACGGCGAGACGGAGGTCGGCGGGCTCGCGACCCCCGCGGTCAACGCGACGTACACGGAGACCCCGCTGCCGGTCGCGGAGCGGGAGATCGGGCTGGCGAACGTCCCGTACGCCGTGGTGCTCGACGACGACGCCGAGCTCGCGGGCATGCTCACCGAGGTCGACGTGCTGGAGGTCGCCCGCGTCGTGGAAGGGGAGGCCAGCACGGGCGACTCCATCGCCGAGCAGGACTCCGAGTGGTCGTGGGAGGGGATCAAGGCGACCGGCGCCCGCTACCTCCCGACCCGCAACGTGGAGCTCCCCGTCGGCGCGGTCCGCCACTTCATGACCGATGACCTCGTGACGGTCAGCGGGACCCGGACCGCGAAGGAGGTGGCACAGGAGCTCATCAGCAACGACATCGAGCAGGTGCCGCTGGTCAACGGCACCGACCTCGACGGTATCGTGCGCGATGTCGACCTGCTGGAGGGGTTGTAGATGGCGTCCGAGGCGATCGTCGAGCTGGCGAAGCGGCGCGGGTTCTTCTTCGGCTCGAACGGCGCGTACGGCGGCACCGCCGGCTTCTACACCTTCGGTCCGCAGGGCGCGGCGCTGAAGAAGAACGTCGAGGACGCGTGGCGCGACCGGTTCACCATCCGGGAGGGGAACCGCGAGATCGAGGCGCCGACGATCATGCCGGAGCCCGTCTTCGAGGCGTCCGGTCACCTCGACACGTTCGACGACATGCTCGTCGAGTGCCCGGAGTGCGGCGAGTCGCACCGCGCCGACCACCTCGTCGAGGCCGTCACGGAGATCGAGGACGCCGAGGCGCTCCCCGGCTCGGAGGTCGAGGAGCTCATCGCCGACAACGACATCGCCTGTCCGTCCTGTGGCACCGCCCTCGCGGGCGTGACGGTCGAGGATTTCAACCTCATGTTCGCGACCGACATCGGTCCCGGCGACGCACAGCCCGGCTATCTGCGACCCGAGACGGCGCAGGGCATCTTCGTGGAGTTCCCGCGGCTGAAGGAGTACGCCCGCGGGAACCTCCCGTTCGGCATCACCCAGATCGGCCCCGCCTACCGCAACGAGATCTCGCCGCGCGGCGGGCTCCTCCGGCTGCGCGAGTTCACGCAGGCCGAACTGGAGCAGTTCATCGACCCCGAGGAGGACGAGCCCCCGCTGGACCGCGTCCGCGACGTGTCGGTCCGCCTGTACCCCGCGACGGAACAGCAGGCCGAGGACGGGGAGTACGTCGAGACCACGGTCGGCGAGGCGGTCGACGAGGGGACCATCGGCTCCCCGTGGGTCGGCTACTACCTCGGCGTCGCGAAGCGGTGGTACGACCGGATCGGCGTCGACCTCGACCGCTTCCGCTTCCGCCAGCACCTCGCGGGCGAGCGCGCCCACTACGCGTCCGACTGCTGGGACGCGGAGAGCGAGGTCGACGGCGACTGGATCGAGATCGCGGGCTTCTCCTACCGCGCCGACTACGACCTCTCGAAACACGACGCGCACGGCGACGACGCGTTCACCGTGTTCAAGCGCTACGACGAGCCGAAGACGGTCGAGCGCGCGACCGTGGACCCCGACATGTCCGTGCTCGGCCCCGAGTTCGGCGGGGACGCCGCCGCGGTCGCCGAGGCGCTCGAGACCCTCGCTGAGCGCGACCCCGACGCGTTCGACGGCGAGACGGTGTCGGTCGAGGCGGCCGGCGAGACCCACGAGGTCGACGCCGACGTGGCCAACTTCTCGGTCGAGACCGTGACCGAGAACGGCGAGCATCTCACGCCGCACGTCGTCGAGCCCTCCTTCGGCGTGGGGCGAACGGTTCAGACGCTGCTGGCGCACGCCTACAGCGAGGACGAGGTCGACGGCGAGGAGCGCACGTACCTCTCCTTGGAGCCCGAGGTGGCGCCCCAAGACGCCGCGGTGTTCCCGCTGGTAACGAACGACGACCGGCTCACCGAGTTGGCCGACCGCGTCGCCACCGACCTCCGCGAGGCGGGGCTGGCGGTCGCGTACGACGACTCCGGCTCGATCGGGCGTCGCTACCGCCGGCAGGACGAGATCGGCACCCCGTTCTGTGTCACGATCGACCGCGACGGGATCGAGGGCGACGGCCCCGAGACCGTGACCGTTCGCGAGCGCGACTCCGCGGCGCAGGTCCGGGTTCCGGCCGAGGAGCTGGCCGAGGAACTGGCCGCGCTCCGCGCCGGCGGCGAGTTCGACGCGCTGGTGGACCGCTACGAGACAGTGGCGACCGACGTCGAAACCAACTAACTCGTGCCCCTTCCGGCGGCGGAGTGGCGGGCCGAAGTGGAGTTCGAGCGGCGGCTGGTCCACGCGAGCGGCACGCTGTTCCCGGTTCCGTACCTGCTCGGGTGGCTGACGTGGACCGAGACGGCCGCGATCCTCAGTCTCGGCGTCGCCGTCGTCGGCCTACTGGAGTTCCTCCGGCTCGTCGTCGGGCTCGATCACGCCGTCTACCGGCACCTCACGCGGGAGTACGAGTCGGACAGCGTCGCCGGCTACGCGCTGTACCAGGTCAGTACCACGGCGGTGGCGGTCGCCGCGGTCCCCGCGCTCGGCGTCCCCGGCATGACGCCGACGCTCGCGGTGCCGGCGATCTGGATGGTGTCGCTCGGCGACCCCGTCAGCGGCGCGCTCGGGGACAACGACGCGACCGAGTCGAAACGCCCCGCCGCGTGGATCGCGATGTTTCTGGTCAGCTTCGCGTTGGCGCTTCTCTTTACCGTGTCGGCGTTCGGCGTCGGCGTCGGCGTCGCGGTCGCGCTCGCCGGCGCGGTCCCCGCCGCGGTCGCCGACGGGCTCCCGCCGATCATCCGCGGCGTCGCCGTCGACGACAACCTCACCATCCCGCCCGCCGCGGCCGGAGGGATGCTCCTCGCGGTCACGGCGCTGGCGTAGGACGGCGGCTCGTCGAGTTCGCAGGGCGCCAGTCGGACTGCACCGGTCGCTCTGACGGGGCGATCTGCAGGAGAAACGAGGGGCGATCGACGACCGATCTACGCCGCGCGGCGTTCCTTCGCTTTCGGACGGAGCTTCGTGTAGCCGCACTTGCGGCAGCGGTTCGCGTCCGGGGAGTTGCGGGCGTTACAGCGCATGCAGATGTGTCGGTCGAGGTTGCGGCGTTCCGCGGCGTCGAAACTGGCCATACACCTACTGTCGGGCCGACGCTGTAAAAGGTTGCGAGACGCGGCGGGTCGGATCGGGGGTCTGAGGACGGGTGGAGCGCCCGCCGTGTGCCCGTGCGTCAGTTGGTCCGTTGGTCAGTGCTCCCGCGGTTTCGCGGGACCGAGGGTCGGAGATCCCGCCGTTACGCGCCCGCCTCGGAGAGCGCGGCCTCGATGTCCTCGCGCTGGGTGACGCCGACGAACCGGTCGACGACGCCCTCGTCGTTCTCGACGATGAGGGTCGGCAGCGAGCGCACCTGGTACTGGTTGGCGACGTCCTGCTCCTCGTCGACGTTCACCTTCTGGAGCTCGAAGGCGTCGCCGAGGTCCTCCTGGATCTCCTCCAGAATCGGGTCCTGCGTCTTACACGGGCCGCACCAGTCAGCGTGAAAATCCAGCAGTCGAACAGTCATTATCCGGCGCATTCTACCGCCGGGCGGCGCATAAGGGTTTCCCACTTGTGCACGCTCGGGCGTCGAACCGCGACAGCCCCGACACGACGCTCCGAGGCGGGCGCCGCGCCGAGCGCCGAACGAAACGTTTAGAACGCCGCGAGACGCACCGATAGCCATGAGCAGTGGTTCCAACTCGGGCGGGCTGATGTCCAGTGCGGGCCTCGTCCGCTACTTCGACAACCAGGGCCGGGACGCGATCACGATCGACCCGAAAACCGTCCTCGCGTTCTGTGTCCTCTTCGGCGTGTTCGTACAGATCCTCTCGCTGACCGTCGCGTAGGCCCCGTTCCGAGTCGCCGCTTCCGTTCTTCCCCGTCAGCGCTCCGGTGTGTCGGCTCCGTAGCGCGCCCTTTTTGCCCGTTCCCCACCGACCGGTTCTCATGCAAGCAGGCGTCATCGCCGTCCAGGGGGATGTGGCCGAACACGCCGCCGCCGTCGAGGCCGCCGCGGCCGCCCACGGCGAGTCGGCGGACGTGGTCGAGGTCCGGGAGTCGGGGGTCGTTCCCGACTGCGACGTGCTCCTCATGCCCGGCGGGGAGTCGACGACCATCTCGCGGCTGATCGGCCGAGAGGGGATCGACGAGGAGATCCGCGAGCACGTCGCGAGCGGAAAGCCCGTGTTAGCCACCTGCGCGGGGCTCATCGTCTGCTCGCGGGACGCGAAGGACGACCGCGTCGACGCGCTCGGGCTCGTCGACGTCTCCGTCGACCGGAACGCGTTCGGCAGACAGAAGGACTCCTTCGAGGCGAAGGTCCCGGTGAACGGGCTCGACGAGCCGTTCCACGCCGTGTTCATCCGCGCGCCGCTCATCGACGACGCCGGCGACGGCGTCGAGACGCTCGCGACCGTCGACGGGCGGCCGGTCGCGGTCCGCGACGGTCCCGTCGTCGCCACCGCGTTCCACCCGGAGCTCACCGACGACTCGCGGATCCACGACCTCGCCTTCTTCCCCGACCGCGAGGTGGTCGCGTGAGCGATCCGGACGCGGACGGGACAGGCGGTGCGGACGGCGACGCGACGGCCGCCACGGACGGAGAGGGCCCGGAGCCCCCCGCCGAGGCCGTCCTCGACGAGCTGTTCGCCACCATCGAGTCGCGGAAGGCGGAGCTCCCCGAGGGGTCGTACACCGCCTCGCTGTTCACCCACGAGAAGGGGGAGAACGCGGTGTTAGAGAAGATCGGTGAGGAGTCCACGGAGGCGATCCTCGCGGCGAAGGACGACGACCTCGACGAGCTCACCTACGAGAGCGCCGACCTCGTCTACCACCTGCTGGTGTTGTTCGCCATGAAGGACCTCGACATCGACGACCTGCGCGAGGAGCTGCGGGATCGCTTTTAAATCCGACCGGCCTCGCTACCGCTACCGCTCCCGTTCGAGCTCCCGATCGATATCGGCGAGCTCCCTGTCGATGTCGTCGAGCCCCTCGGTCTCCAGCTCGCTCGCGATCCGACGCTCGAACTCCGCCTCGCCGATCTGCCCCTCGACGTACTGTCTGCGGAGCCGGTCCCGCCGGCTCTCCGAACCGTCGCCGGCCGACGCCGGAGTGGACGACGACCGCGACCGCCCGAGCGAGTCGCCCGGCGAGTCGCTCGCGGCGTCGCCGCCGAACAGCCACGCGCCGGTTTTGTAGAGGAGGTAGACGACGCCGGCGAGCACCGCGAGCGAGACGATCCCGGAGACGATCGCCCACACGAGGCTCAAAATCGCCGAGACCACGGAGACGACGACGCTGACGCCGATCAGGATCGCGATCGCGACCGCACCGTAGTAGAGGGCCTTCGTCCCGTCCATGCGGGGAGTCGCGCGCCCGGGCGCAAATACCTTCTCCCGTCTCCGGGCCCGCTCGCCGGAGACGGGCCCGCTCGCCGACACACCGCCGCTCCACCGTCAGAAGACTTATTCGCCGCTGTGGTCGTGAGTTAGAGAAATGCACCCGAAGCCGTGGTCTCGGACCGGCGCCTCGCCCGCGGACCGCAGCGAGGCCCGCCCGTGAGCGACCGCACCGCCGGCAGCGATCGGCCCGAATCGGGCGTCGGCCGTCGGACCGTCCTCGGCGCGCTCGCCGGGACCGGGAGCGTCGCGGTCGCGGGATGCGGCTCCAACTCCGGTTCCGATCCCGCTGGCTCCGACTCCGAAGCCGGTTCCGACTCCGGCTCGTCGCCGGACGACGCCGAGACGGGCGGGCTCGATCCGGAGACGGTCGAAGAGCTCGCGGTCCGGTTCGCCCCGACGCTGTACTTCGACACCGCCGAGCCGTGGTTCCCGACCGACCCCCGACCGTACGCGACCGAGGAGGACGGCGAGACCGTCGTCGACGGGTTCGACGCGTTCGACGGCTACCACGAGCAGTACGACGAGGCGGGCGAGCCGCCGAATCCGACCGTCTTCTACAACGGGGTCCGGTACGAGGAGTCGCCGCTCGCGGTCGTCCAGTTCTGGCTCTACTCCGCGTTCGACCAGTTCACCGCCAACTTCCACTGGCACGACTGGGAGGTGCTCCACGTCTTCGTCGACCTCGACACGGGCGACCCGCAGCTGTACGTCGCCAGTTCCCACTCCCGCAGCGTGCCGAACAACGAGTTCCTCGACCCGGATCCCGACGCGGTCCCGCGGATCCTCTCCGAGCTCGGGTCGCACTCCAGCACCCTCTCGGTCAACGAGATCCCCGACCGGTTCCAGCGCGTCGGCGAGGAGGGGCTGCTCGCGGACATCACCAACACGACGATCGATACCGTCGAGGACCTGCTGGGGATCCCGCTCGCGTACGGCCTCCCCCGCGACGAGGGGATGCGCCTCCCGTTCGTCGTCCCCGAGTACGAGGGCGCGCCGATCTACGACCACCCCGATCTCCCGTCGGTCACCGCGGAGTCGCTGGTCGACGACGCGCTCACGGTCCGGTCGCTCGACGCGCTGGAGTCGCCCCCGACGGACCTCCCGCTCCGGGAGACGGGGATCGCCTTCCGCCACGCCGACAGGGAGGACGCGGTCGCGGACGAGACCGCCGGGGAGGTGATCACGTACGACCTCGTCGAGACGGCCGAGCTGGAGGGGATCTCGGCGTTCACCGGGCCGCAGCTGAGCTTCGAGTTCGCCGTGCCGGAGGCCGTCGAGGACGCCGTCGCCGGCCACATCACCACCACGGGCGTCCCGTGGGACCAGCCCCGCTACGAGAACCCCGCGGTCGACGTGACCGCCGGCAATCACCGGTCGGAGCTCGCCGACCGATACGACGCCGTCGCCGCCGAGGAGTCGTTCGGCGACGCGGTGAGCGAGGAGATCGACGCGGTCGTGGCCCGCGTCACGCGGACGACCGAGAGCGACGAGGCCCCCGACGGCGAGGGGCTGACAACGACGGACGCGGTCACCGAGTCGTTCGTCCTGATCGAAAGCGACTCCGAAGCGGTCCCGACGTTCGCCGGCGGGGTCGCGGTCGCCAACGGGGTCCCCGAGGGCGACCACCGGTTCACCGTCAACGGCGCCGGGCAGGCGCCCCACAGCGAGAAGCTGACGGTCGCTGCGGACGAGCCCGTGACGGTCGCCGGCGTCGACGGCGAGATCCCCCTGACCGCCCGCGAGAACGCGCGGAAGCTCGAGCTGTCGGACGCCGACAGCGACGTCGACGTGACCCGGTCCGCGGTCGAGGACGACTTCGCCGGGCGGCTCTACGACTCGGCGATCGACGGGAGCGACGCCGTGTACGTCCACGCGGGCGGCGCGTACACGGCCGAGGTACGCGACGCCGACGACGAGGTCGGCGCGTATCGGATCAACCCGGATCCGCCGGGCTCCGACGGCGGCGGAGAGGAGCCGATCCGAATCGAGCGTCCGGAGACCGGGGCGGCACCGCTCGCCGGCTACGTCGCAGACGTGGCCGAGGAGACGCGGGCGGCGGTGGCGGCCGCGGCGGCTGACAGCGGCGACGACACCGACGGCGATGAGGGCGGGAGTTCCGGCGGCCCGTCGAACGCGGTCAACGGCCTGGAACGCGCGCTCGCGGCCGCGGTCGACGCCGCGGAGCGGGCTGAGGAGCGCGCCCGCGCGGGGGACGGTGAGGGGACGGAGCGCCAGCTGGCGAACGTGCTCGATCGGATCGCGCGGATCGAGGAGCGGCTCGCGGCGGCGCGGGAGGGGCTCCCGCCCGGCCTCGCGAACGCGACCGGGAAGCGGGTCGAGCAGGCGACGCGGCGGGTCGAGCAGGCGCGAAACGCCGGGGAGCTCTGAGGGGTCCGTTTCGCGGTCGGGACCGCCGCCCACGGGGCGGTGTGCCACGCCGCACCACTGGATGGAAAGCTATACGACGCCGACCCCTCCACGAGTATATAAGCAGATGTCTCAGGAGGGTTACGACCACACTGCGGTCGAGAAACGGTGGCAGGAGGCGTGGGACGACGCCTCCGTGTATCGCACGCCGGACGAGGTGGACGATCCCACCTACGTGCTGGGGATGTACCCGTACCCGTCCGGGAAGCTCCACATGGGCCACGTCCGCAACTACACCATCACGGACGCGTACGCCCGGTATCGCCGGATGCGCGGCGACGACGTGCTCCACCCGATGGGGTGGGACGCGTTCGGGCTCCCCGCCGAGAACGCCGCCAAGGAGCGCGACACCAACCCCCGCGACTGGACGTTCGACTGCATCGACACGATGCGAGGACAGATGCAGTCGATGGGGTTCGGCTACGACTGGGACCGCGAGGTCACCACCTGCACCCCCGAGTACTACCAGTGGAACCAGTGGCTGTTCCGCCGGTTCCACGAGGCGGGGCTCGTCGAGCGCCGCGACGCCGAAGTGAACTGGTGTCCCTCCTGCGAGACCGTCCTCGCGGACGAGCAGGTCGAGGGCGACGACGAGCTGTGTTGGCGCTGTGACACCCCCGTCGAGACCCGCGATCTGGACCAGTGGTTCTTAGAGATCACCGAGTACGCCGACGAGCTGCTCGACGCGATCGACGGTCTGGAGGGATGGCCGGACTCCGTGCGCCAGATGCAGCGCAACTGGATCGGTCGCCAGCACGGGACGACCCTGGAGTTCCACGTCGACGGCCACGGGCCCGTCGAGGCGTTCACCACCCGCGTCGACACGATCCACGGCGCGACGTTCTTCGCGCTCGCGCCCGACCACCCGATCAGCGAGGAGCTGGCCCGGTCGGACGAGGACGTGCGCCGCTTCGTCGAGGAGGACGCCGACCCCGAGGGCGACGAGCCGAACGGCGTCGAAACGGACCTCACGGCCACCAACCCCGCAACGGGCGAGGAGATCCCCGTCTTCGTCGCCGACTTCGTCCTCTCGGACGTGGGGACCGGCGCGCTGATGGCGGTGCCCGGCCACGACGAGCGCGACCACGCGTTCGCCGAGAAGATGGGCGTCGACATCGAGCCGGTGATCGCTCCGGAGCCCGGCGAGTGGGACGGCGAGTCGGTGCCGGACGCGCCGGACGTGAGCGAGGCGGCGTTCACGGACGACGGCGTCGTGATCAACTCCGGCCAGTACAGCGGCCTCGACAGCGAGACGGCCCGCGATCGGCTCACCGAGGACATCGAGAGCGCCGAGGCGACCACCCAGTACCGCCTGCGCGACTGGGGGATCTCCCGGCAGCGCTACTGGGGGACCCCGATTCCGGTCGTCCACTGCGACGACTGCGGCTCGGTGTTGGTGCCCGAGTCGGACCTGCCGGTCGAGCTGCCGGAGTTCATCAACACGACCGGGAACCCGCTCGACGCCGCCGAGGAGTGGAAGGAGACGACCTGTCCGGAGTGCGGCGGCCCGGCCACCCGCGAGACGGACACGATGGACACGTTCGTCGACTCCTCGTGGTACTTCCTGCGATACGTCTCGCCCGGGGACGAGGCGCTCCCGTTCGACCTGGACCGCGCGAACGACTGGATGCCGGTCGACCAGTACGTCGGCGGCATCGAGCACGCCGTGATGCACCTGCTGTACTCGCGGTTCGTCACCAAGGTGTTGGCCGACGAGGAGGGGCTCGAACACCGCGAGCCGTTCACCAACCTGCTGGCGCAGGGGATGGTCCAGCTGGAGGGCGAGAAGATGTCCAAATCGAAGGGGAACGTCGTCTCGCCCCAGCGCATCGTCGACGAGTACGGCGCCGACACGGCCCGGCTGTTCATGATGCAGGCCGCCCAGCCGGAGCGCGACTTCGACTGGTCCGAGGAGGGCGTCAAATCGACGCACCGCTTCCTGGCCCGCCTGACCGACCTGGTCGAGGGGTACGCGGCCGGGGAGGCGGAGACCGCCCCCGCCGGCGCCGACCGCGACACGATCGACGACTACGTCGACGACGAGATCGACGCCGCGGTCGCCATCGCGGGCGGGGAGTACGACGACCTCACCTTCAACGTCGCGCTCCGCGAGGCGCAGGACCTCGTGGGGACGCTCCGGAGCTACCGGGGCCACACCGACCCGCACCCGGAGACGTACGAGCGCGGGATCGACGTCGCCGTTCGCCTGCTCGCGCCGGTCGTCCCGCACCTCGCCGAGGAGCTGTGGGAGACGCTGGACCGCGACGGGTTCGTCGTCGAGGCCGACTGGCCGACCGCGACGGTCGACCGAGAGACGGTCGAGCGCCGCCGCCGGCTGGTCGAGAACACCCGCGAGGACGTGCGCGACATCGTCGAGGTCGCCGGCATCGAGGACCCCGAGCGGATCGACGTGGTCGTCGCGCCCGACTGGAAGTACGACGCGCTGGCGATCGCGATCGACAGCGACGCCGATAACCTCATCTCGGAGCTGATGGCGGAGAGCCACATCCGGGACCGGGGCGACGACGCGGCCTCGTACGGGCAGGACCTGCAGGCGAACCGCGAGGCGCTCCAGGAGACGCTGTCGGGGGACGACGAGTACGAGGCGCTGCGCGCCGCCTCGTGGCTGATCGAGCGGGAGTTCGACGCGCCGGTCCGGGTCGAGCGCGCCGCCGACGCCGACGACGCGGTGGTTCGGAAGGCGGAGCCGGGCCGCCCCGCGATCGACATCGTCGAGTAGCGGTTCGAGGCCCCTTTTGAAACGGCGACGGCGCCCCCGGGAGCGATCAGTCGGCGGCGACGCCCCGGAAGCGATTAGTCGGCGGCGACGCCCGAATGCGTATGGACGACCCCTATGCCCCCGCCCGCGACGCGCTCGACGGCGACGGGCTGGCCGGCGGCGCGGCCGATTCCGATCCCGCCGTCCTCGCCGCGCGCCTCGACGCCGACGACCCGCTCTCCGCGTTCGCGGATCGGTATCACGTGCCGGACGACGGCTTGTATATGGACGGCAACTCGCTCGGCCCCGCGAGCGACGCCGCCATCGCCAGCCTCGACCGCGTCGTCGACGAGTGGCGCGAGCGGCTCATCTCGGGGTGGACCGACGCCGACCCGCCGTGGTTCGAGGTGGGCGAGCGGCTCGGCGACGCGCTCGCGCCCCTCGTCGGCGCCGACCCGAGCGAGGTCGTCGTCGGCAACTCGATCACCGTCAACATCCACACCCTGATCGGCACCTTCCTCGACGAGCTGCTCGCGGGGAACGGGCCCGAACGCGAGGGGGTCGCGGCGGCGGACGGGACGTGGGCGCCGGGCGGCGACCCCGCCGTCCTCGTCAACGAGCTCGACTTCCCCTCCGACCACTACGCGATACGGGCGCAGTTGCGTCAGCGCGGGATCGACCCGGACGAGAAGCTCCGGGTCGTCGAGAGCCGCGACGGCCGGACGATCGATCCCCGAGACGTCGAGGCCGCGATGGCGGCGCACGACGACGTGGGGATCGTCTTCATGCCGACCGCGCTGTACCGCTCCGGGCAGCTGTTCGACGTGGAGAGAATCGCCGAGGCCGCCCACGCGGCGGGCGCCTTCGCGGGGTTTGACGCGGCTCACTCCGCGGGGGCGGTCCCCCACGCGTTCGGGGACGCCGGCGTCGACTTCGCGGTGTGGTGTACCTACAAGTATCTCAACGCCGGGCCGGGGTCGATCGGCGCGCTGTTCGTCGCCGACCGGCACCACGGACTCACGCCCGCCCTGACGGGCTGGTGGGGCCACGAGAAGGCGACGCAGTTCGAGATGAACATGACGTACACGCCCGCCGACTCGGCCGGCGCGTGGCAGATCGGCACCCCGCCGTTGCTCGCCGCGGCGCCGCTCGAGGAGTCGGTCGAGCTCCTCCGGGAGGCCGGGATCGAGCGCCTGCGCGCCAAGTCGCTCGCGCTCACCGACTTCCTGATCGCCTTGGTCGACGATCGGCTTCCGGAGGTGTCGGTCGGAACGCCCCGCGAGCACGCGGCCCGCGGCGGTCACGTCGCCCTGGAACACCCGGACGCCGAGCGGCTGAGCAGGGCGCTCACCGACCGCGGGGCGGTCGTCGACTTCCGGCCGCCGAACGTGGTTCGGGTGTGTCCGGCGGCGCCGTACACCTCGTTCGCAGACGTGCTGGCCGTCGTCGACGAGATCGAGGCGATCCTCGACAGCGGTGCCCACGAGAGCTACGCGACGGGAGAGGGCGGGGTGACGTAGCGGTCCCGGCTCGCTGTGGGACCGCTTTCGAGCGCCGATATCCGCACTCTTATCATCTGACTAAACGTACCGATCGGTAAGAGAGATTATGGAGGAGAGTTCACGCACGAACGGCGGCGTTGACTCGTTCGGCGTGGCCGGCGAGGGGGCCGCTTCCGTTTACGAGGCGATTTTTCGCGAGATGGACGACGCCGTGTTCGTCGTCGAGGTCGAGCGGACAGACGACGGATACGAGTTCACGTTCCGACAGAACAACACCGCGTATCAGGAACAGACGGGGTACTCCGAGGACGAGATGCGGGGTCGGACGCCGCGGGAATTCCTCGGCGACGAACAGGGCGCGACCGTGGCCGAGAACTACCGCCGGTGTGTCGAGCGGGGCGCCACGATCGAGTACGACGAGCGCCTCGAGTTCCCGGGCGGCCCGAGTTACTGGCAGACGAAGCTGACCCCGATCACCGAGGACGGGACGATAACGCGGATCGTCGGGGTCGCTCGGGACGTCACCGCACAGAAGGAACAGGAGCGGGAGCACCAGCGCACGTACCGCCGGTTCCAGACCGTGTTGGAGACGATGTCGGCGGCGGTGTTCCTGAAAGACGCCGACGGTGGGTACCTCCTGATGAACCACGCGTGCCGCGACCTGCTCGACGCCGGTGAGGACTACGTCGGGACGACCGACAAGGACCTCTTTCCGGAGGCGGTCGCCCAGCAGGCCCGGGCGGACGACCTCCACGTCCTCGAGACCGGAGAGCGGATCGAGATCGAGGAGACGGTCCCGACGCCCGCAGGAGAAAGCGTCCGGCTCACTCGGAAGTCGCCCGTGTACGATGACGACGGGGAAATCGTTGGCGTCTGCGGCGTCTCGACGGACATCACCGATCAGAAGGAGCGCGAGCGGGCCCTCCAACAGCTCAAAGACCGGCTCGAACTCGCGGTCGAAGGCGCGCAGCTCGGCGTCTGGGACTGGGACATGACCACCGACGAGGTCGAGTTCAACGACCAGTGGGCGCGGATGCTCGAGCACTCGCTCGACGAGATCGAGCCGCATCTCGATGAGTGGGAGCGACGCGTCCATCCCGACGACCTCGAGGCGGTCGAGGACGCGCTGTCGACCCACATCGCGGGCGAGACGCCGTACTACGAGGCGGAACACCGGATGCGCACCGGATCGGACGAGTGGAAGTGGATCCGCGACATCGGGAAGGTCGTCGAGCGCACCGACGACGGGGAGCCGGTTCGTGCGGTCGGGATTCACCTCGACATCGACGATCAGAAGCGGCGCGAGCGGGAGCTGATCCGAACGCGGCAGCTCATCGAACGGACACAGGAGAGCGCGTCGATCGGCTGGTGGGAGGTCGATCTGGTCGGCGAGTCGCTCACGTGGAGCGACGAGGTGTATCGCATCCACGGGGTGGACCCGGACGAGTCGGTCGAGCTGTCGGAGGGGTTCGAGTTCTACCACCCGGACGATCGGGAGGCCATCGAGACGGCGTTCGACCGGCTGACCGAGGACGGCGAGTCGTACGACATCGAGCTGCGGATCGTCACGGCGTCCGGTCAGACCCGGTGGGTCCGGACGATCGGCGATCCGCAGCGCGACGACGAGGGGCGCGTCACCGGCGCGCTCGGGCTGTTCCAAGACATCACCGAGCAGAAGGAGTACGAGCTGGCCCTCGAGTCGACCCGCCAAGAGCTCCGGCAGATCATCGACCTCGTCCCGGACCTCGTGTTCGTGAAGAACCGCGAGGGCGAGTACCTCCTGGCCAACGAGGCGACTGCGGCGGCGTACGGGAAAACGCCCGCGGAGGTCGAAGGGCAATCGGAGGCGGACATCATCCCCAGCGTCGAGGACTCCGAGGAGTTCCGCCAGGACGACCTCGACGTGATCGAGTCGGGCGAGGCGAGAGTGATCGGCGAGGAGACGCTGACGACGGCGGACGGCGAGACGCGTATCTTTGAAACGCGGAAGATTCCGTACGAAATCGCGGAGAGCGGCGGAGACGCCGTGTTGGGGTACGCCCGCGACATCACCGAACTGAAGCAGTACGAGCGGACGCTCGAAGATCAGCGGGACAGCCTCAAACTGCTGAACCAGGTCGTTCGACACGACATTCGGAACCAGCTGATGGTCGTGGAGTCGTACACCGAGCTGCTCGAAGGGTCGCTCCCCGACGACCAGAGCCGAACGTACGCGCGAACGGTCATCGAGGCGGCGAAACAGGCGGCGGGGATCACGGAGACGGCCAGAGACGTGACCGACGTGCTGCTGCAGGTCGGCACCGACCGGACTCCGATGAGCCTCCGCGACGAACTCACCGGGCAGATCGAACAGGTCCGCGCGGATCAGGACCGTGTGTCGGTCTCGGTCGACGGCTCTATCCCCGACGTGACGGTGCTGGCCGACGACCTGTTGGAGGCGGTGTTCCGGAACCTCCTGACGAACGCGGTCGTCCACAACGACAAGGACGTGGCGGAGATCACGGTGTCGACGCGCGTGTCGGACGAGAGCGTGTGCGTGTCGATCGCCGACAACGGTCCCGGCATTCCGGACGACCACAAGGCGCAGATCTTCCAGGAGGGCGAGAAGGGTCTCGAGAGCGGCGGTACGGGCGTCGGACTGTACCTCGTCAAGACGCTCGTCAACAAGTACGGCGGCGACGTGTGGGTCGAGGACAACGATCCGACGGGCAGCGTGTTCGCCGTGGAACTGTCGATCGCGGATTGAACGGGCACGCGCCCCTCGTAGACAGAACGGGAGCGCGCCTCTCGCGGCCGCCGGACCGGCCCCGAGCGCTCGCACGACCCTCGCACAGCGACGCCCTTAATCGCTTGAATCACCAACGTCCGACGATCAGATAATGGCGGAACCGTCGGGGATGGACGCGTTCGCGCAGCTCGGGGGCGACCTCCGCGAGGCGCTCTCCGAGCAGGGGTTCTCCACGCCGACGGAGCCCCAGCGCGAGGCGATCCCGCCGCTCGCCGACGGGAAGAACGCCCTCGTCCTCGCCCCGACGGGCACCGGGAAGACGGAGACGGCGATGCTCCCCGTCTTCGACGCGATCGTCGACGCCCGCGACGCCCCCGGCGCTCCCCCCCGCCAGGGCATCTCCGCGCTGTACATCACGCCGCT
This sequence comes from Halorubrum sp. FL23, assembly GCF_052439115.2. Lineage (NCBI taxonomy): Archaea > Methanobacteriati > Methanobacteriota > Halobacteria > Halobacteriales > Haloferacaceae > Halorubrum > Halorubrum sp. FL23. The sequence goes on from NZ_JBQVRO020000003.1 coordinate 26,332, forward strand.
GCGCGCGCTCAACCGCGACATGATGGACCGGCTGGAGTGGTGGGGCAACCGGCTCGACATCGAGGTGGCGGTGCGCCACGGCGACACCACCCAGTACGAGCGGAGCAAGCAGGCCGACGACCCGCCGGACGTGCTCATCACGACCCCGGAGAGCCTCCAGGCGATCCTCACGGGCTCGAAGATGCGGGTCGCGCTCGAAGACGTCGCCCACGTCGTGATCGACGAGGTCCACGAGCTCGCCGCCGCGAAGCGCGGCGCCCAACTGACGGTCGGGCTCGAACGCCTCCGGCGCGTGGCGGGACCGTTCCAGCGGGTGGGACTCTCCGCGACGGTCGGCGACCCCGAGGAGGTCGGGCGGTTCCTCGTCGGATCGGGGACGCGCGACCCCGACCGCCCCGGCGACCGCGCGTTCGAGATCGTCGAGGTCGCGGCCGGGACCCGGACGGACGTGCGGGTGCTCGACCCGCCGATCACGGACCGCGACGCGACGCTCGCCGGCGAACTGGCGGTCGACGAGACGACCGCGAGCCACGTCCGGACGATCCGGGAGATCGTCGCCGCCCACGAGTCGACGCTGATCTTCGTCAACACGCGACAGACCGCGGAGGCGCTCGGCTCGCGGTTCAAGACGCTCGCGGAGCGGGAGCGGCAGGCGGCCGAACGCGGCGGTGAGGGCGGCGCCGCCGACCCCACCGAGATCGAGGTCCACCACGGCTCGCTCTCGAAGGACGTGCGGATCGACGTGGAAGACCGGTTCAAGTCGGGCGACCTGGACGGGCTCGTCTGCACCTCCTCGATGGAGCTCGGGATCGACGTGGGGCGCGTCGATCACGTGGTCCAGTACGGGAGCCCGCGCGAGGTCGCCCGCCTGCTCCAGCGCGTCGGGCGCGCGGGGCACCGCCGCGATCTGGTCTCCGAGGGGACGGTCGTGACGCAGGGCGGCGACGACACGCTCGAAGCGCTGGCGATCGCGCGGCGCGCCGGCGCCGAGCTCGTGGAGCCGACCGCGATCCACCACGGCAGCCTCGACACGGTCGCCAACCAGATCGTCGGGATCGTGATGGACGAGGGCGACGTGCACGCCCGCGAGGCGTACCAGACCGTCACGAGCGCGTACCCCTTCAGCGACCTCTCGGAGCCGCAGTTCCAGGAGGTCGTCCGCGAACTCGACGGCAACCGGCTGCTGTGGCTCGACGAGGAGTCGGACACCCTCGAAAAGTCGGGCGGCACGTGGCAGTACTTCTACGCGAACCTCTCGATGATCCCCGACGAATCCACCTACGAGGTGTACGACATGTCCTCGCGGCGGGGGATCGGCACCTTGGACGAGCGGTTCGTCGTCAACTTCGCCGGGCCGGGGGAGACGTTCATCCAGCGCGGCGAGATGTGGCGGATCACCGAGGTCGACGAGGAGGAGGAGCGCGTGAACGTGACGCCCATCGCCGACCCCGCGGGCGAGGTCCCCTCGTGGATCGGCCAGGAGATTCCGGTCCCGAAGCCCGTCGCCGAGGAGGTCGGGCGCATCCGCGGCGAGGCCGCCGAGGCGCTCTCGGCGGGGGCGACGCCCGAGGCGGTCGCGGGCGATCTCGCGGCGCGATACCCCGCCGACGAGGCGACGATCGCGACCGCGCTGAAGCCGGTCGTCGACCACGTCGACGCCGGCCATCCCGTCCCCACGGACCGCCGAATCGTGATCGAGGGGAGCGCGCGCACCGTCGCGGTCAACGCCGCCTTCGGCCACGAGGTGAACGAGACGCTCGCGCGCCTGCTCGCGGCGCTCGTCGGCCAGCGCGCGGGCTCGTCGATCGGGATGGACGTCGACCCGTACCGGATCGAGTTCGAGGTGCCGCACGGCGTCGACCCGGGGACCTTCCGCGAGGTGCTGGAGACGACCGACCCCGACCGGCTGGAGGCGTACCTCGAACTCGCCCTGAAGAACTCCGACGCGCTCAAGTTCACGCTCGCGCAGGTCGCCGCGAAGTTCGGTTCCGTCAAGCGCTACCGCGAGGGGAGAGGCCGGTTCGGCGGCGACCGCCTGCTCGCGGCGCTGGAGGGGACGCCCGTCTACGACGAGGCGCTCCGCGAGGTGTTTCACGCCGACCTCGCGGTCGGGGAGACCGCCGAGCTGCTGGCGGACGTACAGGACGGGTCGCTCGCGACCGAGATCGCCCGCGAGCGCACCCCCCTCGGGACCGCCGGTCGATCGTCCGGCACGGAGTTCCTCGTCCCCGAGAACGCCGACGCCGACGTGATCGAGACGATCCGCGAGCGCATCCGGAACGACCGCGTCATCCTCTTTTGCCTCCACTGTGCCGACTGGACGCGCACGACGAAGGTGCGGCGCGTCCCCGACCAGCCGGAGTGCCCGGAGTGCGGCTCGACGCGGGTCGCCGCGCTGAACCCGTGGGACGAGGAGACGGTCGCGGCGGTCCGGGCGAGCGAGAAGGACGAGGAGCAGGAGCGGCGCACCGAGCGCGCCCACCGCGCCGCGAGCCTCGTCCAGACGCACGGGAAGCGCGCGGTGATCGCGTTGGCGGCCCGCGGCGTCGGCCCGCACAACGCCGCGCGGATAATCAACAAGCTTCGCGAGGACGAAGACGAGTTCTACCGCGACGTGCTCCGGCAGGAGCGCGAGTACGCCCGGACGCAGTCGTTCTGGGACTAGATCGAGAGTCGGGTGTGACAGTCGATTATTTATAAATGGTCGACGGCGCTGTGTTCGCATCGAAAGCTCCAGCCGCTCATTTATATAAGATCGATGGCGAGTCGTCGGTGAACGCCCCCAAAGCCCCAGTCCCTCGGCTGTACGTGGTCGATAATTCCCGGGTACAGGTCTCCAAAGCCCCAGTCGCGACGGCTCGCGGCCTCCCGGCCGCTCGCCAGCCGAGGGCTCCCTTCGGTCGCCCTCGCTACTCGCGCGGCTTGCTGAGTTCCTCGCTCGGTCGCTTTCGCTCCCTCGCTGCGGTACTTTCTGCGCCGTGCTTCGCCCTCGCGACTGCCCCTTTGAGTCCCATCCCGCACCGCACAGCGCGCGCCTCACACCTCCCCAGCCTCGCCGCGGCCGCCGGCGGCGGCCGCGGGCTCCCTCGCGCGTGCGCCTCGCGGCCTCCGGCCGCTCGCCGGCACGCGCCACCGCGTAATTACTTATAAATAGTCGCGAATGTCAACGGCGTAGTTCGTCCGCTACTCGGGGTATTTCGGCTCGCGGCGCTCGGCGCGCTCGGTCGCGCGCTCGATGACCTCGCGGACCGTGTCGGGACCGTCGCTCGCGCGGTAGACGTCGCCGTGCCCGGGGTACATCGCCTCAACGGTGTCCGGGAGGACGTTGAGAATCGTGTGGAGGCTCTCGATCAGCGCCTCGCGCGACTGGCCCGCCATGTCGGTGCGGCCGAACGAGCCGTCGTCGAACGCGCCGTCGTTGTAGACGACCACGTCGCCGGAGTAGAGCCGCTCTTCGCCCACCAGGGCGACGTGGTCGTCGGCGTGTCCGGGCGTCTCGACGACCTCGCAGGGTTCGTCGCCGACGAGGATCTCGTCGCCGTCGACGATCGCCACGTCGCGCCGCGGGTGGGCGGCGTTGGCGTAGAGCGTCGCGTCGAACCGGTCGAGCACCGCGTCGAGTTCGCCGACGTGGTCGCGATGTTGGTGGGTCAACACCACCCGGTCGAGCCCCTCGACCCCGGCGTCGTCGAGCGCGTCGGCGATCACGTCGTCGACGCCCGGCATCGTGCCGGCGTCCACGAGCGTCGGCGCCTCGCCGGGCACGAGGTACGCGTTGCAGGTGAACTCCTCCGCGTCCGCGGTGACGGTGATCGGCTCCATACGAGCACGAAGGGCGCCGAACGGGTAAAAGCGTGCAGACCCGCGAAGACGGCCCCGCCGGAGGATCTCCCGACGCCCGGGGATTTATCCCTCCCGGCGTGTTAGTAACACGCACATATGGGCTTCGGAAGCTACGACGAATCCGAACAGGAGAACCAGGACCTGGATGCGGATTTCGACGACGACGACGGAGTCCGAGCCGCTGAAGAGGTACACGAGGGCTCCGTCGATTACGAGCCCGGCGCGTCGAACGACGAGCTACTTGACCGGCTCCAAGAGATCAAGTCCGAGGAGACGTAATCAGGTGACACCGCCGAGCCGGACGCTCGGTATCGCATTCTCTGACGGGGACCGAACCAGCCGCCTAGCCGGGGCCATCGTCAGAGACGACGGGACCCTCGACGGGCTGGGGTTCGACGCCTGCACGGTCGGCGGGACCGACGCGACCGACGCCGCGATCGCGCTCTTCGACGACCTCGGCCGCGAAGACGTCCGCCACGTCGCCGTCGCGGGGATCGCGCCCGCGTGGTTCAACGTCGTCGACCTGTCGCGGCTACGCGACGCCGTGAACCGACCGGTGTACGCCGTGAGCTACGAGGAGAGCCCCGGGCTCGAACCGGCGCTGCGCGAGGCGTTCGACGGCGAGGCGCTCGCGCAGCGGCTCGACGCGTACCGGTCTCTGCCGCCCCGAGCGCGGGTGGAGCGCGGCGGATCCGGTCCGACCGTGAGCGACCCTCCCGAACCCGTGTTCGTCCGCGCGGTCGGGATCGAGACCGACGAGGCCGCCGCCGCCGTCCGCGGACTGATCCGCGAGGGGTTCCGCCGCCCGGAGCCGCTTCGGGTCGCCGCGATCGCGGCGAGCGCGCACCGAGAGGCGACGACCGAGCGGTAATCCTCCGCCGGTCGGCCAGCGGTCGCGCTGCCGGCGCCGCCGTGTCGGTCCGCCCGCGCCGGGCGGACGGGCTGCGCGGCCGCGTCGGATATATGTTCCTCCGGCGAGAGCCACCGCTATGACCGACGGTTCCGGCGTGCGGTTCCGCGACCGCGATCGACTCGCCCGAACGCCGACACACGAGACGGCCCTCGACTGCCTCGCGGCCGGGATCGAGGCCGCGCTCCCGGAGCGGCTGATCCGCGACGCCGTCTCGGTCCGGGGCGAGAGCCTCCGGATCGAGGGCACCGACGGCGCGGTCTGCGAGTACGACCTCGACGCGTACGACCGGGTCTCCCTCCTCGGGGCGGGGAAAGCGACCGCGGGCGCGGCGGAAGCGGTCGCGGGCGTGCTCGCCGAGGGGGGCCGGCCGATCGACGAGGGGCTGGTCGTGACGGACCAATCCCCGGACGAGCCGGACGGCGACTCGGTCGACGAGCCGTCGGCGAACGGGATCGAGGGCCTCCCCGGCGACCACCCGCTGCCGAGCGAGCGGGGCGTCGAGAGCACCCGGCGAGTCCTCGACGCGGCCGAGCGCGCCGGCCCCGACGATCTCGTGCTCGCCGTCATCACCGGCGGGGGGAGCGCGCTGCTGGCCGCGCCCGCGGACCCCCTCTCGGTCGACGCCCTCCGCGGGCTCACGTCGGCGCTGCTCGCCTCCGGCGCGTCGATCGACGAGATCAACGCCGTCCGCAAACACTGCTCCGCGGTGAAGGGCGGGCAGTTGGCGCGCACGATCGCGCCCGCGACGACGGCCACGTTGGCGGTCAGCGACGTGATCGGCGACCCGCTCGACACGATCGCGAGCGGGCCGACCGTCCCCGACCGCTCGACGTACGCGGACGCGCTGGCGGTGCTCGACCGGTACGACCTCGACGTGTCCGCCGCGGTGCGCGAGCGCCTGCGGGCGGGCGCCGACGGGGAGGTCTCCGAGACCCCGACGGCGGGCGATCCGGCGTTCGGCCGGAGCACGGCCGTCGTCGTCGGCAACGGGCGGACGGCGCTCGACGCGGCCGCGAGCGCCGCCGGGGACCGGGGGTACGAGCCGCTGGTGCTCTCCGCGAGCGTCCGGGGCGAGGCGCGCGAGGCCGGGACGACCCACGCCGCGATCGCCGAGGAGTGCGTCGCCCGCGGGTCGCCGATCGAGCCGCCGGCGGTGTTGCTCTCGGGCGGCGAGACCACCGTGACGGTCGAGGAGGCCACGGAGCCGGGGACGGGGGGCCCGAACGCGGAGTTCGTCGCGAGCGCGGGCCTGGCGCTCGCGGAGGGGCCGCTGGCGGACGGGGAGCGGGCCGATAACGGGAGCGCCTCCCGAGTGGTCGTGGCGAGCGTCGACACCGACGGTCTCGACGGGCCGACCGACGCCGCCGGGGGGGTCGCGGACGCGGCCACGCTCGATCCGGACGCCGCACGCGACGCGCTCGCCCGCCACGACGTGTCCCCGCTTCTCGACGACGCGGACGCGCTCCTGCGGACCGGTCCGACCGGGACGAACGTCAACGACCTGCGGGCGGTCGTCGTGGAGAACCGAGACGACGGGTAGGGCGGCGGCGGTCGGGTAGCTAACCGACTCGGTCGACCGACCGATTCCGAGACTCTCCCGGGACCGCAGCGCCGGAAGGCGGACGGACTTATGTCGGCCCCGCTCACATCTCGATCCATGACAGAGAACGGGGACGCGCCCGACGGGGGCTCACGAGAGGGCGCGCTCGACGAGGGGCTCCGCGTGCCGTCCTGCGAGCGCTGCCCGGCGCTCGTCGAGTCGCGGAGCCGGATCGTCGACGGCGTCGGCCCGACGGACGCGGACCTGCTGTTCGTCGGCGAGGGCCCGGGCGCACAGGAGGACGAGCAGGGCGAGCCCTTCGTGGGACGCTCGGGCGGCGTGCTCGACGAGGCGCTGCGCGACGCCGGGCTCGCGCGGGCGGACGTGCGCATCACCAACTGCGTCCGCTGTCGCCCGCCGGACAACCGGGATCCGACGACCGAGGAGCTGGCGAACTGCCGCGGCCACCTCGACGCCGAGATCGAGCGGCTCGACCCGGCGCTGATCGTCACGCTCGGGAAGGTGCCGAGCGAACACCTCCTCGACCGGTCGGTGGCGATCACCGCGGAGTCGGGCGAGGTCGTCGACGCGCGGATCGCGGGGGCGTCCCGGCGCGTGCTGCTCTCCGTCCACCCGGCGGCGACGCTGTACGACCGGAGTCAGCGCGACGGCTTCTTCGAGACCATCGCGCGGGCCGGCGAGCTGAGCGGCGTCAGCGAGCGGGACGAGGGCGGCGACGGGCAATCTCGGCTCGGGGAGTTCTGAAACGAAGGGATCGAGCGAAAACCCGTGCGAACGTCCGCCACAATAGCTGTGCATACGAAACATAGAAAATAATATACCATGCGAGTCGAACGCACAACCGTATGTCCGACAACAGGTGGTCGGCGGATCGGCGAACGTTCGTGAAGACGGCGGGTGCGGCCGGGGTAGTCGGGCTCGCCGGCTGTTCTGGGGGCGGTGACGGCTCGGACGGTTCTGACGGTTCGGACGGTTCTGATGGCTCGGACGGTTCTGACGGCGCCACCGCGGGAGACTCCGGGAACTCCGTGCCAGAGGTCACGTGGGTTCTGAACCCCGCGGAAGAGGAGATCGACATTCAGGTGCAATACCAGCCGCTGTTCGAGTACCTCGAGTCCGAGGTCGAAGTGGACATCGTCGAACAACCGACTGCGAGCTACTCCGGCACCGCACAGGAGCTCCGGCGTGCCGCCGAGGGAGACCGACTCTTCGCGGACGTGTCACCGGGCGCGGTCGCGCAGATTCCCAGCGAGCTCGACGTGACGGGGATGCGGGTGGCGTACGGCGCGGAGCAGTACTTTTCGCTCATCACGACGACGACCGACAGCGACATCGAATCGCTCTCCGACCTCGAAGGCGAGGTCTTCGCGTCGGCCGCGCCGACGTCGGTCTCGGGAACGCTGTTCCCGCTGTACATGCTCAGCAACGCCGGACTCGATATCGGGAGCGCTCCCTCCGGGTCCCCCGAGGACTTCGACCTCCGGACCTCGGACCACACGACCGCCCGCGAACAGCTCATTCAGGACGACCGGATCGCGGCCGCCGGGACGGGCGCGTTCTCCACCGCCGCACACGTCCCGCAGGAGCAGTTCGACGAGATGTCACAGGATTTCGTCGACATCTCGGCGGAGTACGAGGGAGCCGGGGAAAGCGACCCCGAGCTCCAGCTCCTCGCGGTCTCGGATCCGATCCCGCGCGCCCCCGTCGTGAGCAACGCCGCGTGGGAGGAGTCGCTCAAAGACGACCTCCGCCAGCTGATGATCGACGCACCGCAGGAGGCGTTCGAGCACGATTCGCAGGCGGACATCGCCGAGGCGCTCAACATCGACCCCGCGATCCTCGACATGGACGAGTCCGAACTCAGCGAGGACCAACAGGACGACCTCGACCTCGTCGAGGCCCACTCGCTCTGGTTCAGCGGCGTCGTCGAGGCGAGCGTCGAGGACTACGACCCCGTCGCGGAGCTCGGTCGCGAGCTCGGCTTGGAGTGGAGCCAGCTGTAGACCGGCCGGCCATTTACACCCTCTCTTTATGACTTACATCGAAGTAGACGGTCTTACGAAGCGGTTCGGAGACACGGTCGCGCTCGATGACGTGTCTTTCGAGGTCCCCGCCGGCGAGTTCGTCATCGTGCTCGGCGTCTCCGGATCCGGGAAGTCGACGCTGCTCCGGACGCTGAGCGGACTGCTCTCGCCGACCGAGGGCGAGATCCGGATCGACGGCGACCCCATGATCGAGCCCCGCCCGGACGTCGCGATGATCTTCCAGCAGCACAACATCATCGGCGACATGACGGCGTACTCGAACTCGCTCTCCGGCGGCGTGCACCGCGCTGGGTTCCTCTCCAGTGTCCTCCAGTTACAGGACACTGAGGAGAAGCACCGCGCTCTCGACGCGCTCGACATGGTCGGACTCCTCGACGAGGCCGAACAGAAGGCGCGGAGCATGAGCGGCGGGCAACAGCAGCGCGTGGGGATCGCTCGCGCGCTCGTCCAGCGGCCGGAGGTCCTGCTCGCCGACGAGCCGGTCGCGAGCCTCGACCCCGGCAGCGCACAGAGCGTGATGGGCTACCTCCGGAGGGCCTCCGAAGACCGCGATCTGACGACCTTCTGTAGCCTTCATCAAGTGAACATCGCTCGGAAGTTCGGACACCGGTTTATCGGCCTCAGAGACGGTGAGAAGGTGTTCGACGGGTATCGAGACGATCTGACTATCGACATCATCGACGACCTCTACGGCGACATCGACACCGAGGGGATGTTCGTCCGCGACGAGGGTGACGGAGAGGGCGCGACCGACGAGGTCGCGACGACGTGACGAGAACGGAGCTGATCTACGAGTGACAACAGACACTACGGATTCCGACGGGACGCGCGGGCCGGAGGCGGTCGGCGTCGACGACGCGTCCGACGTTCCGGATCGCATCGCCGCACAGTTCGAGAACATCAAACAGACCCGTCGTCGTCGGGCACTCGGGTGGGCTGGACTCGCCGTCTTCCTCGTGTTCACGACGCTGCAGGCGTTCGCCGCGACGGAGCTTCTGAACCCGGACGCGCGCCTCGAAACGTTCACCGAGTCGCTGACCGGGTTCTTCCCGATCACCGACTACTTCGGCGTGCTCCCGTTCCTCGACCTCGGCCAGTACATCGGTTTCATCAGGCAAGAGAATCTGCTGTACGACCCCGAGATCGGCGGGCTGTTGTTCCAGTTCCCACCGAACCCAACGGATATCTACGCGTTCTTCTTCCAGGAGCTCGGGATCTTCCAGATCTTCGGGGAGGCGGGAATCACGCTCGCGATGGGATTCGTCGGGACGATCCTCGGGTTCCCGTTCGCCTTGGTGTTCGGGACGCTCGGCTCCGAGCGCGTCACGCCGTTCCCGTTCAACTTCATCTTCCGCGGGACGATGTCCTTCATCCGGGCGATCCCCGCGATCATCTGGACGCTCATCTTCATCCCGTTCCTCGGGCTCGGCCCGGCCTCGGCCGCGCTCGCGATCGCGTTCGACACGATCGGGAACCTCGGCCGGCTGTTCGTCGACGAACTCGAAGAGATCGAGGACGGCCCGATCGAAGCCATGCGCACGACCGGTGCGAGCAAGCCCCAGATCGTCTTCTTCGGGATGTTGAGTCAGGTCCGAACCGGCTTCATCGCGTGGACCCTGTACATCTTCGAGATCAACGTCCGCGCCGCCGTTACCGTCGGCGTCATCGGTGCCGGGGGACTCGGCTACGTCCTCACCTCACAGCAGAACCTCCTGCGGTTCACCGAGATGATGGCGACGCTGCTCGCCATCTTCCTGCTCATCATCTCCGTCGAGCTGTTCAGTCAGCGGCTCCGATCGCGGCTGCGCTCCGACGACGTGGAGATGAGCATCTGGGAGCTCATCACCGGCTTCCCGCGTCGGATGATGGAATCGGCGATGAAGTGATCGGGCCCCGGACATCCGATCGACACGCGATCAACGGGCCGCCACAAGGGAAACCGACTTTTCCGTGCCCCTCCGAGGGGACGTATGAGCACTATCGAACCGCCGGCGGAGACGCTGGCGGACGTGGTCCTGGTCGACTACGGCCTCGGGAACCTCCGGTCGGCGACCCGCGGGTTGGAGCGCGCGGGCGCGTCGGTCGAGATCACCGACGATCCCGAGGCGTTCGCGGCCGCCGACGGCGTCGTCCTCCCGGGCGTCGGCGCGTTCCGCGAGGGGATGGAGAACGCCGGACCGCTTCGCGAGGCGCTGACGGACCACGCCGAGGCGGGCCGCCCGCTCTTCGGGATCTGTCTCGGGATGCAGATGCTCCTGACCTCCAGCGAGGAGGCCGACCACGAGGGGGAAGGCGAGGTGACCGGCCTCGATCTGATCGCCGGCACCAACGTCCGGTTCGACGTGGACCGGAAGGTGCCGCACATGGGGTGGAACGAGCTCGATATCGCGCGCGACCACCCCGTCGTCGACGGCGTGGACGGCGAGCACGCCTACTTCGTCCACTCCTACTACGCCGAGCCCGACGACCCGGACGCGGTCGTCGCCACCGCGGACTACGGCGTCGACTTCCCCGCCGTCGTCGCCAACGAGGCGGGCAACGTGTTCGGCACCCAGTTCCACCCCGAGAAGAGCGGAGAGACGGGGCTCCGGATCCTGCGGAACTTCGTCGAGTACTGCGCGGACCACTAACGCGGTCGAGTCGACGCCGGAGCGCCGACGCCGGAAGCGGGCAGATCGCGCGCCTTACAGCCCGTCGTACGGGCTGGGCTTCGCGGCGGTGAGCCGGCCCACCTGCTCGTCCGACAGATCGATCTCGGCGGCCGCGAGGTTCTCCGCGAGCTGGTCGGTCGTGCGCGCGCCGACGATGGGCGCGGTGACGCCGTCGCGGTGGGCGAGCCACGCGAGCGCGGTCTGGGCGGGCGTCGCGCCGACCTCGTCGGCGACGGCGTCGAGCTCGTCGTGAGCGTCGAAGTTCTCCGGAGTGAGGTACGCCTCCCGGAAGCGGCTCGACTCGACGGCCTTCGACTCCTCGGGGAGGTCCTCGTCGCGGTCGTACTTCCCGGTCAGGAACCCCTGTCCGAGCGGGCTCCACGGGGAGACGGCCAGACCCTGCTGGCGCGCGAACTCCAGGTAGTCTCCCTCGACCTCGCGGTCGACGAGGTTGTACCGCGGCTGGAGCAGTTTGAACGGCTCCCACCCCTCGTTCCGGGCGATCTCGTTGGCGCGGGCGACCTTCCAGGCGTTCGGGCGGAGCGTGGAGGCGCCGAGGTAGTGGACCTTCCCGGACTCGACGAGCCCGTTGAGCGTCTTCATCAGCTCGCGGGCCGGCGTCTCGTCGTCCCACCGGTGGATGTAGAGCACGTCGACGTAGTCGGTGTCGAGCCGGTCGAGGAGGGCGTCGACGCGGTGGCGGACGTTCTTGCGGTTCGTCCCGCGGCTGTTCGGGTCGCCGTCGCGGATCTGCCAGAACACCTTCGACGCGATCGTGTAGCGCTCGCGGTCGCGCTCGGCGAGCCAGTCGCCGATCCAGCGCTCGCAGTCGCCGCCGCCGTACACGTCGGCGGTGTCGATGTAGCGACCGCCGGCGGCCTCGTACCCGTCGAGCAGCTCGTGCGCGCGGGCCTTGTCGATCTCCACGTTGCCCGCCTCAGTCACGCGACCGAACCGCCACGTGCCGAACTGCAGCTCGCTCGTCCGGAGACCGGTTCGGCCGAGCCGGACCGTGTCGAGGTCGATCTCGTCGAGTTCGGGAGTCATCTCTCGATCGGTTGGGTCCATCGCCGCAAAAACCTACAGCAAGCGGATGCACCGTGTGAACGAGAGTCGGGGAAGTGGCGCGGTCAGCGCGACGCGCTCGCGGAGCCGGCGAGCGTCGCGACGCGTTCACCACGGCTCGTTCTTCAGTCCGAGCGCGTAGGCGCCGACGTTCGTGACGACGTGGAGGATCGGCGTCATCACGAGGACGACGGCGAGGACGGACGGGGTGAACACCGCGAGCGCCCAGTCGGTGTCGACGACGAAGACGGCCGCGAGCGCGACGACGACGAAGTCGAGCTGGTCGAGGCCCGGAAACGCCGCCCCGCGCTCGCGGCCCGATCGGCGCTTGAGGAAGGAGGCGCCGATGTCGCCGCACATCGCGCCGAACGCGAGCGCGAACGCGGCCGGGAGCGCGAACGTCGGGAGCTCGACCCCGAGCGCGGCGCTCGCCGGCTCCGCGAGGGCGTTGAGCGCGAGCGCGAGGAGGACTCCGGTCAGGGTGCCGACCGCGGTGCCGCGCCACGTCTTGCCGTCGCCGAGCAGGCGGGCGCCGCGCCACTCGCGACCGCCGTCGATGGGGCGGCCGCCGCCCGCGAGCACCGCGGCGTTGTTCGGCACGTACGCGGGCAACATCGCCCAGAGCGCGGTCGCGACGAGCGAACCGATCATACCCGACCGTCGCCCGTCCGGGGTATATAAATCCCGGATTCGGCCGACCCGGTACCCGATCGGGTCGACAACAGTCAAGTCGCTACCGCTCCGAGTGAGGCGTATGATCCCTCCGATCGCGCGGCGGTTCGTCGCCGGCGAGAGCGTCCCGGTCGCCCTGGAACACGCCCGAGCGCGCAACGGGGACGGCGTCGCCGTCATTCTGAACCTGCTCGGCGAGCACTACGACGACCCCGCGGCCGCCCGCGCCGACACCGACGCGTACCTCGCGCTCTTGGCGGACATCGCCGACAGCGGGCTCGACGCCTGTGTCTCGGTGAAACCCTCCCAGATCGGGCTCGACGTGTCCGACGAGCTGTTCGAGGAGCACTACCGCGAGATCGTCGCCCGCGCCCACGAGCTGGACGCGTTCGTCTGGTGCGACATGGAGGACGCCGACACCACGGACGCGACCCTCGACGCCTTCGAGTCGATCGCCGCGGAGTACCCGTGGAGCGTCGGCCAGTGCATCCAGTCGAACCTCAAGCGCACCCGCGAGGACCTCGACCGCCTCCGCGACGTACCCGGCAAAATCCGGCTCGTGAAGGGGGCGTACGAGGAGCCGGCGTCGATCGCGTACACGGAGAAGTCGCGCGTCGACAGGGCGTACCGCGAGGACCTCCGGTTCCTGTTCGAACACCGCGACCGCGGCGTCGCGGTCGGCTCGCACGACCCCGCGATGATCGCGCTCGCCGACCGGCTCGCCCGGGAGCGCGGGACCGACTACGAGGTCCAGATGCTGATGGGGGTCCGCGACGAGGCCCAGCGCGACCTCGCCGCGCAGGGGGTGGACGTGGCCCAGTACGCCCCGTACGGGACCAAGTGGCTCTCGTACTTCTACCGGCGGGTTCGCGAACGCAGACAGAACCTCGCGTTCGCGCTGCGAGCGGTCGTCGGTCAATGACGGCGACCGCCGGACCGGCGAGCGCGCGTCGAGCGCGCCCGGGACGTAGAAGCCCCTTTAACCTTCGCCGACGGACACTGGATCGATAGATGTCCACGTGGAAACGCGACTTCGCCAGCGGCCTCATCGTGCTGGCTCCCCTGTTGGTGCTGCTTCTCGTCCTCCAGTGGATCTACCGGTATATCGCGTCGATCCCGCTGATCGAGGGGCTCCAACCGACGATCATCCCCGCGCCGCTCGAGCCGGTCTCGCGGGTGATCATCGCGATGGCGGTGTTCGCGACGGTCGTCCTCGCGGTCGGCTACTTCATGCGGACGACGCTCGGTCGGCTGGCGGAGTCCACCGTGGACGGCGCCATAAACCGGATCCCGGCGCTGCGCGTGGTGTACAACGCCTCGAAGCTCGCGATCGAAACGGCGGTCTCCGGGACTGACGAGCTCCAGAGCCCGGTGTACATCGAGACGTGGCCGGGGATCCGCATGACCGCGTTCCGAACCGGGAAGAAGACCCGCGACGGGAAGATCGTCCTGTTCATGCCGACCGCCCCGAACATCACCACCGGCTTCGTCATCGAGGTCGAGCCGGAGCGCATCGAGGAGACGGGCGAAACCGTCGAGGAGGGAATGACGCGCGTCCTCTCGGCCGGCTTCGCCGAGTCCGCACATCAGGTCCCCGTCGAAGAGGAACATCCGCCCGACGGGACCACCGGACGGCCGGGCGGCGTCGGCGGCGTCCGAACCGACGGGACGCCCGGTGAGTCCGACCGCCCGTCCACGGACGGCGGGAACGACGGGGCGGGCGACGGCGACTGATCGGGGCCGGTGAGCAAGCGAAACCGACGGCGAGCGGGGACCTACAGGTAGGTGAACCAGTCGTCGTGGGCGTCGGTCCGGCGCTCGACCAGGTCGAAGAAGGCGCTCTGGAGCTCCTCGGTGACCGGGCCGCGGGTGCCCGCGCCGATCTCGGTGTCGTCGACCGAGCGAATCGGCGTCACCTCGGCCGCGGAGCCGGTGAAGAACAGCTCGTCGGCGGTGTACAGCTGGCCGCGAGAGATGACGGCCTCGTCGTGGACCTCGTAGCCGCGCTCTTCCGCCAGTTCGATGACGGTGTCGCGGGTGATGCCCTCGAGGATCGACTGCGCGGGGCCGGTGGTGTAGATCTCCCCGTCGTTGACCATGAAGATGTTCTCGCCCGGCCCCTCGGCGACGTTCCCCTCCTTGTTTAAGACGATGGCCTCGACGTAGCCGTTCCGGCGCGCCTCCTCGCCCGCGAGCATGGAGTTGACGTAGAGCCCCGTCGTCTTCACGTTCGTCGGGACCTGCGAGGAAGCGTGTTTCCGCCAGGAGGAGACCATCACGTCGACGCCGTCCGTGAGCGCCTCCTCGCCGAGGTACGCGCCCCACGGCCACGCGGCGAGCACGAGGTCGGTCGGACAGTCCTTCGGCGAGACCCCCAGCGAGTCGTAGCCGTAGTAGGCGATCGGCCGGATGTAACACGACTCGAGGTCCTGCCGGTCGAGCAGTTCGAGGGTGGCCTCGGTGATCTCCTCGCGGGAGTGGTCGATGTCCATGTCGTACATCTTCGCGGAGTCGAACAGCCGGTCGAGGTGTTCGTCCCAGCGGAAGATCGCCGGTCCCTGTTCAGTGTCGTAACAGCGGACACCCTCGAACACGCCGCTCCCGTAGTGGAGCGCGTGCGTCAGAACGTGAGTGGTCGCGTCCTCCCAGTCGAGGAACTCACCGTTCTTCCAGATCGTGTCGACGTCCATCTCGTCGAATCCCATACTCGGAGGTTGCGGTCGGCGGGCTTAAAACTGTGACAACCGGCCGAGGCTGTCGCGAGGGGCCGAAGACCCCTCGCTGCGCGCGCCGACCGCGCGACGATCGACTACGTAAGCGCCTCGACGAGCGCGGCCCCCTCGACGTACGGGATCCCGCGCCGGCGGGCGTACGCCTCGGCGTCCGCGGGCGAGAGCGCGTCGCCGGTCTCGTCGTCGAGCATCTCACAGACGACGGCGGCGGGCGCGGCGTCGACCGCCTCGGCCATCGCGAGGCCGAGCTCCGTGTGGCCGGTCCGCCCGCGCAGACCGTCGCGAGCGCCCCGCAGCACGTGGACGTGGCCGGGAGCGCGGAAGTCGGCGGCGAACGCCTCGGGACCGTACGCGTCCGGGTCGGCCCCGACCGCGGCGGCCGCGTTCGCGAGCTCGACGATCGTCAGAGCGCGGTCCTCGTCGGTGATTCCGGTGAACGTCTCGCGGTGGTTCACCGGCAGCGAGAAGGAGGAGCGGTCGTCGTACTCGGGGTCGTCGTCGACCGCGGGGTGATCGAGCGCGTCCGCGAGGAACGGGAGCTCGAACGCGTCCGCGACCAAGTCGGAGACCGCGACGCAGATCAGCCCGCCCGCGTCGTTGCGCATGTGCGCGACCGCCGCCTCGTCGACGGCGCCGGCCGGGTAGACGATGTCCGTCTCGCCCTCGCGGTCCGCGAAGTCGTGGACGCACACCGGGTCGCCCGCGCGGAACGCGTCGAGCGCCCGCCGCACCGAATCGGGGGCGGAGCCGGGAATCGCTTCCGCGTCCGCAGATTTCGACGCGGCGTCGGCGTCGACGTCGGCGTCGGCGCGCATCAGGCGGCCTCCGTCTCGACGGCGTCGGTCGGAGTCTCCTCGCCCTCGTCCGCCTCCGATTTGCCCTCCCCGGCGGACGAGTCCACCCGGCTCGTCGCGGCCACGCGGACCTCGACCGCGTCGTCGTCGTCGAGGTCGAGCACGTCGCGGAGCCGCTCGGGAGCGATCAGTTCGAGCTGATCGTCGTCGTGATGGGTGCGGTCCGGGACGATGGCGTGGACCTCTTCGTAGCGCTCGTCGCCCGCGACGAGGGTGACGCCGTAACAGGACGCCGCGCCGTAGGTGCGGTCCTCGCCCTCCCACGCGTCGATCGGGACCGCGTCGATGCCGGCCATCTCGCCGCGGCGGCGGACGCTCTCCTCCGAGAGGTCGACGTTGAGCGTGCCCGGGAACGGCTCGTACCCCAAGCGTGACCGGAACTGCTCGGCGTAGCCGGACAGGGTGATGTAGTGGCGTCCCTCGCCCATCCCGCCGGTGACCGCGCCGCGGAGCACGAGCTCCACGTCGGTCTCGAACAGCCGGCGGTAGTCGGCGTACTCGGCGCGGAGGGCCGCCTCGCCCGCGTCGGTGACGCGGACCCACTGGCCGTCGCCGACCACGTCGCGCTCGATGTACCCCGCGGATTCGAGCGTCTGGAGCCGCCGGGAGGCGGTCTGCGTCGAGGCGTCGAGCCGGTCGCCGAGGGCCGCACACGACACCTTCGTCTCGGTCAGGCCGCCGACGAGCCCGACGTGTTTCAGGGCCGCGATCGCGGCCGGGTCGGGGTCCGCCGTCGACGTCGCTTCTGCCATATCCGGATCTGCGTCGCCCGCACGCAAAAGAGTAACGGAAGTGAGATGCGTTCCAAAAACGTTAATCGTGTTGGGAGTGGAATCCGTCGATCGGACCCCTTCGACGTGAGTGAACGTCGTGGGGCACCGCACCTAACCCCATCGGTACCGGCGCCCCTCCGTCGCGAGGTGCAGCTCCGTCGAATCATCGTGAGAGAATCACCCGCGTGCGCCTCGTCGAAAGGTAAGGTACAAATACGAACGGCGATTGGTTCCGGGTGCGGGCTCGTAGATCAGCGGCAGATCGCTTCCTTCGCAAGGAAGAGGCCCGGGGTTCAAATCCCCGCGAGTCCATAACGGATCCGCGTTTCTGCGAAGGCATCTAAACCCGACAGAGACACCGACTCTCGGGCGTTTTATCCGGTGAGAGATGCCGCGACCCGGACGATCGAGGCTCCCCTCCGCGGCTCGACCGTCTGGCGAAGGGAACACGGCCGGTCGAGTGAGCCGAACCGCCGTTCCGCGACCCAGACCGCTTATATACTCCGAGTCAGTTGGGCGTCACATGGGCATTTCCGAGTTCCTTGAGGGCCAGAACCTCACGCACCGCCAGATGGGAGCCGTCATGATCGGGTGGATCCTGCTCGTCACGATCGTCTCCGTCGGGCTGTTGCTGTACACGGCGTCGACGTAGCTGATCCGGCGGACGGGGCCGCGAACACAACCCTCTTTTAGTCGTTCGTTGTCTGGCGAAGTATGGCACGCGACAGCGACACACACGACGACGGGGAGCGCGATCGGCGGCTCGTCGGCGGCTGGGAGGGGCGCTACTACGAGGACTTCGAGGTCGGCGACGTGTACAAACACCCGTACGGGCGGACCGTGACGGAGACGGACAACGTCTGGTTCACCAACCTCTCGATGAACCTCAACCCGATGCACTTCAACGAGGCGTACGCCGCCGAGACGGAGTTCGGCGAGCGCCTCGTCGACGGCACCTTCGTCATCGCGCTCGCGGTCGGGATGAGCGTCATCGACGTGAGCGCCAACGCCACCGCGAACCTCGGCTACGACGACATCCGCCACCACGGTCCCGTCTTCCACGAGGACACGCTGTTCGCGGAGTCGGAGGTCGTCGACAAGCGGGAGTCCTCCTCGCGCGACCACGTCGGGATCGTCACCACGGAGCTGCGCGCGTACAACCAGAACGACGAGCTCGTCCTCTCCTTAGAGCGCACGCCGATGGTGCTGAAGCGCTCGCACGCCGAGCCGAGCGCGGCCCAGCCGACGGGCTGGCCCGAGGGGATCGGCACCCAGCCGGAGGACCTAGAGTGACGCCGGCCCCCTCCGGCCCCACGGCGCCGACGCTCGACGATCCGGTCCCGGAGACGCGGCTCGGCGGCGACCTCCCGATCGCGTCGCCCGCGGAGGCGGCCTCGCTCGTCCCCGACACCGCGACGCTGCTCGTCTCCGGCTTCGGCGGCGTCGGGTACCCCAAGCTCGTCCCCGAGGCGCTGGCGGCGGCCGACGACGCCCGCGAACTCACGGTCGTCTCCGGCGGCGGCGTCGGCGACGAGATCGACCGCGCGCTCGTGGAGTCGGGCGACATGGCTCGACGCTACCCGTTCGTCCCGAACGAGACCTCCCGAGCGGCGGCCAACGACGGGCGGATCGAGTTCCACGACCGCCACATCTCGCGGCTCGCCGACGAGGTGCGCTTCGGCGGGCTCCGCGCCGGCATGCGCGGGGAGACGATCGCGGTCGTGGAGGCGGTCGCGGTCGGGCCGGGCTGGCTCGTTCCCTCCACGTCGATCGGCCACACGCCCGCGTACGTCGGCGCGGCCGACCGCGTGATCGTCGAGGTGAACCGCGCACAGCCCGTCGAACTCGCGCAGGTGCACGACATCCACGTCCGCGACGCCCCGCCGAACCGAGGGCCGATCCCGCTGGACGACCCCCTCGGAGGGACGGACGGGCCGGCGGTCCGGTTCGACCCCGAAAAGCTGGCGGCCGTCGTCGAGACCGACCGGGCGGACGACCCCTACGAGTTCCGCGAAGTCTCCGCGACCGACGAGGCGATCGCCGGGAACCTCGGCGGGTTCCTCGAGGCCGAACTCGACCGCAACCCCCTCTTC
Source organism: Halorubrum sp. FL23 (assembly GCF_052439115.2). Taxonomy (NCBI): domain Archaea; kingdom Methanobacteriati; phylum Methanobacteriota; class Halobacteria; order Halobacteriales; family Haloferacaceae; genus Halorubrum; species Halorubrum sp. FL23. The sequence goes on from NZ_JBQVRO020000003.1 coordinate 45,534, forward strand.
GACGAGGCGGCGAACCTCCAGTTCGGCGTGGGGAGCCTCGGAAACGCGCTGATGGGCGCGCTCGCCGACGTCGACTTCGGCGACCGCCCGGTGTCGTACGTCGGCGAGGTCGTACAGGACGGGCTCCTCGACATGCTCGACGCGGGCGACCTCCGCGGCGCGAGCGCGACCTCGCTGGCGCTGTCGGCCGAGGGGCAAGAGCGCCTCTTCGACGACGTGGAGCGCTACGCCGAGGACGTGGTGTTGCGGCCCGCAGACGTGTCGAACGCGCCGGAACTGATCGACCGGTTCGGCGTCGTCGGAGTGAACAGCGCGGTGGAGGTGGACCTCTACGGTAACGTTAACGCCACCCACATCGGCGGCACCCGCGTCGTCAACGGGATCGGCGGCGGCGGCGACTTCGCGCGCAACTGCCGGCTGGGGATCGTCGCGCTCCCGTCGACGGCGGTCGGCGGCGACGTCTCCCGGATCGTGCCGCTGACGCCCCACGTCGATCACACCGAACACGACGCGAGCGTGATCGTCACGGAACACGGGGTCGCTGACCTTCGCGGCCTCTCGCCGCGCGAGCGGGCCGAGGCGCTCGTGTCGGTGGCCGACCCGGCGTTCCGTGAGGACCTCGACGCGTACCGCGAGCGAGCCGCGAGCGAGGGGGGGAATACGCCGCACGATCTCGACACGGCGTTCTCGTGGACACGAAATGACAACTAATAACGCGTTTTACCAGGTTTCATCCGGAGAATGAGAGAAATAACTGCGGATTGACTCGAACTGTAGTGAGAATCACCAAATCACCCGACGGCGCGGGTGAAAATGGGCCACCTGCGACACTCTTTTATCAATCGGGGTGTACGGCTGAGCCACATGATAGATGGTGACAAGACGTCTCGACGTGACGTAGTCAAGGGTGCGGCGACGCTCGGCGCAGTCGGACTGGCCGGCTGTTCCGGAAACGGCGGCGACGGCGGTGACGGCGGTGACGGCGGTGACGGCGGTGACGGCGGCGACGGCGGCGGCGACGTCACGATCACGATTGGGGGGACGTCGACCGGGAGCTCGACGCAGGCCGCGGGACAGGCGCTCGCCCGTGCCGCGTCGCAGCACAGCGACTTCCTCAACATCTCCGTTCAGGAGACGCAGGGATGGACGGCGAACCTCTACGCGTACGAGAACGGCGACATTCCGGCGATGGGCGTCGACAACAACTCGCTGGCGAAGGCGCTCAGCGAGGAGGGGCCGTTCGCCGACGACCCTGTCGAGACGCTCCCCAACCAGGGGTTCCTGTTCACCTCGCTGCAGATCCACTGGGTCGGCCTGGAGAGCAGCGACGTCGAGTCGGTCTCCGACCTCCGTGAGGGCGGCTACACGATCTACCCGATCCAGCCCGGCTTCGGGACGCGGCTGCTCACCGAGGAGATCCTCAAGGAGGCCGGCATGTGGGAGCCGAACGACATCCTCAACGTCGACACGGGCGACATTCCGGGCGCCGTCGAGGAAGGCCGCGTCGACGCGCTCTGTCTGTACGGCGCAAACGGCGTCAACCTCTCCGGCTGGTGCCAGGAGGTTGACGTGCGCAGTGGCGGCGGGCTGAACCTGCTCGAGGTCGACGACGAGTTCCGCTCCGTCATCGAAGACCACCCCGGCGCAATCCTCGAGGAGATCGATCCGTACGGGTACGAGCAGGAGGTCACCGCCTACACCGACACGATGACGACGTGGTCGCTGGCCGGCCAGTGGGCGTTCAGCCCGGACATCCCGGCGCGGGCGACCGAAGAGGTCTGCCGGCTCGCCATCGAACACGAGGACACGCTCCGCGAGTCCGACCCGACGACCCTCGAGTACTCGCCGGAAGCGATGACGCAGACGGTTATCCCGGAGATCGATATCCACGCCGGCGTCGCGAACTTCTTCGAGGAGAACGACGTCTGGGACGACTCCTGGAGCCGCGGCGACGAGTAGCACCGACCGTTTAACCACGCGACCACCCCTTCCCTTTCCGACGAATGGCAACATCCCCCGACGACTCGACCGATCCGACCGACCCGCCAGACTCAGCGGCCGTACCGGATGAGAGCATTCTCGACGACGAGGAGTCGCTCGACCTCGCTCCGGGCTCCCGCGGTACCAAGCAGCTCTGGCTGTATCTGCTTTCGCTTCCGTTCTGGATCCTCGTCATCTTCGTCCCGACGGTCATCCTGCCGAACTTCTTCGCAGGGGCGTACGGGGAGGCGCTTCCTGCCCTGCTGTCCGACGACCCCGCGGCGCTCGCGACGCTGATCGAAGACACGTCGACGACGGTCATCGGCATCGCCGGCATCGTCGGCGTCGCCGGTATCACGGCGCTGATCCTCAGATACGGGCGGGGGATCGAAGAGCGGCTCCGGATGGCGCTCATCTCCTACTCGATGCCGTTCTGGCTGATCGTGATGTGGTACTCGTACACCCAGCAGATGCCCCGCGGCCAGTACGCGGTCGCGTTCCTCGGGTGCATCCTCGGGCTGTACGTGGTGTCGGAGCTGGACGACCCGCTCATCGAGCGGAACTGGATCGAAGTCGGGCTCCTCGTCGTGTCGGGGCTCATCACCGTGGCGACGAGCGCGTACCTCTTCTTGAACTACCAGCAGGTCGCGATCGACACCGTCGGGCGGGCGACCGACCCGCAGATCGGGATGGCGTTCCTGTTCACGCTGGCGATGATCTACCTGACGTGGCGGTCGTTCGGGATGACGTTCCTCGTCGTCGTTCTCGCCGGGATCGCGTACGGGCTCGCCGGTCCGGCCATGCCCGGCGCGCTGAGCCACGGTGGGCTCTCGCCGTCCCGCATCCTGCGGATCCTCGTCGTGAGCGTCGACGGGTTCTACGGGTTCCTCACTCGGCTCGTGGCGGCGTGGATCGCCTTGTTCCTGCTGTACGCCGGACTGCTGAAGGCGTACGGTGCGTTCAACCTCATCCTTCGGCTGGCGGTCCGGTCGGCGAAGTACGTCGACTCCGGGATCGCCCAGACGGCCGTCATCGCGAGCGCGGTCATCGGCTCCGTCAACGGGAGCCAGACCGCGAACGCCGGGATGACCGGCTCGTTCACCATCCCGCTGATGAAGAAGAACGGTGTCAAACCCGAGACGGCCGGAGGTATCGAGGCGGTCGCCTCCACCTCCGGACAGGTGCTCCCGCCCGTGATGGGCGCGGGGGCGTTCATCATGGCGTCGCTGATCACGGGGGTCACCTACGTCGACGTGATCATCGCCGGGCTGATCCCGGCGGCCGTGCTCGTCGTCTCGATCGTCATGGCGGTCCACTACGTGGCGGCCCCGCAGATCGACGATCCGGAGATGAGCAACGTGTTCCAGGAGTCGATGACCCGCCGGGAGATGGTGTTGGAGTCGGTGAAGTACGGGGTTCCGCTGGCGATCCTGATCTACGTGCTCGGCGTGTTGCAGTACACCGTGATGACCGCCGCGCTGTACACGGCGGTGTCGATGATCGCCTTCGGGATCGCGATTCCGCTGGTGCAGGCGACCCTCGACGGTGAGAGCCGGAAGGAGGCGTTCGTCGGAACCCTCGAGCAGACCGTGGACGGCTTCCGCGAGGGGGTTATCGTCGTCGCGCCGGTGACGATCATTCTGGCGGCGATCAACGGCGTGGTCGACATCCTGATGGCGACCGGCGTGCCGACGGCGATCTCGCTCACGCTGCTCGACCTGTCGGGCGGCGTCCCGATCATCGCGTTCGTGCTGGCGATGATCATCTGTATCCTGCTCGGGCTCGGTATGCCGACGACCGCCGCGTACACGGTCGTCGCGCTCCTGGTCGCACCGACGCTGATCAGCCAGTTCGCCGTCCCCGAGTTCGCGGCGCACTTCTTCGTGTTCTACGCCGCGATTCTGGCCGGGCTCACGCCGCCGATCGCGACCTGCGTCGCGGTCACCTGCGGGATCTCCGGCGGCGGGTTCTGGGGAAGCTGTAAGGAGGCGCTGCGCATCTCCGCGCCCCTGTTCATCCTCCCCTTCGCCTTCGTCTACCACCCGGAGCTCGTCTCCGGCTCGTTCAACTACGCCTCGCTGTCGGCCGGCCTCCTCGCGCTGTTCGGATCGATAGCGATAATCCACGGGATCAACTACCAGTTCGTCTTCGGCCGCGGACAGACGTACGGGCTCCGCGTGGCCTTCTTCGTCGCCGGCGTGCTGGCGATGGTCCACCCGATGCAGATCGTGCAGGTCGGCTCGCTCGCCGCCGTCGGGGCGCTGTACGTCTTACAGACCGTGGTCGGGCGGCCGAACCCGATCGCCACGATCCGCGGGGCGACCGGGATGCTCTCCGGGCGGAAGCGCTAACGCGCGGAACACTCCCGCAGCGCTTTCGGACCGCGACCGGTGCCCGAGCCCACTTCTAAGAGACCCGGAGCGGTACGGGCACGTATGGAGATTGTGGAGAACACCCTCGACGGCGACCTCGACGAGTTCCTCGCTCGGCCGCTGTTCTGTTTCCTCGGGCAGCGCTCCGAGGGCGGTCCCCGGCTCTCGCCGCTGTGGTTCCTCTGGGATGACGGGGCGATCTGGAACGTAGCGCGGCTACGCGACCGGTCGTACCCGGACCGGGTCCGGCGGTACCCGGAGTCGGCGGTCGCCGTCGTCGACTACGATCCGCGCACGGGCCGGGTCGAGCACGTTGGAATGCGCGGGACCGCGACGCTGGACCCGTACGACGAGAGCCGGGCCGATCGGTTGTTTCAGAAGTACCTCGGTGAGGACCGGAGCGAGTGGCCGGCGATGTTCGGCGACATCGATCCCGACGGCTACCGGCTCGTCAGATTCGACCCCGAGACGGTCGTCGCCCGCGGTCAGTCGTACCCGGCGCCGCCCGGGAGGGAACGCTAGCGGACGGCGAGGTGCGGAAATCGGAGCGCGTGCTGCGGTCAGGCCGTCCGAAACGACGGGATCAGTACGACCGCGGAAGCCCGAGCACGCGCTCGCCGAGGTAGTTGAGCGCGAGCTGTTGGGTCACCGGGACGAGGCGGGTCAGCCGCGCCTCGCGGAAGTACCGCTCCACGTCGTACTCGCGAGCGACGCCGAACCCGCCGTGGGTCTGGACCGCGGCGTCGGCCGCCTCGAACGCGGCCTCGGCCGCGAGGTACTTCGCGACGTTCGCCTCGGCGCCGGCCTCGGTCCGGTCGAGGTCGTCGAGGCGGTCGGCGGCGTCGTAGATCACCTTCTTCGCCGCGAGCAGGTCGGCGTACGCCTCCGCGAGCGGGTGTTGGATCGCCTGGTTGGCGCCGATCGGTCCGCCGAACACCTCGCGCTCGTTGGCGTAATCGATCCCGCTTTCCAGCGCGGTCTCGCCGAGCCCGAGACACTCCGCGGCGATCACCAGCCGCTCCTCGTTGAGTCCGTCGAGCACCTGGTAGAACCCCTGCCCCTCCTCGCCGATGAGGTTCCGGGCCGGCACGTGTACGTCGTCGAAGTAGAGCTGGTAGGAGTGGACCGCCCGGCTCGCCGACTTGGGGATGCGCTCGATCTCCAACCCGTCCGCGTAGGCGTCCTCGAGGTCGACGAGGATCATCGAGATGCCGCGGGTCCGCTTGTCGACCTCCTCGCGGGGGGTCGTCCGCGCCATCAACACGAGGTAGTCGCTGTCCTCCACGCGTGAGATCCACACCTTCTCGCCGTTGATCACGTACTCGTCGCCCTCGCGTTCCGCCCTGGTCTCCATCGCCGTGGAGTCGGAACCCGCGTTCGGTTCGGTCAGCCCGAACGCCTGGATCGTCTCCTCGCCCGCGGCGACCTTCGGGAGCAGCTCCTCCTTCAGCTCCTCGTCGGCGTATTTTACGATCGGGACGGAGTTGTAGATCCCGCCGTGGATCGACTGCGGCGCCGCGAAGCCGCCGCCGCTCGCCGCGATCTCCTCCATCATCACGACCGCCTCGCTGGTCGACATCCCGACGCCGCCGTACTCCTCGGGGATCAGCATCCCGAGCCAGCCGTCGGCGGCGAGCCGATCGACGAACTCCTGCGGATAGGTCGCCGTGCGGTCGCGCTCACGCCAATACTCGTCGTCGAACTCCGAACAGAGATCCCGGATGCTCCGCCGAACGAGCGCCTGTCGTTCGGTGAGGTCGACCGAGTCCCGCCAGTCTCGTGGCATGCGCGGACGTGGATCGCCCCATCCAATAAGGATTCGCGTCGTGGCGAACCGTGCTCGGATCGGTGGCGTGCAGTCCCGCGAATCCCCCGCCCCGACGGCCGTCGATTGCCGAGAGCGGACCGCTTATGGATCGGGCTGTGGTGGCTGACGGTGAATGGATCGCGCCTACTGGCGGACGGTGTCGCTGGTCACGTTGTGGCAAGTGTCGGCGAGCATCTGTTACTACACCGTCTTCGCGGCGACTCCCTTCTTCCGTGACGAGTTCGGGCTCTCGCGGTTCAGGGTAGGCATCGTCGTCACCACGCTCACCCTCGGCTACGCGATATTCCTGCTGCCGGTGGGCGCGATCACGGACCGGTTCGGCGAGCGGCGGACGCTCTCGCTCGGGCTCGTCGGGCTCGCCGCCGGGATGGTGCTCGTCGCCGGGGCGCCGACGTACGCGCTGCTCCTGGCGGCCGTCTTCCTGCTCGGCTCGGTGTACAGCACCGCGATGCCCGGAACGAACAAGGCGGTGTACGACAGCGTCGCCCCCGGTCGCCAGAACACCGCGATGGGTATCAAGCAGGTCGGCGTCACCGGCGGCAGCGGGATCAGCGCGCTGCTCGTCACCGGGCTCGCCGGCTACTTCTTCTGGGAGATCGGGTTCCTCATCGCCGCGGCGGTCGGCGTCGTCGTCGCGGGCGTCTTCTACCTCTTCTACCGCGGCGAGGGCGGCGGCACGAGCAGCCGCCCGGACCTCCGCGGGTTGGCGTCGAACCGCCCGTACGTGCTGTTGGTCGTCTCCGGCCTCTTCCTCGGCGCCGCGCTGTTCACGACCACGGGGTACACCGTGCTCTACGTCGAGGAGTCGATCGGCGCGTCGGTCGCGTTCAGCGGCGTCGTGCTCGCGATCGTCCAGCTGTTCGGGAGCGGCGGACGGCTGCTCGGCGGCTGGCTCTCCGACCACCTCCCCGGCGACCCGCAGACCAGGATCGGCGGAATTCTCTTCGTGCAGACGGTCGCCAGCGCGGTCCTGTTCCTCGTCGTCGCGCGGACCTCGACCCCCTCGAACGCCGGGATCGCGTTCGCCGCGCTCGGCTTCTTCGTCCTCGGGTTCACGGGCGTCTACTACTCCTGTATGGCGACGCTCGTCCCCGCCGACCAGATGGGGAGCGCGACCGCGGGGTGCCAGGTCGCGTTGACTTCGGGAGCGCTGTTCGCGCCGCCGGCCTTCGGCTATCTCGCGGACACCTTCGATTACCGAGCGAGTTGGACGCTGCTCTCCGGCGTGTGTGTCGTCGCCGCCGTCCTCGTCGTCACCGTCATCCGGTCGGACCCGCCCGTCGGGGAGACGGCGATGGCGGAGTGATCGGGAGCGCGGGGCTCGGCCGCGTCTCGCGGCAACCGCGGCAGGTACCCCCGGACCTATCATAACCGGTGGAGAACCAACCGGCAATGGACTCTGCCGAACGACGGATCGTGGCGTTCACCGCCGGGTCTCACGGACTCGTCCACACCTACGAGCTGTCGATCCCCATTCTGCTGACCGTGTGGATCGGGGAGTTCTCGACGACTGCGGCCGCACTCGGGCTCGTCGTGACGGTGGGGTACGGACTGTTCGGCGTCGGCGCGCTCCCCGGCGGGATCCTGGTCGACCGCTTCGGATCGAAGCCGCTCATCCTCGCGTGTCTCGCCGGCATGGCCGGCTCGTTTCTGCTCGTGAGCGTCGCGCCGAACCTCCTCACCCTCGCGGTCGCGATCGGCGCGTGGGGCGTCACTGCCAGCGTCTATCACCCCGCGGGGCTGTCGCTGATCTCGAAGGCGGTCGAGCAGCGGGGGACCGCGCTCGGCTATCACGGGATCGGCGGGAACCTCGGGATCGCGCTGGGGCCGCTGGCGACCGCGCTCCTGCTGTTGGCGTTCGACTGGCGGATCGTCGCGGCCGCGCTCACGGCGCCCGTGGTCGTCGTCGCCGCCTACGGGGCGACCGTCGACGTCGACGCCGCGATGCCCGACCAAACTGCGGTGGCGGCCGACGGCGACGGCGGCAGGGGCGGTGGAGACGTGGACGCGGGCGCCGGCGGGGACGCGGGGGACGCGGGCGACGCGAAAGGCGAGGTGTCGGTCTCGACGATCGCCGACGACACCCGCGTGTTGCTCGCCGGCGGCTTCCTGATCGTGTTCGCGTTCGTCACGTTCAGCGGGCTCTACTACCGGACCTTTCTCACGTTCCTCCCGGAGCTCCTCAGCGACGTGCTCGGCGGCCTGATCGACGTACAGCTCATCGACCCCGAGAGCCCGTACGCCGACGAGTTCGACGTGGGGCGGTACCTGTACGTGGCGGTCCTCACCGTCGGCGTGTTCGGGCAGTACCTCGGCGGGCGGATCGCCGACCGCATGCCGCCGGAGCGAGGGCTGCTGGTGTTGATGAGTGTGCTGTCGGTGCTCGCGCTCCTGTTCGTACCCGCCGGCAGGACCACGGCGACGTTCATCGCAGCCTCGCTCGCGCTCGGCGTCGCGCTGTTCACCGTCCAGCCGCTCTCGCAGGCGACGGTGGCGGCCTATTCGCCGAGCGAGGCCCGCGGGATTTCGTTCGGGTACACGTACCTCGGGATCTTCGGCGTCGGCTCGCTGGGCGCCGCGCTCGCGGGCACGGTCCTCACTCGGGCCGGCCCGCGCGAGCTGTTCGTCGTCCTCGCGGGGATCGCCGCCATGGGCGCGCTCTCGGCTGCCGCAGTCACGCGGTTTGCGACGCGGCAGGACTGATTGTGGCGACGGTCGCTTTTAAGGGAGCCCGCGAGAAATCGTGGAGTATGTACCACGTCCTGTTGCCGGTCGACATCGAGTCGAAGCGCGCGCTCTCGCAGGTGGACATCCTCGAATCGCTCCCCGCCGATCCGGCGGAGATCGAAGTCACGCTGTTGCACGTGTACGAGTCCGTCGACGCGCCGGCCGACGAGGCCGGATCGACCGTCATCGACGACATCAACGAGTCGATCGAGGAGCTCCGCGGAATCCCGGACTCGCTCACCGATGTCGAGGCGCGGCTCGACGAGCTCGGAATCGCCCACAATCGGGAGCTTCACGTCGGCGACGCCGCCGAGGCGATCCTCACGGTCGCCGCCGACCGAGACGTGGAGGCGATCGTGATCGGGATGCGCAAGCGCTCGCCGGTCGGGAAGGCGCTGTTCGGCAGCGTCAGCCAGACCATCCTGCTCAACGCCGACCAACCGGTTATCGTCGGGAAGCCGAGCGAAGACGAGTAACGCTCCGCCGAGGAGCGCCCCCGGCGACCGCGGGGTCGTCGAGCGACCGACCGCTTTTCACGCCGTCGCCGCGTCCACCAGCTCCGCGACCGACCGCTCCTCGAGCGACTCGACCACCGCCGTCAGGCGATCGGCGTCGACGGCGGTCCCGGCGAGCAGCCCCTCGGCCTTCGCCCGCGTGTCGGCGTCGGACATCGGCTTCTCGGGCTCGCCGAGCGGGACGCTCATGGACCGCTCGTGGGTCTCGCCCGCGGCGGTCACGGCCACTTCGGCGCCCCACTCCTCGGGGAACCGGCGCTCGATCGCCTCGTCGGTCGTCACGCTCGTGGCGTCCATCAGCCGGCGCATCGCCGGATCGTCCCAGCGCGGCGGGTCGTCGAACCGACCGACTGCCCGGAGGAACGGCTCGGCGCCGGCCGACCCCTCGGTGAGGACGAGTGCGGCGGCGAACGGCGCCGAGAACTGGCAGTCGACGAAGCTCTCGGGGCGGCGCTTCGCCTCGATGGGGTCGCCGGTGAGCCTGACGCCGGCGCTCGGAATCGCGATCCGGATCGACTCCACGGCCGCGGGGTCGACGGCGGGCGCGATCTCGCGCAGGCCGTCGATCGCGGAGTGGAGATACCGGCAACAGGGGTACGGCTTGCGCCCCGTCTCCGCGATCGCGTCGCGCTCGCCGAGCCGGTCGAACGCCGCGGGGTTCGGGTCGTCGCTGTACCCGGTGAGGAAGCCGTGCTCGCCGTCGAGGGGGTCGGCCGCGCCGACGACGCCGGCGGCCGCCAGGTCCGTCGCTTCGATCGCGCGGCGGGCGGCGAGTCCGGGGTGGAGCCGCTTGTTCCACGCGCCGTTCGCGAGGAACTGGAGGGAGCCCGCCGCCTGACTCCCGGCGATCCCGAGGGCGTTCCGGAGCGCCTCGGCGTCGAGTCCGCGCGCCACGCCCGCGGCCGCGACCGCGCCGAAGGTCCCGCAGGTGGCGGTCACGTGGAAGCCGCGGTCGTAGTGGGAGTCGGGCCCGACCGCCTCGCCGACGGTGCAGGCGACGTCGTAGCCGGCGGCGACGGCCGCGCGGAACCGCTCGATGTCGGCGTCGGCCGCCTCGGCGGCCGCGAGCGCGGCCGCGATCGTCGGCGCACCCGGATGGAGCGAGGAGGGGAGGTGCGTGTCGTCGAAGTCGAGGCTGTGCGCGAGCGCGCCGTTCGCGAACGCGGCGTCCGCGGGCGTCATCAGTTCGCCGGTCGGGAGGACGGTGGCCGTCTCGTCCGTCGCCGGGTCGGGGGTCGGCCCCGCGATCCGGTCGATCCCGTCGCGGATCGCGGGCGAGGAGTCCGCGTGGGCCGCGCCGCCGATCGCGACGGCGAACCAGTCCAGCAGGTGCGCCGGCAGGTCCGGGCGGTCGCCGTCGACGGTCTCGCAGTGGGCGACGATGCGGTCGGTTACCATGTCGGTGGGTGAACGGCGGACCGCATCAAGGTTCGGCTGACGGCAGGAGGGAAGGGGGGGACGGGCGAAAAAGCGACAGGACGTTCGGTCAGGCCGTGTGCTTCGCTTCCGCGGGATCGTCGACGACCTCGACGCCGCGGTTGTTGACGGCGTGGGGGTCGAGCCCGACCTCCTGGAGGAACTGCTTGTAGAGCCGCTCGACGGTCTCGCCGTCCTTCTGCTTGTCGCTGGCGTGGTCGCACAGCTCGATGAGGTTCTCCGGCACGTCGTTCTCGTGGACGATCCAGTGGTTGATCGTGTCCGAGAGCCGCCGGATGGGCGAGGTGAAGTGGCCGTAGATGTCGAAGTTGAGCGCGTGGTGGCCGCCGAACGGGTCGTTCATATACTTCGCGCGGGGCATCACCTTCAGCACGGCCCGCTGGATCTTGTTGAGCTGGCGCCCGGGCGACTCCTCCAAGGCGGCGTTGACCGCCTTCCGCGGGTCGTCGCCCCACGCGTCGCCGGGGATCGAGACGCCGTCGAGCTCCTGGATCTCTTTGAGCGCCTCGCTCCACTGGTCCGGCGTCGGCTGCGGGTGGACGCGGTACATCGCCTCGACGCCGCGGTCCCACATCAGCGTGTGCGTGACCGCCTTGTTCGCCTTCAGCATCGACTCCTCGATGATGGTGTGCGCGCGGTCGCGGCGGGGGTTGAGGACGAGCGAGCCGTCCTCCTTGCGCTGTTCGTGCATGCGGTCGGCGAGCTCGAAGGCGAGCTCGTTCTCCTCGCCGAGCGGGAGCGAGGGGTCCTCCAGCCGGTTTTCACACTCCTTGTACGTGAGCCGCTCGTCGGAGTTGATGACGGATTTGTAGATGTCGATGTCCTCGAACGAGAGGGTCTCGTCGTCGATCTCCATCTCCACGGTGTGCGCGAGGCGGTCCTCGTTCGGCACGAGCGAGCAGACCGTCTCGGCGAGCACCGGCGGGAGCATGTGGATCGTGTAGTCGGGCAGGTAGACGGTGTTGGCTCGCTGGACCGCTTCCTCCCACATCGCCGTCTCCGGGGTGACGTAGTGGGTCACGTCGGCGATGTGGACCCACAGCCGATAGGCCCCCTCCTCTCGCTTGATCGAGATGGCGTCGTCGAAGTCCTGCGCGTCGACGGGGTCGGTGGTCCACGTCGTCAGGTCGCGGAGGTCCTCGCGCTCGTCGATTTCGGCTTCGATCTCCGCGTACACGTCCTCGGTCCGCGCCTCAGCCTCGCGGATGACCTCCCTCGGGAACTCGTCGCGGATCTCGAACTCCTCGAACAGATCCGTCCGCTTCTCGGCGAGGCGGTCGGCCAACTCCGGCGTGATCGTCACGGGACCCTGGTCCTCCGCGGACCCCGGTTTCGGCTCATCGTCTGGCATACGGTGACCAACGCGTGTCCGTTAGAAAGGCCTGTCGGGGCGAAGGGGTGGGGACATCAGATCGGGACCGAGAGGAGGTCGTTCTCCGCGTCCCGCGCCCCCGAACCACCGTACCCGATCGCGTCACCGGTCGCGCTCGGAGCGGCCGGGCGACTCGCCGTCGTCGGCGACGGCGTCGGCGTAGCGGTCGAGGAACTCCTCGCGAGAGAGCCCGTCCGACTCGATCGAGAGGATCAGCGATTCGAGCCCGTTCCGCGGCTGGTGACAGATCTCGTCGTCACAGTCGGTACAGAGGTACTCGAACTCCTTGTCGCGCCGGTTCCAGCGGTCGCCCTCCTTGTCGTACTCGCGCGCGTCCTCGCGCAGCACCGAATCGCCGCACGCGATGCAGACCACCGTCCGCCGGTCCCGGCTCTTCCGGGAGCGCCACATACTGGCCACGTCGGACCGGGCGTACTTAGCGTTTGGTGCGCGGCAGACGTCCGTCGGACGCCCCGAGGGGGTCGGCACGCCGGAGAACTGCGAGGCGTTCGAGGAGATCCTCACCGGATGAGCGGCCAGCACGGCGCGGCTCTCCCGGCCAGCGAGGAGGTGGACGGCGGTGGCTGAGTACCTCCTCGAGCTCGGATCGTGTCCGCCTCGACGGAGTACGCCCACGAGATCGAGGCGCTGCTCGAACCCGTTCGCGACACCTTCGCGGCGGTGTTCTTCTTCTGGATCGGGCTCATCACCGGCCCGCTGCTGTTCGGCGGCGTGGCGGCCCTGATCGCGCTCGCGGTAGTCGTGACGACGCCGACGAAGCTCGTCACCGGCTTCCTCGCCGGGCGCGCGTTCGATCTGGACGCCCGCCGGTCGGCCCGCGTCGCGCTCGGGATGGCGACCCGCGGCGAGTTCTCGCTGATCATCGCGACGGTCGCCGTGACCGCCGGGGAGGCCGGCGCGTTCGACCCGGCGCTCGCGGCGAGGATCAACGCCTTCGCGGTCGGCTACGTATCGTGATGGCTATCCTCGGGACGGCGCTGATGCAGTACTCCGGGGCGTTCGAGTCGGCCGCGACCTCGTGGCTGGATCGAGGCGGAGACGACGGCGCGGGCGCTCGGGCGTAATCGGGTGGGGCGGACGCAATCGAGCGCGGAGACGGTGGGGGGGACGAACGGATCCGGATCTCCCCCGACCACACGGCACCGCTCACCGCCCCGGTCGGGTTAGAGTAACTGCCGTCGCTGCTGGGTGGTCGTGAAAACCGTCGGCGGTGGAGTAGTCGTCTACGCTTCCAGCGCTTCGAACACGGCGTCGACCAGCTCGCCGGTGTCGGCGATGATCGCGTCCATCTCCTCGTCGTCGGTCGGGAGCCCGAGGAGCCGCGCGACCTTCATGATCGAGACGTGGTAGACGACCTGCTCGTTCGGCGACTCCTGCCGGATGACCATGTTACACGGGAACAGCGCGCCCATCCGCCCCTCGGTCGCGTCGAGCGCGCGGTCGGCCATCTCGGGGTTGCAGGCGCCGAGGACGTAGTACGGATCGCGGCCCGCATCGGCCTTCTCGTTGAGCATCTCCGACGGGGAGAACTCGACGGGAATCCCGAACCCCGCGTCGAGACACACCTCGCGGACGCGCTCGATCGCCGACTCGTGGTCGGTTTCGAGCGTGGTCTGCGTCTCGCCGTACTCCTCGGGATCGAGCTCGTGCGGGTCGAAGGGAATCGCCATACGCCGAGTCCGTGTCGCCCGGACAAAAACCTCGCGACGGACGGGAAGGGAGACGGACCGGACGCGGGGAGGAGGGCGGAGCAGGGAGAGAGACGGAGCAGGGAGACGAACGAAGCAGAGAGAGGCGAGAAACGGCGGACGGCTACTCGGTCGCGACTGGACCGGAACCGATTATCTCCTCGACCTCGGTCACGAACTCGCCTCGGCCCTCGAACAGCGGGACCTCCGACGCCGCGAGCACGTCGTCGAGGTCGCGGGCGCCCTCCGGCGTCCGGATCGTCGCGTCGCCCTCCTGGGCGCGCAAGTCGCTGCGCTTCGCGGGCCACGTGAGACGGGACGCGACGCGGGCGATCGGCTCGCCCGCCACGTCCGGCCCCTCGCCAAGCTCGACGGCCGGCTCCTCCGCTTCGGCCTCGTCGTTGTCGCTCATACCCCGCGCTTTCGCTCCGGCGACACTAATGGTTTCGATGCGAGCCAAGGTGCGGGGCGATTCGGCGCCGCACCGGGAGGGGCCGGCCCGCGGTCGAGGCGGTGCACCCGAAACAATTCGGTGGTGTGGTTATACGATCCGGCGACAACTGTCAGGCGGGATCGCGCACACGACTCCCGCGATGTCGTGCCGCGACGGCACGCACTGATTCCCCCGACCCCCGTCCGTTTTGACGCGTCTCACCGCCAGCCGCGGTCGGTGCCGTTCAGCCGCTCGCACCCGTCCTCGGTGACGACGACGAGGTCCTCGATCCGGCAGCCGAACCGCCCGTCGAGGTAGACCCCCGGCTCCACAGAGAAGACCATCCCCGGCTGTAGCTCCCGGTCGTTGCCGGCCACGACGTACGGCTCCTCGTGGACGTCGAGCCCGACCCCGTGGCCGGTGCGGTGGACGAACGCGTCCCCGTAGCCGGCGTCCTCGATGACCTCGCGTGCGGCCCGGTCGACCGCCTCGGCGGCGACGCCCGGTTCGACCGCCGCGACCGCCGCGGCCTGCGCCTCGCGGACGGTCTCGTGGACGCGCCGGTACTCGGCCGGCGGCTCGCCGTCGAAGACGAGGGTCCGGGTCTGGTCCGAGGGGTAGCCGTCGACTCGAGTGCCGAAGTCGAGCACGACGGGCTCTCCCGCCCGGATCTCTCGGTCGCCGTGCCCGTGGTGGGGCTTCGCCCCGTTCGGCCCCGCGCCGACGATCGTCTCGAAGGAGACCCCCTCGCCGCCGTGCGCGGCCAGCCGGTCGGCGATCCGGTCGGCGAGGGCGCGTTCGGTCATCCCGACCGCGTCGGCGCCGAGGTCGCGGAGGTCCCGGACGGCCTCGTCGGCGGCGACCGCGGCCGCGCGCAGCGCGTCGATCTCGGCCGCGTCCTTCCGGACGCGGAGGGCGGCGAGCGCCTCGCTCGCGAGCCCCCACTCGGCGTCGGGCGCGGCGTCCCGGAGGTCCTGCGCGAACGTCGCCCACATCGTGTCGTCGACGAGCAAGCGCCCCTCGCGGAGCCCGAGGTCGCCGAGCAGCTCCCGGACCGCGGCGGCCGGGTCGTCGCCGTCGGCCCACGTCCGCACCGCGTCGACGGTGGTCGCCTCCCGGACTTGCGTCTCGTAGAGAGCGGGGACGAACAGGGTCGGCTCGCCGGCGGCGGGCACGACGAGGAAGAGGTGTCGCTCGCCCGGCTCCTCGACGAAGCCGGTGAGATACTGGAGGTTCCGGCTGGGGAAACAGACGAGTCCGTCGGCGCCGACGCCCCGGAGTCGTGCCGCCGCGCGCTCGCGCCGTTCCGCGTGGACGTCTTCGGTCACGGTCGCCTTCGTCCCGCCGACCGCTTATAAGTAGGCACTCGTTGAGCGGGCGGCAAGCGCCTCATAACGATATGCGAAGCACCCGCACGATGATGTATGAGCAGTCAGACCGAGTCGACGTTCGACTGTCCCGAGTGCGACGTGACCGCTCCGTCGGCGTCGGTGCCGTACGACGCCCTCGGCTACGCCGTCTGTCCGGTCTGTTCGCACGCGACGGCGCCGACGGACGACGGGAACTGATCACGCCGCCGTCGAGACGCCGCTCCCGAGGCCGCACACCCCCGACGCCGAACCGCGCCGCTTTAGCCGCGTCGCGCGCGCTCTCCGGTATGCCCTGGTCACTGGGACGAGAAGACGACGTGATCACCGAGTGGGAGCGCTCCGACGACTACGCGACGGTCCGGATCCGCGAGCGCGGCGACGGCGGGTTCGTCGCCCGCCTCGACGTGATGGAGCAGGCCGCCGACGAGTCGGCCTACGAGCGCGAGCGGTTCGACGACCGCGAGGCCGCACTCGAGCGCGCGGCGACGTGGCGCGAGGAGCGCGACGTCGAGTAACCAGAGGCGTCGACAGGGAGCGTCGCCCCCACCACACCGCGACTCCGGCGAGGCGATCGAGCCGACGGTCAGGGGAGTGACACCGCGTCGTCGAGGAACGCCTGGCACTCGACGGTCCGGCCGTCCGGATCCTCCGCGAAGAACTGGTAGATGTCGTAGCGGTCGTTCCGGTGTGGCGACCCGACGGCGTCGGCTCCCGGCGCCGCATCGAGTCGCTCGTGGACCTCGTCGACGGCGTCAGGGTCCGAGTACACGAACGTGATCGTCCCGCAGTCGTCGGTGTGGTCGCGCTCGCAGAACCCGAACAGCATGTTGTCGTAACCCAATATGGTGCAGTCGGGCTGTTCGAGCCGCACCGTGGCGCCCATCGTCTCGCGATAGAAGTCGACGACTGCGTCGTGCTGCTCCGTCGCGTTGAACACGATTCCGGACATGGCTCGGAGATCGGACACGGGACACTTCACGGCACCGGGCGGCTTCGGTCGTCCCGGTCCGGAGTCCCGCGAACGCGGCGCCGAGGAGCGTGGCTTTTTATTATCGCTGGGGGTAGGAACCCAGCATGACCGAACCAACGCGTCGTGACTGGCTGCGGGCCCTCGGTGGCGCGACCACCGCGGGGGTCGCGGGACTGGCCGGCTGTTCCGGCCTCGACACCGACGGATCCGGCGAGGGCGATACGGCCGGGAGCGGGGGATCCGGAGACGGGAGCGACGGCGAGGACGACCGACCGACCGAGGGGCCCGACGACGGGCTGTCGACGCAGTTCCGGCGAGGCCTCCGGAACACCGGGTACGTCGACGCGACGATCCCGGAAAGCGTCGAGACCGCGTGGGAGGTGCCGGCCAACCGCGGCGACCACTCGGCCTCGAAGGGGAGTCCGGTAAAGGCGCCGAACGGGGCGATCGTGCTCGCGGACGACACCGGGCGGGTGCAGTCGATCGCGCCGGACGGCTCGGTGAACTGGGCGACCTCGATCAGCGACGACGACCGCGGCAGCCACGGGACCCCGGCGATCGCGGACGGGAGCCTGTACGTCGGCACCTACGACGGCGTGGTCTCGTCGGTGGCGCTCGACGACGGCGAGATCCTGTGGCAGACCGACGCCGGCGACGCCGCCGCCGCCAGCCCGACGTACCACGACGGGAAGCTCTACGTCGCCATCGAGCACGCGACCCCGAGCGGGAGCGTCGTCAAGATGGACGCGGAGAGCGGCGAGATCGAGTGGCGCGACGAGCGCCCCACGAACCACCCGCACTCGACGGTCGCGATCGACCGCGAACGCGGTCGTCTCATCTTCGGCTCCAACGACGGCCACTGCTACGCGTGGTCGTTCCCCGACCTGGAGCGCGAGTGGGCCTACGACACCGGCGGCGACGTGAAGCTCCCCCTGGCGATCAGCGAGGGGATCGCGGTCGTCCCCTCGTGGGCCGGGACCGTCACGGGGCTCGACGTCGAGGACGGCTCCGTGTTGTGGGAGTTCGAGACCGACGGCGGCGAGACGGCGAGGGGGAGCCCCGATCCGGGAGACACGGGCGGCGTCATGTGCGCGCCGGCGGTCCACGACGGCGAGGTGTACGTCGGGAGCCACGACAGCAACGCGTACGCGATCGACCTCCAAACCGGCGAGAAGCTGTGGGCGACGCCGACTGGCGGCTGGATCACCGGGAGCGCCGTCGCCACGAACGACCACGTGCTCGTCGGCTCGTACGACGCGAAGCTGTACGCGCTCGACCGCGACGACGGGTCCGTCACCTGGACCGCCGAGGGCCGGGGCGACGTGACCAGCGCGCCCGCCGTGACCGACGACGGGATCTACTACGCGGAGCGCGCCCCCGAGGACTCCGACGAGGCCGGCATGTGCTACAAGCTGGTCGCGAGCGACTGAGGACCGCCCGCGCCGGCTTCCCTCGCCTCCCGCCGACTACCGCTCCGGGTGGACCGGTCCGTCGAAGCCGCCGCGGACGAGCGGCTTCGCGACGTGTCGCCGGGCGCTCGGCGGGACCTCGTACCAGCCGTGCTCCAGCTCCCGCTCGATCGGTTCCTCGACTTTTCCGGGCGCGTCGGTGCCGCAGTCGCGGCAGCGGTACCCCTGTCCCCGGCCCGCCGACGACATCGACCGCCCGCAGTCGGGACAGGTGGGGACGGCGGGCTCCGTCGCGACGAGGTCGCGCACGGCGAGCTTCTCCAGTTTCAGCGTCGCCGTCGGCCGGTCGCTCTCCGAGCCGTCGCCTCCGGCGGTGTCCCCGGCCGGCCGGACCTCGTGCTCGCCGCACACCGTCACCCGGTCGCCGGGACGGAGGGCGCGCACGCGGTCGCGGAACCGACCCGTCGGTTTGAACGCGACGCACCGGAGGCGTGGGCGGCCGTCGTCGCCGGGGAGCACCACGCGATCGCCGTCGGGGGCCGCCACGTCGACGTGGACGTGACCCCCCCGTTTCGTCTCCGGCTCGCTCGCAACGGTCCCGGCGACGCGGTAGCCCGCGCCGTCGCGCAGGTCGCCGATCGCACCCGGCGCGAGATGTGCGTCTGTGCCCTGATTCGTCAGGAACGTCGCGGCGCGCTCGACCGGCTCGGCGGCGATCGACTCGGCGACCTCGCGGCACGCGTCGGCGTCGTCTCCGCGGATTCCGTGGAGGATGGGGCCGGGCGCGTTCGGGACGCAGACCGCCTCGCCCGTCCCGCGGTCGACGGTGTCCCACACGGTCGGGTACCCCCGGCCCGCAGCCGCGAAGAGGCTCTCGACGTCGACGTCGCGGGGCGTGCCACAGCGGTCCAGCTCGCGGTAGGAGATGCGCTCGACGGTCCAGTCGTCGAACGCCGCCGGGGCGCCGACGGCCGCGAGCGCGCCGATCCGCCCGCGTCCCGCGACCGCCTCCGCGTCGGTCTCGCCGCCGGAGCCGAACGCCGCGTGCCGAAAGCCGTGCGCGTCGGCGAGGGCGAGGGCCTCGTCGAGCGGGAGGCGTCGCCGGAGCGCGCGGCGGGCGAACTCGGCCACGTCGGCCGGGATCGGCGGGGTGATCGACCCGAAACGGTCGCCCGCGGCGTCGCGGTCGGTCGGGTCGGCGTCGACAAAGTCGAGATCGGCGACGACGACACCGGGGGAGGTCCGAGGGTCGTCGGCCGCCGCGAACTCCCGGACGGTCTCCGCGGCGATGTCGAAGGCCGCGTCGGCGTCGAACCCGGCGACGTGGAGCGCGACAGCGGCGTTGCCCCGCGTCTTGTGCTTCACGGCGGGGTTGAGTCGGACGAGGAGGCGGCGGCGGACGCGACCGCCGGCCGCGTCGAGCCGCTCGGCCAGCCGCGCGCCGACGTACGTCGTGCACATCCCGCGCTCGCGGGAGTCGGTGTCGTCGACGGCGACGATGGGCATACGCGTCCTTTTGGGCTCCCGGACAAACCGGTTTCGGGCGTGGACGAGCGGGAGCGCCGGCGAACGGGTATATAACTGCATCGCCACCCCGATCGGGAAAAACGCAGGGTGGCAGGGGTTTCGAGCGGCTACAACTGACACAACGCATATATACGGCGAGCCGCTTGTTTCGACTATGTCCCGGACTGCGCTGATCGAGAACGTCACCGCGATGCTGGAGGACGCGGGCTTCCTCGTCAGCGACCGGTGTGCGGTCCGGCCCAAGAGCTTCGACGTGGCGGCACGCCGCGGCGAGGACCTCGTGCTGTTGAAGATCCTCGGCAACGTCGACGCGCTCGACGCGGAGACCGGCGCCGAGATGCGGCGGCTCGGCGAGTACCTGCAGGCGACGCCGATGGTGATCGGGGTCCGGACCCGCAACGAGGATCTGAAGCCGGGCGTCGTCTACTTCCGGCACGGCGTTCCGGTGATCAACCCCGACACGGGGTACGACCTGTTCGTCGAGGGGATGCCCCCGCTCATCTACGCGGCGCCCGGCGGCCTGTACGTCAGCCTCGACGGCGACCTGCTGGCCGACGAGCGCGAGGAGCGCGGCTGGTCGCTCGGCCGCCTCGCGACCGAACTCGGCGTCTCGCGCCGAACGGTCTCGAAGTACGAGGACGGGATGAACGCCTCCATCGAGGTGGCGATCCAACTGGAAGAGCTGTTCAACGAGCCGTTTTCCAGCCCGGTCGACGTGCTCGACGGAGCCGACGAGGTCCGCGACGCCGACCCCACCCCCTCTGCGCCCGAGACCGACCCGGACGACGAGCACGTCCTCCACGTCCTCACGAACGCGGGGTTCACCGTCCACCCGACCGCCCGCGCGCCGTTCAAGGCCGTCTCCGAGGACGAGGGGAGCGCCGTGACGCGGGTGCTCACCGGTCACTCGGCGTTCACGCCGGCCGCAGAGAAGCGCGCGCGGATCATGTCCTCTATCGGCGAGGTGGCGCAGACCCGCTCCGTCTACTTCACCGAAGAGGACGAGAAGCGCGAGTCGGTCGACGGCACCGCGCTCGTCTCCTGTGAGGAGCTCGCCGGCATCACCGACCCCGAGGAGATCCGCGAACTCATCCGCGACCGAGCGGAAGCCCCCTCCGAAGCCTGATCGCGGGCGGGAGACGCTCCCACCGCTCTGACTGTTGAAACCCCGCCGCTCTGACTGTTGAAACCCCGCCGCTCTGACTGTTGAAACCCCGCCGCTCTGACTGTTGAAACGCCCGTCCGTTATCGGCCGAGCAGCCGGCTAAAGAAACCGCCGTCTCCCTCGTCGTCCTCCTCGTCGTCGTCCTCCTCGGAGAGGACGGTGTTCATCGTCCCCGTGTCGTCGTCGCGGAAGGGGACGCTGCCGGCGAGTTCGTCGTCGGGATCGGAGTCGGTCTCGTCGTTCGGTTCCGACCCCGGCCCGGATTCCGACTCCCCGTCCGCGTCGCGGGCCTCGCTCGGCGAGGGCTCCGCCGGCGTGTCGGACGCGGGCGGTTCGACCGACTCGGCCGCCTCGTCCGTATCGGCGCTGTCGTCGGGCTCGTCGTCCCCCTCGTCGAACTGGTCCGCGTCGAGGTCCGATTCGATCATCGCTTCGAGGTCGTCGCCGTCGACGTGGTCTTCGCCGACCGTCTCCGTCTCGCCGTCGACGGCGTCGTACTGGTCCGCGGCCGGGGCGCCCGCGACATCGGACGACTCATCACCGGCGCGCTCGGCGGGTTCGTCGGTCGCATCCTCGGCGGCGGGGGCGGCCTCCTCGGCCTCCTCGATATCTTCGACGGGCGACTCCGCGGCGACGATGATGTCCTCCTCGTCGCTCGGGTCGCCGAGCCCGCCCTGATCGGCGTCGGCGACGATGATGTCTTCCTCACCCAGCGCAACGTCGTCGGGCTCGGTATCGTCGGCCTCGGCCGTCTCGGCAGGTCCGGCGTCGCTGTCCGCCGCGGCGCCGACGCCCGCGTCGCCGTCCGCCGCATCGTCCGCTTCCGCGTCGCCCGCTTCCGCATCGTCGGCGTCCTCGTCGTCCGGCGCCACGGCGGCGAGCCCGGGACCGTCGATCGACGCGCCGGTCAGCGCCCGTGTCAGGTCGCGGTACGCGCGGGTCGCCGGGGCGTCCGGAGCGAAGACGGGGAGCGGCTCGCCCGACTCCACCGCGCGCAGCACCGCGTCGTCATCGGGGATGCGCCCGATCACGGGTGCGTCGAGGGTCCGGTCGACCGCCTCGATCGGAGCGTCGTCCGCGGCGGTCGCGGGGTCGAGACGGGTGATCGCGGCGCCCGCGACGGAGCCGCCGAGCCGCTCGGTCAGCTGGCGCGTTTTCTCGGTGTCTCCGAGGGCGCTCTGTTCGGCGGTGGAGACGAGCAGGGTCTCGTCCGCGAGCCCGAGCGGGAGCGTGGAGTCGTGCGAGAGCCCCGCGCCGGCGTCGACGAGCACGTAGTCCGCGTCGTCGAAGGCCTCGACGACGTCGCGGAGCCCGGAGGGGTCGGCCGCCGCGTACGCGTCGAGGTCCGCGGCCCCCGGGACGACACGGAGCCCGGACGGTCCCTCGTGGACCGCGTCGGCGGGCTCGGCCGCTCCCGCCAACACGTCGTGGAGGGTGATCCCGCCGGAGGGGACTCCCACGGCCGCCGCGAGGTTCGCCATGCCGAGATCGGCGTCGATCGCGACGACATCGGCACCCGAGTCGGCCAGGAGCGTCGCAACCGCGGCGGTCGTGGTGGTCTTCCCGACCCCACCTTTCGCCGACGCGACCGCATACACCGTTGCCATACGGTGAGGGTCCGGCGACTGGTACTTAAATGTAGGCGGCGACAGCGCGATCGGAGCCGCATTCCGGCGCGATCGACCGTCTGCGTCGCCGGAAGCGCGAGCACACTTTCGCAAACACCTTATACGTCGCTTGTAGAGTTTCAGGCGATTAGTAGCATGGCGAGACCAGAGGTGCTCAACTCGATCAAGCAGGCCGAACGGGACGCGGATGAGATTATCGCGGAGGCTGAGTCGGACGCCGACGGGCGCCTCGCTGAGGCTCGAGAGCGCGCGGACGAGATCCGCGCCGAGGCTGAGGAAGCGGCGGAATCCGAGGCCCAAGAGCGGCTCGAATCGGCCCGCGAGGAGATCGAGGAACGCCGCGAGGAGATCCTCGAATCGGGTCGTGCCGACCGCGACGAGCTCGAACGCGAGGCCCGCGACCGCGTGGACTCGGCCGTCGACTACGCCGTCGAACGGTTCGAAGAAGCGGTGAACCAACAGGCCGAGGAGGCGGTGGATGCTCAGGCCTGAGCGGATGAGCAAGGTGTCGGTGACGGGCTCGAAGCGCGTCATCGACGACGTGATCGAGGCGACGTACGAACACCACTCCCTGCACGTCACCGACTACGACGAGCGCTACGAGGGCTTCTCGCCCGGCGAGTCGCTCGACGGCGCGGAGACCGTCAACGAGAAGCTCGTCACCGTGCGCTCGCTGGAGAGCATCCTCGGCGTCGAGGGGGACGAAGTCGACGGGGCCCGCCCGCTCGACGACGAGGCGCTCGAGTCGGAGCTCGCCGACGTGCGCGAGCGCGTCAACGATCTCAACGACCGCCGCGACGACCTCCAAGCCGAGATCCGCGACCGCGAGGAAGAGATCGAGCGGATGGAGCCGTTCGCGGACCTGGGCATCGAACTCGACCTGCTCGGCGGGTACGACTCGCTCGAAGTGGTCGTCGGCGAGGCGAAGCCGGACGCGGTCGAGGCGACGCTCGCCGACGCGGACGGGATCGACGCCTTCGACGTGTTCGCCGGGAGCGACGTCGTCGCGATCTTCGCGCGCCCCGCCGACGGGGCCGACGAGGGCGTCCTGCAGGACTCGCTCGTCGGCGTCGACATCGCCCTGCTGGAGGTTCCGGAGGCGGACACCAGCCCGGGCGAGTACGTCGCGGAGCTGGAGCGCGAACGCGAGGCGCTCCGGAGCGACCTCGAGGAGGTCGAAGCGGAGCTCGACGCGGTGCGAGAGGAGGCCGCCGGCTTCCTGCTGCGCGCCGAGGAGCAGCTCACCATCGAAGCGGAGAAGAAGCAGGCGCCGCTCTCCTTCGCGACCACCGAGAACGCCTTCATCGCGGAGGGGTGGGTTCCGACCGAGACGTTCTCCGACCTGAAGGCGGCCGTCACCGACGCGGTCGGTGACCACGCCGAGGTCGAGGAGCTGGAACGCGCCTCCTTCACCCCCGACGGCGACCACCACACCGAGGCTGTCGCGGACGGCGGCGCGGAGCCCGCGGCGGCCACCGACGGCGGCCACGCCGGACACGGCGACGACGACCCGCCCGTCGTCCAGAACAACGGCAGCGCGGCCGGTCCGTTCGAACTCCTCGTTCAGGCGTTCGGCCGGCCGAAGTACTCGGAGTTCGACCCGACGCTCCTCGTCTTCCTCACCTTCCCGGCGATGTTCGGGTTCATGATTGGCGACGTGGGGTATGGCGCCCTCTACGCTGCCATCGGGTTCTTCATGTACACCAAGTTCGACGGCGCGTTCCGCGAACTCGGCTCCGTCGCGATGTGGGCCGGCGGCTTCACGATACTGTTCGGGATCTACTACGGCATCGACCTGTTCGGCTACCACGCCTACCAGCTGCTCGGGATCCACTGGCCGGTCGAAGGGAAGGGCCTCTCGCCCGCCGACCTCGACTGGGGGCTCTCCTTCCTCGTCGCCAGCGTCGTGTTCGGGATCGTTCACCTGAACATCGGCCACGTGCTCTCGTTCATGAGCACCTCCCAGCAGCACGATCTAAAACACGCCGTCTACGAGGCTGGCTCGTGGCTGCTAATCCTCAACGGCGCGTGGATCTGGATCTTCAGCGGGGTGTTCCCTAACGCGAAGCCCGACTTCCTGTTCGAGGCGGTCGGGGTGCTGACGTTCGGCGCCGTCTCGTTCAACGGATTCCCGGTCCTGATCGGCTGGGCCGGCGCGGTCGCCGCGGGGCTCGGGCTTGTCCTGCTCGGGATCGGGGAACTGCCGGAGCTCGCGGAGTTCCTCTCACCGCTCGTTAATGCCATCTCGTACGCTCGGCTGATGGCCGTCCTGCTCGCGAAAGGCGGGATGGCGCTCGCGGTCAACTTACTCGCGTTCGGTGCCTACGTCGACGATGGCGGGGAGGGGAGCTTCCACTTCATCTTCACGCCGAGCTACCTCGCCGAGGTGCAAAACACCGCGGACTACCAGATCGTCTTCTCGGGGCTGACGACGGCGTTCGATCCGAGTGTAGTGGGGATCCTCGCGGTCGCGGGCGGGGTCGTCGTGGCCGTCGTCGGCCACATCGTCGTCCTGCTGCTCGGGGTCACGTCCGCCGGCATTCAGGCGGTCCGTCTTGAGTACGTGGAGTTCTTCGGGAACTTCTACGAGGGCGGCGGCCGCGCGTACCTGCCGTTCGGCCGTGACCGGAAGTACACCCGCGACGACTGACGACCGTCTGCCCGCTCGACCCGGGCTTCCGTCTCGCTGTGTTCGCTACACGGACCCGACGATTGCGTCGAGTTCAAAACCGCGTTAGCCGCCGCTTTTCGCTTCGGTTTCCCCGAATTCGTTCGATCGTTTTGGGAAGCTTTATGACTCCTGTGGGGTCAAATAGCAACTGTTCGGAGACGAGCAACCGCAACTACTACCAATGCTTGAAGCTACCAATGCACTCGGGAACGCCGTACTGTCCACCGGAGGAGGAACCCTCACTGACCCCACTGCCGCGGCAGCCATTGCCGTCGGCCTCGCTGCACTCGGTGCGGGCTACGCGGAGCGTGGTATCGGCTCGGCCGCCGTCGGCGCGATGGCCGAGGACGACGACCTCTTCGTCAACGGGCTCATCCTGACGGTGCTCCCCGAGACGATCGTCATCCTCGCACTAGTTGTCGTTTTCCTGGTCCTGTAACGACGACTCCTCTTCTATATCCATGAGTTTGGACACTGTCGTTGAGGACGTTCGAGACGAAGCCCGCGCGCGTGCAGAGGAAATCCGCGAGGCGGCGGAGTCCGAGGCGGACGAGATCGTCGCCGAGGCGGAGGCCGATGCCGAGCGCATCCGCGAAGAGCGGCTCGCCGAGGTCGATCGCCAGATCGATCAGGAGCGTGAGCAGACGCTCTCCTCGGCCAAACTCGAGGCCAAACAGGAGCGGCTCGGGGCCCGTCGCGACGTCTTGGAGGACGTCTACGACGACGTCGAGGCCGCCATCGAGGAGCTCGACGGCGACCGCCGCCGCGAGCTGACCGAGACGCTGCTCGACGCGACCCTCGCGGAGTTCGACGACGACGAGAGCGTCGCCGTCTACACTCGCGCCGAGGACGTCGAGCTCGTCGAGGAGCTCGTCGAAGACCGCAACGCCGCGGTTGACGGCGAGATCGACTGCCTCGGCGGTATCGTCGCGGAGAGCGACACCTCTCGCGTTCGCGTGAACAACACGTTCGACTCGATCCTGGAGTCCGTCTGGGACGACGAGTTGAAGAACATCTCGGAGCGACTGTTCGACCAATGAGCGCCGTCGGGAGCTCGAACCCAGAGTACGTCGTCGCGCGGGTTCGTGCCCGCCGCGGCAGCCTCTACGGTGACGAGGAGTACCGGAAGCTGACCCGGATGGGCCCGGCGGAGATCGCCCGGTTCATGGAGGAGTCGAGCTACGGCGCGGACATCAACGCCCTCGGCAGTCGCCACGGCGGCGTGGACCTGATCGAGTACGCGTTGAACCGGAACCTCGCCGGGCAGTTCGACGACATCCTCGACTGGAGCGAGGGGTCGCTGTACGACCTGATCGCCCGGTACCTCCGCAAGTTCGACGCCTGGAACGTGAAGACGGTCATCCGCGGCGTCTACACGGACGCGGACCAGTCGGCGATCGAAGTCGACCTGATCCGCGCCGGCGAGTTCGACGACCGACGGATCCGGCGGCTGCTCGAGGCCGACTCGATCGACGCGGTCGTCGAGGTGCTCGAAGACACCATCTACGGGGACCCGCTTCGAGAGGCGCACGCCGAGTACGAGGAGACGGGCGTGCTGGTGCCGCTGGAGAACGCCGTCGACCGCGCGTTCTACGAGCGGCTCCTGTCGGGGCTGGGCAACGACGAGCCCACCCGCCAGTACGAGGCGTTCCTCAAGGCGGAGGTCGACTTCCGGAACGCGGCGAACGCCCTCCGGCTCGCCCGGTCGGGCGCGGATATCGACCCCGCGGCGTACTTCATCGAGGGCGGCGAGCTGTTCACCCGGGGGTCGCTCGCGCGGCTCGCGCGGAACCTCGACGACCTCGTCGAGTACATCGCTGACAGCCAGTACGGCGACGAGCTCGGGCCCGCGCTGCGCGAGCTCGAGGAGGCGGGCAGCCTCATCGCGTTCGAGCACGCGATCGACGCCGCCCTGTTGGCTTACGGCGACCGGCTCGGCACGATTCACCCGGTGTCGGTCACGCCGGTGATCTCGTACATCCTCGCGAAGGAGCGCGAGGTCGAGAACATCCGGGCGATCGCCCGCGGGAAGGAGGCCGGTCTGTCGGCCGACCAGATCGAATCGGAGCTGGTGATAACATGAGCCAGGAGATCGCCGTCGTCGGGAGTCCCGAGTTCACCACCGGATTCAGGCTCGCCGGCGTGCGGAAGTTCGAGAACGTACCGGACGACGAGAAGGACGAGCGGCTCGACGACGCCGTCGAACGGACCCTCGAAGACGAGGGGACCGGCATCATCGTGATGCACGACGACGACCTCGACCACCTCTCGCGGGGGACCCGCGAGACGGTGGAGGGGAGCATCGAGCCCGTGCTCGTGACTCTCGGCGGGTCCGGCGCCGGCAGCGGCGGGCTGCGCGACCAGATCAAACGAGCCATCGGGATCGACTTGATGGAGGAGGACGACTAATATGAGTAAAGCAGAATCCACGGAGACCACCCCAAGCGAAGACGGTGTTATCCAAAGCGTGAGCGGTCCGGTCGTGAGCGCCCGCGACCTCGACGCCCGCATGAACGACGTCGTCTACGTCGGCGACGAAGGCCTCATGGGGGAAGTGATCGAGATCGAAGGCGACATCACGACCATTCAGGTGTACGAGGAGACCTCCGGGGTCGCCCCCGGTGAGCCCGTCGAGAACACGGGCGAGCCGCTGTCGGTCGACCTTGGTCCGGGTATGCTGGACGCCATCTACGACGGCGTTCAGCGTCCCCTGGACGTGCTGGAGGGCAAGATGGGCAGTCCGTACCTCGACCGCGGGGTCGACGCGCCCGGCATCGACCTCGAGAAGGAGTGGGAGTTCGAGCCCACCGTCGAGGTCGGCGACGAAGTCGGCCGCGGCGACGTGGTCGGCGTCGTCGAGGAGACGGTCACCATCGACCACAAGGTGATGGTGCCGCCGGACGCCCTCGACGAGGGCGAGACCACCGAGGTCACCGCCGTCGAGTCGGGCTCGTTCGACGTCACCGAGACGGTGGCCGAGCTCGCCAACGGGACGACCGTCTCGATGCATCAGGAGTGGCCCGTCCGCGAGGCGCGCCCCTCCGCGAACAAGAAGACGCCCCGGACGCCGCTGGTGTCCGGTCAGCGCATCCTCGACGGCCTGTTCCCCATCGCGAAGGGCGGGACGGCCGCGATTCCGGGGCCGTTCGGCTCCGGGAAGACGGTCACGC
Source organism: Halorubrum sp. FL23 (assembly GCF_052439115.2). Taxonomy (NCBI): domain Archaea; kingdom Methanobacteriati; phylum Methanobacteriota; class Halobacteria; order Halobacteriales; family Haloferacaceae; genus Halorubrum; species Halorubrum sp. FL23. The sequence goes on from NZ_JBQVRO020000003.1 coordinate 73,817, forward strand.
AGCACCAGCTCGCGAAGTACGCTGACGCCGACATCATCGTCTACGTCGGCTGCGGCGAGCGCGGCAACGAGATGACCGAGGTCATCGAGGACTTCCCGGAACTCGAGGACCCGGCCAACGGCAACCCGCTGATGGCCCGGACCTCGCTCATCGCGAACACCTCGAACATGCCCGTCGCGGCGCGTGAGTCCTGTATTTACACGGGGATCACGATCGCCGAGTACTACCGCGACATGGGGTACGACGTGGCGCTGATGGCCGACTCCACCTCGCGGTGGGCGGAGGCCATGCGCGAGATCTCCTCCCGGCTGGAGGAGATGCCCGGCGAGGAGGGGTACCCCGCGTACCTCGCCGCCCGGCTCGCGCAGTTCTACGAGCGCGCCGGCTACTTCGAGAACGTCAACGGGACGGAGGGCTCCGTCTCGGCGATCGGCGCGGTGTCGCCGCCCGGCGGCGACTTCTCGGAGCCGGTCACGCAGAACACGCTGCGCATCGTGAAGACGTTCTGGGCGCTCGACGCGGACCTGGCGGAGCGCCGCCACTTCCCGTCGATCAACTGGAACGAGTCGTACTCGCTGTACAAGGACCAGCTCGACCCGTGGTTCGAAGACGAGGTCGCCGACGACTGGGCCGAGAAGCGCCAGTGGGCGGTCGACGTGCTCGACGAGGAGACCGAGCTGCAGGAGATCGTCCAGCTCGTCGGGAAGGACGCCCTCCCCGACGACCAGCAGCTCACCCTCGAGGTCGCGCGCTACCTGCGCGAGGCGTACCTCCAGCAGAACGCGTTCCACCCGGTGGACACCTACTGCCCGCCGGAGAAGACGTACCTCATGCTGACGACGATCGAGACGTTCAACGACGAGGCGTTCAGGGCGCTCGAAGCGGGCGTCCCCGTCGAGGAGATCGTCGACACGGATTCCGCACCCCGGATCAACCGGATCGGCGTCCAGGAGGACTACGAGGAGTACGTCGAGGAGCTCAAAGCGGAGATCACCGAGGAACTCCGGAGCCTCTACTAACATGAAAGAGTATCAAACCATCACCGAGATCAGCGGTCCCCTCGTGTACGCCGAGGTCGACGAGGCCATCGGCTACGACGAGATCGTCGAGATCGAGACGGCACAGGGGGAGACGCTGCGCGGACAGGTGCTCGAATCCTCGGAAGGCGTCGTCGCCATCCAGGTGTTCGAGGGCACCTCCGGTATCGACCAGAACGCGTCCGTCCGCTTCCTGGGCGAGACGATGAAGATGCCCGTCACCGAGGACCTGCTCGGACGGGTCCTCGACGGCTCCGGTCGCCCGATCGACGACGGTCCGGAGATCGTTCCCGAGGAGCGACAGGACATCGTCGGCGCGGCGATCAACCCGTACTCGCGGGAGTACCCCGAGGAGTTCATCGAGACGGGCGTCTCCGCGATCGACGGGATGAACACCCTCGTTCGCGGCCAGAAGCTCCCGATCTTCTCGAGCTCCGGTCAGCCGCACAGCGAGCTGGCGATGCAGATCGCCCGGCAGGCCAGCGTGCCCGAAGAGGAGGAGGGCGACGACGAGGAGAGCTCCGAGTTCGCCGTCATCTTCGGCGCGATGGGGATCACGCAGGAGGAGGCGAACGAGTTCATGCAGGACTTCGAGCGCACCGGCGCGCTGGAGCGCTCCGTGGTCTTCATGAACCTCGCGGACGACCCCGCCGTCGAGCGGACGGTCACCCCGCGGATGGTGCTCACCACGGCCGAGTACCTCGCCTTCGAGAAGGACTACCACGTCCTCGTCATCCTGACGGACATGACCAACTACTGCGAGGCGCTCCGCGAGATCGGGGCGGCTCGCGAGGAGGTCCCGGGCCGACGCGGCTACCCCGGGTACATGTACACCGACCTGGCGCAGCTGTACGAGCGCGCCGGCCGGATTCAGGGTCGTGAGGGCTCGGTCACCCAGATCCCGATACTCACGATGCCGGGCGACGACGACACCCACCCGATCCCGGACCTGACCGGGTACATCACGGAGGGGCAGATCTACGTGGACCCCGACCTCAACAGTCAGGGCCTGCAGCCCCCGATCAACGTCCTCCCCAGCCTGTCGCGGCTGATGGACGACGGGATCGGCGAGGGGCTCACCCGCGAGGACCACGCCGACGTGAAAGACCAGATGTTCGCGGCGTACGCGGAGGGCGAGGACCTGCGCGACCTCGTGAACATCGTCGGGCGCGAGGCGCTCTCTGAGCTCGACAACAAGTACCTCGACTTCGCGGACGCGTTCGAGTCGGAGTTCGTCGACCAGGGCTTCGACCAGAACCGCGACATCGAGGAGACGCTGGAGATCGGCTGGGACCTGCTCTCGATGCTCCCGAAGGACGCCCTCAACCGGATCGACGAGGAGTTCATCGAGGAGTACTACCGCGAAGACGACTCCGAGCGCGAAGTCGTCGAAGCGGCCGACTGATCGCGGCTGCTCTCTTTCCGCTCTTTCGCACGCCGTCCCGACCAGCGGCGGCAGCGCGCGACTCGCCGGGAACGTGAGTCGATCGGCCTCCGACCGGACACCCCCGGTTACCCCACACGTTTTGGTTGTCCGACACCTTGAGAGTGTATGACACGCCCGGGGCTCCAGACCGACGCGGGGACCGAACGACCGGCGCGTGCGTCTGGAACGGTGACATCGGCGAGTACCGAGACCGTCGATGAGGCGCTCAAGACCCGTTCGATGGACGAGGCGCCGGTCGGGATCACGGTTGCGGACGCGACGCAGCCGGATATGCCGTTGATCTACGTGAACGCCGCGTTCGAGCGGATGACGGGGTACTCGCCGTCGTACGCGGTCGGACGCAACTGCCGGTTCCTGCAGGGGGAGGCGACGCGGGAGAAGCCGGTCGGGCAGATGCGTGCCGCCATCGAGGACGACGAGGCGACGACGGTCGAACTCCGCAACTACCGACGGAGCGGCGAGCTGTTCTGGAACGAGGTGACGATCGCACCACTGCGGGACGACGCCGGTGAGGTCGCGTACTACGTCGGCTTTCAACAGGACGTCACGCGTCGCAAGCGCGCCGAGCAGGCGGCCGCGAACCGGGCGGCGCGGATCGAACACGAGCGGGTCGCGCAGGCGCGCCTCTTGGAGCGGTTGGACGGCGTCGTCGCCGACGTCACCGAGGCGGTAACGCGGGCGTCGTCCCGCGAGGACCTCCGGCAGGAGGTGGTTCGGAGCATCGCGGACACGTACACCGGGGCGTGGATCGGAACGTACGACCCGGCGACCGAGGCGATCGAACCGCGAGCGGCGGCCGGCGAGGTCGGTCCGGAGACCGGACGGATCAGTATCGCGACCGCCGACTCCGACGGGCAATCGGTCAAGCGGGCCGTCGCGGCGGCGATCGACAGTCGGCGCGTACAGCTCGAACCGATCGGCCCGGACGAGGAGGGCGAGGCGTCCGCGGTCGCCGGGGTGCCGCTCTACTTCGGCGGAGCGGTTTACGGCGTCATCGCCGTCTACGCACAGACCGAAGCGTTCCGGCGGCACGAGCGCGACGTACTGACGGCGCTCGGGCGGACCGTCGCGATCGGGATCAACGCGCTCGAGAGCCAGCGGACCCTCCGGGGCGAGGGCGTCGTCGAGTTCGAACTGGCGTTCCGCGGGCACCCGCTGGGCTCGTTCGCCGAGGCGCTGTCCTGCTCGCTCCGCCACGCGGGGACCGTCGGCGACCGCGACGAGCGGTCGCTGCTGTTCGAGACCGACGGAGCGGCGGGCGTCGACGCCGAACGCATCCGCGCGGCCGGCGAGGCGGCGGGCGTCACGGTCCACGCGGTTCTCGCCGCGGAGACCGACGTTCCCGTGATCGAGGTGTCCGTGGAGGAGACGGGGCTGGAGGAGTTGCTCAGGGAGTACAGCGGCGAGGTGTGCGGCTGGGCGATCGAGGAGAACGTCGCGGTCGTAACGATCGAGGTCGGTCGAGAGGCGTTGGCGCGGTCGCTCGCGACCGATGCGATGGAGCAACTGCCGGACGCAGACCTCCGCAGCTACTGCCGGCGTGAACAGACGCGCCAGACGCCCCGCGGGTTCGCCGCGGAGATCGAGTCGCAGCTGACGGAGCGACAGCGGGCCGCGCTGATCCGCGCGTACACGAGCGGGTACCTCGAGTGGCCACACGAGACGAACGGAGAGGAAATCGCCGACTCCATGGGCGTGACCCGGTCGACGTTTCACCAGCACCTGCGAGCGGCACAGCGCAAGATCGCGACGGCGATCTTCGAACGCTGAACGGGCTCGATCGACGGCGAACGCCTGCCGTTAGGGAAGTTTCGTCCGGGTCACTCGGACGGCCACACTAGTTGTGTACGCCGCTTACATCTGATCTTTCCATATGTTTACGTGCGCCATGATGGCACAACCCGGTAGCGAAGGGATCTGGCTCTGGATAGGGACGCTAGGTATGCTCCTGGGGATGGTGTACTTCATCGCCAGGGGGTGGGGGGAGACCGACAGGCGGCGGCAGGAGTTCTACATCGTGACGATATTCATCACCGCCATCGCGTTCGTCAACTATCTCGCGATGGCGCTCGGATTCGGGCTAACGACGGTGACGCTCGGCGGCGAGGAGCTGCCGATATACTGGGCCCGGTACACCGATTGGCTGTTCACGACGCCGCTCCTGCTCATCGACCTCGGCCTGCTCGCCGGAGCGACCCGTAACCAGCTCGCGTCGCTGGTCGGCCTCGACGTGCTGATGATCGCCACCGGGGCGATCGCGACGCTGTCGACGAGCGCGGCCGTGCTCTCCGCGGGCGGGACGCGGCTCGTCTGGTGGGGCGTCTCCACCGGGTTCCTGCTCGTGCTCCTGTACATGCTGTACGGGTCGCTCGACGAGAAGGCGTCCGAGCTGTCGGGGTCGGCCGCGTCGACGTTCAGCACCCTCCGGACGCTGATCGTCGTCGTCTGGCTGGTGTATCCGGTCTGGTGGATCCTCGGCACCGAAGGGTTGCAGATCATCTCGCTCAACGTCGAGACGGCGGGATTCATGGTGCTCGATCTGGTCGCGAAGGTCGGATTCGGGTTCATCCTGCTGTCGAGCCGCGAGGTCCTCGACGCCGCCGGCTCGGCGACCGCGGAGCCCGGAGCGGCGGACTAACGGGGGCCGACGCGCGACCGACGTTCCGGACGGGATCGGCGCGCCACACCCGGCTCGGGACGCCGGTCGGTGTCGACCGGCGGAGCGGCGAGGTGCTCGATCGATGATGCGTCGGTCCGTCCGACGCGTCGTGTGAACCGATCCGTGCGGTCACCGCGGTTACCACCAATGAACGTTCCGTTCACCTACGTCCAGTTTCACCTCGCGTTCCTCGTCCCGGCCGTGCTGTTCCTCGTCGCGACCGGCTTCGTGAGCCGGTCGTCGAGCGACGGAAGCGACACCGGCCAGTCGCACGGCTGGCGACACTACTGGGCCGGCGTGGTCATCATCACGGCCGTCGCGCTGGCGTACACGACCCCGTGGGACAACTACCTCATCGCCAGAGGAGTGTGGTGGTACGGTGACGGGCGAACCGCGCTGCGGATCTGGAACGCCCCGATCGAAGAGTACCTGTTCATCGTCGTCCAGCCGTGGCTGACCGCGTTGTGGCTCTCGCACTTCGATGCCGACAACTCGTGGGAACGATCGGCACGCCCCGTGGCGGGGCGGGTCGTCGGCGTCGGGGCGGCGCTCGCGGTCGGCCTCGCCGGATGGCGACTGCTCGGCACCGACGGGGGGTTCTACCTCGGTGCGGTCCTCGCGTGGTCGGCGCCGGTGGTGGCGCTGCAGTGGGCGGTCGGGGGGCCGCAGCTCTGGGCCCGTCGGCGGGTCGTCGCGCTCGGAACGCTGCTCCCGGCGCTGTACCTCTGTCTCGCCGACCGGATCGCCATCGAGTTCGGCGTCTGGGTCCTCTCCGCCCGGTACACCACGGGAGTCGCGATCGGAGGACTTCCGATCGAGGAGGCGACGTTCTTCGTCGTGACGAACCTGTTCGTCGTACAGGGAGTGATCCTCTACCGGCTGGTGACGATCCGGTGGGCGACTGGGACCGCGGGCGACGAGCAGTCGGGCGACGAGCAGTCGGCCGTCAGGCGGGCTTCCGGCGATGGGAAGCGGGGACGCGTCGGTCCCGGCGTCGACGGCGAGTTCGAGGACGCCGGCGGCTGACAGACGAGAGCGCGACGAGCGCTGGAGTCCGTCGACGAACAATAAAAGGTTAACAGGCTCGGTTCGTTATCTCCCTCCAATAGATGGCCAAGGACGTCAAACCGACACGCAAGAACCTGATGGCGATCGAGGACCGCATCGAGCTCTCCGAGCGCGGTCACGACACGCTCGAGCAGAAGCGTGACGGCCTCATCATGGAGTTCATGGACATCCTCGATCAGGCGCAGGACGTCCGGTCGGACGTGTCCGAGAACTACGAGACGGCCCAGCGCAAGATCGACATGGCCCGGGCGATGGAGGGCGACGTCGCCGTCCGCGGCGCGGCCGCGGCGCTGAAGGAACACCCCGAGATCACGACCCAGTCGAAGAACATCATGGGCGTCGTGGTCCCGCAGATCGAGTCCTCGAAGGTGCGGAAGAGCCTCGACGAACGCGGCTACGGGCTGCTCGGTTCCTCCGCGCGGATCGACGAGGCCGCGGACGCCTACGAGGAGCTGTTAGAGAAGATCATTCTCGCCGCCGAGGTCGAGACGGCGATGAAGAAGATGCTCACGGAGATCGAGACCACCAAGCGCCGCGTGAACGCGCTGGAGTTCACGCTCCTCCCGACCCTGTACGAGAACCAGGAGTACATCGAGCAGAAGCTCGAAGAGCAGGAGCGCGAGGAGATCTTCCGCATGAAGAAGATCAAGGCCAAAAAGGAGGAAGAGGAGGCGGAAGCGGAAGCCGAGGCCGCCGCCGAGGCCGCAGCGGCCGAAGCCGGGGACCCGGAGCCCGCGGACTGACCCCGGCCGCCCGCTCGCGCGTCTAGCAGTCAGATCGATTCGTCTCTATGTCTTGTCCCCACTGCGACGCCGCCGTCGTCGCGTTCGCCGTCCCGCCCGCGCTCCGCGAGCACGCGCCGGCTCCGACGACGGCGATCTGCACGCGGTGTCTCCGGACGTACCCGGCCAGCGACGCCGACGCCCCGACCGACGAGCGCGCCACCGACGGGTCCGGTCCGGACTTCTCGGCGGTCGACCCCGCGTTCCCCGCCGGCGAGGCGGGTATCGCCCTCGCGCTCGCCTGCGGGCAGCTGGAGTCGCTGGCGCTCAACCGGGCGTCGATCGAGGCGCTCGTCGCGCACGCGGAGCGGTCGGGGGCGGACGCCTTCGCCTTTTTCGAGCGACTCGACGCCGCCGACGCCGCGTTCGACCTCGAACGGCGGCGGTCGGCGTTACTCGATCTGCTGTAGCCGAGCTCCCACGGTCGCCGTCGAAGGCGCCGCCCGCTCACCGATCGTCGTCGATGTCGATCCCGTCCGGATCGTTCCACTCGTTCTCTCCGTCCGACCCGTCGCTGCCGTCGTCCGCCTCGGTCCCGGCCGGGCCGAGCCCTTTCTCCCCTCGCCGCCGCTCGTGGACGGCGAGACCGGCCGTGCGCGAGTCGCTCCCCGGCGCGTAGGGGTCCTCCGACGGGTCGTAGTCGCGCTCGCCGCGCTCGAACACGTACGCGAAGAAGCCGAAGAGCGGGACGAAAAAGCAGATGAGCGCCCACTTGTTCCGATTCATCCCGTGGTTCGGCGCGTCGAGGTAGGCGTAGGCGGCGAACGCGACGAGCCAGCCGAGCGGGACGCCGACGAGGATGACAGCGACGAACGGCTCCATACCTCCGCTTCGGGCTCATCGGCTTAAACGCACGGGTGGTGACGGGGAACGAGTCGACGGGGCCGAGCGGACACCCGTCGGCCGACCCGATGGCTCGCCCCGCAAGCGGTGGCGGCGGTGGCTCCGATCAGCGACGCTCGCCGCGGCCGGGCCCGCCGCGTGTCGACCGAGTGACTGCGATCCGGCACGCGAGGGTCGTGAGTACGGCGATCGCGACGCGCGAGACGGACCCCAGCGGGAGTTGGACGATCGACACGAGTGTGGTCGTCAGCGAGAACATGACGACGACGGGGAGTACCCAGCTGACAGCCAGTATCCACGGCGTGGCCAAGCCGCCGAGGCGGCCGGCGCCGAGCCGGAACTCCGCGACCGCTTCGTCCCGGAGCACCCAACCGCCGATCGCGAGGAAGGCGAACAGGCCGACCGTCAGCATGACGTCGACGACCTGCCCGGAGACGAACCGGAACGCCGGCCCGACGAGGGCGAGCGCGCTTCCGGTCGCGGCGATCAGCGCCGTCACGAGCAGCGTCGCCGACCGGCGCGACGCGTCGTAGTTGTCGACGAGCGTTGCGACGGGGGTTTCGAGCAGATTGATGCCGCTCGTCACCGCCGCCAAGAGGACGGTCGTGAAGAAGACCGTCGCGACGAGGGGGCCGCCGGGGAGCGAGGCGAAGGCGGTCGCGAGCGCGACGAACAGCGCGCCGGGGCCGCCCTCACCGGGAGGGGTCCCCTGTGAGATCAGCAGCGGGAGGACGACCAGCCCGGCGAGCACGCCGATGGCCGTGTTCGAGACGGCGATCACGAGCGTGTCGCGCGGGAGCGACGCGTCCTCGTCGAGGTACGAGGCGTAGGTGAGCATCGAACCGGCACCCAGCGAGAGCGTGAACAACGCCTGTCCGGCCGCTGGCCCGAGTACGTCGAAGAAGTGCGCCGTGAGGTACTCCACGTCGAAGTCGAGGTAGAATGCGTACCCCGCGGCCGTGTTGGGCTGGGTGGCCGTCCACACGGCGAGCCCGGCCAGCAACACGACGACCGCGGGAAGCATGACCTTCGAGACGCGTTCGATCCCCCGACTCACGCCGAAGAAGACGATCGTGGCGATGATCGCGAGGAAAACCAGGTGGAAGGCGACCGCAGGGAGCCCGTGGCTCGCCTGACCGAAGTACTGCTGTGGCCGGGCGAAGTACACCCCGGTCGGCGACGACATCGCATACCTGAGGATCCAGCCGCCGACGACCGAGTAAAATGACAGCATGACGACGGTCGTGACGACGTTGAACGCGCCCACCGGTGTGCCCCATCGAGAGCCGATGAGCGCGCGGAGTGCGCCGATCGGCGTCTGGCGGCCGCGCCGCCCGAGGACGAACTCGGTGAGCAGTCCCGGAACGCCGACGCCGACGACGAGGAACAGGTACAGCACGAGGAAGGCGCTCCCGCCGTTGTCAGCGGTCAGCCACGGGAACCGCCAGATGTTCCCGAGGCCGGCCGCGCTGCCGACAGCCGCGAGGACGAACCCCACATTCGAGACCCACGAGTCACGATCGACCATCAGTGTACGATGGTGGCCGGTATACGCGCAAATTTGTGTTGGTTCGGCGGCTCGTCGAACGGGAGGCCGGACCGCGGGACCGAGTTCGGGCTCTCGATGGTGGCCGACATCGCGAAGGCGCACGGGTGAGACGTTAGCGCGGCCGAGGAAGACGATCACGCGGAGGGGGTTCGATCCGCCGGTGTTCAGGCCCAGTACGTCTCCGTCGGCGTTCCGGCCGAAGGACACTATCCGGTCGAGCCCGTATCGACTTCATGCAGCTGTTCTGGCACCGACGGGATCCGCGGACGCGCGACAACGCCGGGCTCGCGGCGGCGGCGGAGGCGGGGACCGTCCTCCCCGTCTTCGTCCACGACGCCGACCCGTTCGAGGCCGTGAGCGCACGCCAGCGGGCGTTCGCTCTCCGCCACGTGAAACGGCTGAAGGCGCGCTATCGGGAACTCGGGAGCGACCTGATCGTTCGGGCGGGCGATCCAGACGAGGTGCTCCCCGCCCTCGCGGGCGAGTACGGTTCCGAGACCGTCTTCTACAACGAGTACTACCGCCCGGTTCGGCAGAGCCGCCGGCGGGCCGTCGACGCCGCCCTCGCCGACGCGGGCGTCGAGAGCGAGGCGCGGACCGACGCCGTGCTGGTGGATCCCGGGCGGCTGGCGGAGCGCTACGCGAATCACGGGCGGTTTCACGACGACTGGGCGGGGGTTCCGAAGGCCGACCCGTACCCCGAGCCCGAGCCGGACGCGCTGGCCGACGTGCGGGACGAGACGGGCGTCCCCGAGGCCGACACCGACGTCGACCTCCCCGGCACTGGGTACGAGGCCGCTCGCGAGCGGTTCGACGAGTTCCTCGACTACGGGATCCGGTCGTACGCCGACACCCGCGACGACCTCGCGCGGGCCGTCGAGGCCCCGACGCACGCGGTCTCCCGGATGTCGCCGTATCTCGCGACCGGCGCGATCGGGATCCGGGAGACGTGGGCGGACGCGACCGACGCGTTCGAGGCGGCGACGGGCGACGCGCGCCGCAACGTCGACAAATACCGCGACGAGCTGTCGTGGCGCGAGCAGATGTACCACCTGCTGTACTACAACCCCGATCTGGCCGTGGCGAACTACAAGTCGTTCCCGAACCCGATCGCGTGGCGCGAGGCCGACGGGGAGTTCGAGGCGTGGAGGCGCGGGGAGACCGGCTACCCGCTCGTCGACGCCGGGATGCGTCAGCTGAACGCGGAGGGGTACGTCCACAACCGCCCGCGACAGGTGGTCGCGAGTTTCCTCGCGAAACACCTCCTGATCGACTGGCGGCGCGGGGCGCGCTACTTCACCGAACAGCTGATCGACCACGACTACGCCTCGAACCACGGGGCGTGGCAGTGGACCGCCTCCACCGGCACCGACTCGGTCGACGTACGCATCTTCGATCCGGTGGCGCAGATGGCGAAATACGACGTCGACGCGACGTTCGTGAAGGCGTACGTCCCCGAGCTCCGCGACGTACCGGCCGAGAAGGTCGTCGACTGGCCGACCCTCTCGCGGGACGAGCGTGAGGGGCTCGCGCCCGACTACCCGCACCCGATCGTCGATCGAGACGACGGGTACGAGCGCGCCCAGCGGGTGTTCGAGGAGGCGCTCGGGAAGCGGTGAGACGGTCGCCGACCCGGTCGGAAGCCGCGACGGGGTGCCGGCCGTCCAGAGCGGTGGCACTTCGCATGCGGTGGGCTCGGTCCAGATCCGCTTCCGTTCGTGGCCCCGCGTCCGTCGACCCCGGACTGACTCCCGTGCTGTCGACGCCGCCCCGTTCGGGGACTCTCACCGACGCATCGTCAGGCGTGTCGGCGTCGGGAACCGCCTCGTCGCCGTCGACTGAGCCGACATCCGTTTCGAACTGATCGAGTGTGTCCGAGAGCCGGGCGGCGCGCTCGGAGAGCGACGAGAAGGATGGAGATGACGAGCTTCGCTCGGTAGTTCCGGCGGATCACCCCGGAGTGAGTCGCAGTGCGACCCGGCCAATCACCGATTCGCCGGCCTCGTCGCCCGCAGAGCCGTCGGAGTGGTCTTGGGGCGCTCCGCTGGTTCGTCGTCCCGTATCGTCACTCATGCGGCTCCCCCGTCTGCGGAGTCGACTTCGGGCCCGAGAATGCGCCGTCCGTTGCTCGCGGCGACCGGAAGCAAGCGTCACATCGACGGGATCGAGCGGTCGGCGATACGGGTTTACCGTCGGGGAGTGTAGCGGGACCGATGGCACAACGGTCTCTCCCCGTTCGCGCGCTCTGGTTCGTCTTCGTCGGGTGGTGGGCGACGCCGGTCGTCGTCAACACCGCGTGGCTGCTCAACGTCACGGTCGTCCTCCTCCCGATCGGCATCAAACTGATCAACCTCGTACCCACGGTGCTCACTTTCGCGGAGCCGCGGTCGCTTTCGGATCCCGACGCGGAGCGGGGGCAGCGCTCGCTCGCCGTCCGAGCCGTCTACTTCGTCTTCGTCGGCTGGTGGCTGAGTCTGCTGTGGGCGAACGTGGCGTCGGTCCTCGCAATCACGGTCGTCGGACTGCCGGTCGCCGTCTGGATGCTCAATCGGTTGCCGTACGTCACGTCGCTGTACCGGTTTCACGGGTGAGCACGGGGACGGTCGTCGAGGTCGGGCGACCGGTCGGCGGTCCGTATCCTCGCCCGATCCGACGGGTTAAAACTCTCACCTCAGCAATCACCCGGTAATGAGTCTCGTCGTTACCGACACTCTGGCAGACGAGCGCGTCGAGTTCACGGCCGACGGCGACGTCACGCTGTACGTCTGCGGTCTGACGGTGTCGGACGACCCTCACCTCGGACACGCCCGGCTGTGGTTCCACGCCGACGTGCTCCACCGGTGGCTCGAACACGTCGGCTACGACGTGCGCCACGTCGAGAACGTCACCGACGTGAACGAGAAGATCACGGCCCGCGTCGGCGAGCGCGACGCGTGGCGCGACGAGCGCGACGTGGCCGAGACGTTCACCGCGACGACCTTCGACGCGATGCGCGGCCTCAACCTCAAGCGAGCCGAGGTGTACCCCCGCGTCACCGAACACGTCCCCGAGATCGTCGACCTCGTCGAGACCCTCATCGAGAAGGGGTACGCCTACGAGTCGAACGGCTCCGTCTACTTCGACGTGACGCGCTTCGACGACTACGGGGCGCTCTCGAACCAGGAGATCGACGCGCTCGAAGCGCAGGGCGAACCGGACGAGCGGTCGGAGAAGCGGAACCCCGCCGACTTCGCGCTGTGGAAGGCCGACGGCGTGAGCGAGACCGCGGCGCGAGAGCACGCGAAACACGACCACGGCGAGACGACGCCGACCGGTGAGACGTGGGACTCCCCGTGGAGCGAGGGGCGCCCCGGGTGGCACGTCGAGTGCTCGGCGATGTCGACGACGCACCTCGGCGACACCCTCGACATCCACATGGGCGGGCGCGACCTGGTGTTCCCGCACCACGAAAACGAGATCGCGCAGTCGGAGGCCGCCACCGGCGAGACGTTCGCGCGCCACTGGCTCCACGTCGGCCTGCTGGCGATGGACGGCGAGAAGATGTCCTCCTCGATCGGCAACTTCTGGACCGTGCCGGACGCGTTGGAGGAGCTCGGCGTCAACGTCGTCCGAACCTTCTACGCCGGCGCCGCCTACCGCTCCGAGCAGGCGCTCACCGAGGAGACGATCGCCGAGGCCGAGGAGCGCTGGGAGCGCCTCTCGCGCACCTACGACCGCGCCGTCGACGCGCTCGACTCCGTGGACGCCCGCGCGAAGGCCGACGACGACGACCTGCGCGAGGCGGTCGAAACCGCCCGTGACGACTTCACGGCCGCGATGAACGACGACCTGAACCTCCGGGAGGCGACCGCGGCGCTCCTGGACCTCACCGACGCGGTGAACCGCCACGTGGACGCGGTCGAGGACGCGGGAGACGACGCCGGGTCCGCCTACGACTACCGCGCCCTCCGCGAGGCCGTCGGCGCGTTCGAGGCGCTCGGCGGCGACGTGCTCGGGCTCCAGTTCGAGTCGCCGACCGACGGCGACGTGGACCTCGCCGGCGAGCTTGTCGAGCTCGTGTTGGACGTGCGCGAGGCCGAACGCGAGGCCGGGAACTACGAGCGCGCCGACGACCTGCGTGACGCGCTCCACGAGGTCGGCGTCGAGATCGAGGACGGCCCGGACGGCGCGACGTACCGGTTCGAGTAGCGGTCGCTACTCGGCCGAAGAGGGACGGCGCCTCGTGAACAGAACCAACCCGCCGCCGACAGCGATGAGTCCGATCGGGAGGAGAGCCACCGGAATCGGGAGCCGGCACTCGTTCGTTCCGTCGGGCGTGTACAGCAGGTCCGACCCCGCAAGACCGACGAGGCCGACTCCCTGCCGCTGTGCCTCCGGGACGCCGACGTCGGTGCAGCCGCCGACCAACAGGCCGGGGAAGTTGGCCAGCTGCGCGAGGACGACGGCGGATCCGACCGCGAGAAACGCGCCGCCGAGGAGGGCGAGCCGCCTCATAGCCGACAGCTAACGGCGGGGACACGCATAACATGTGTGCCGACCGCGTCCCGTCATAGGTGTGGAGGTGTCCGTGATCGCACCCTTGCGAGCGGGCTGTTACTCCAACACGTGTTCGGTGTCGTATGACCCGAGCACTTTGACCCAGCCGTTGTCGGCGATGGCCTCGATATCCTCGACCGCCTTCGCCATGTGCTTCTCGTAGAGCCCGGCGTCGACGTCGAAGTGGAACAGGTAGTCGCCGAGGCGCTCGCCGCTCGGACGCGACTCGATCCGCGAGAGGTTGAGGTTGCGGTCGGCGAACGCCTCCAGCAGTTCGAGCAGGAGACCGGGGTAGTTCGCGTTCGGGTAGACGATGAGGGTCGTCTTCCCGCCGGCGTCGGAGCGCGCGGACTCGGGCGCGACGACGAGGAAGCGGGTCGCGTTGGACGTGCGGTCCTGGATGTCCTCGGCGAGGATCGTGAGGTCGTCGCCGGCGTTGTCCGGGTGGCCGATCCCGGCGATGCGGGCGTCCTCGCGGGCGCGTTCGACGCCGCGCGCGGTCGAGGCGACCGCTTCGAGGCCCGCGTTCGGATAGTTCGCCTCCAGCCAGTTGCGACACTGCGCGAGCGCCTGCGAGTGGCTGGCGACGACCTCGAACTCCGACCCCTGCGCGAGGAGGGCGTGGCGGATGGGGGTGACGACCTCGCGGGTGACCGACACGTCGTGATTCGCTAACGCGTCGAGACTCTCCGTGACGGAGCCCTCGATGCTGTTCTCGATGGGGACGACCCCCCGCTCGAACTCGCCGGTCGCGACGGCGTCGACGATGGCGGTGACCGACTCGCGGAACGACACCTCGGCGGCGACGGCCCGCGCCGCACGGTGCGAGTACGTGCCGGCGGGACCGAGCGTGACGGCGTTCATCGACACTACATATCAGACCGCGTTAGAAAAGCGTGCGGGTCGGACGGATATTGGCTGGACGCGTGAGGCGATCGCGATTGGCCGGATGGGGGGCGGCGGTCGATTCGCCGGTAGGGGCGACGGATCGCCGCCTCACTCCCCCTCGGTCGGCACCGCCGCCAGCGCCGCCTCCGCCGCCCGGACCGCGGTCGCACCGTCGCGCCGCCCCACCACGACGACGAGCGTCCCACCGGTGACGCCGGCGGCCTCGACCGCGACGCCGGCGGCCGCGAGCCGGCGGAGGACCGCCGCGAGCGCCGCGGCGTCGACCGCGCCGGTGGCGAGGAGCGCCGTGTCGCGTCCCTCCGGCACGACCGCCGCGCCGCCGACGCGGAGGAGGGGGTCTCCCTCGGTGACGGCGGCGTCTTCGGCCTCGGCCTCGACCTCGGCGATCCCCACCCCGCTCTGCATCGACACGCTGGCCGCGCGGTCGGCGGTCGCGTAGTCGGGGAGCTCCTCGCGGAACCGGCGGAGCGCGGTCGCGATCGCGTCGGTGTCGGCGTCGCCGTCGCCGTCGCCACCGAGACCGGCCTCGTCGACCAGCCACGCGGCGGCGGCGCTGTGGTTGAGGACGCCGGCGCGGAGCGCGTCGAGGACGAAGGGACGGGCCCGGGCGGCCTCGCGGGTCTCGGCTGCGAGCGACATGGCCGGACCTGCGGCGCGGGGCGCCATGGCGGTTTCGGTCGGGATCGAGACTCGCTGGGTCGGCGAGACATCGCAGCGCCGTATTCCCGCGACCTCACACGCTCCGAAGTCCCTAAGAGCGGCGCGCCCCCAGCATGTGTATGCAGTCGCTCGTCATCGTCGCACACGGCTCACACCTCAATCCGGAGTCGAGCGCGCCGACGTACGACCACGCGGACACCATCCGCGCGACCGGCGCGTTCGACGAGGTAACGACCGGCTTCTGGAAGGAGGAGCCGCACTTCCGGGAGGTGCTCCGCACCGTCGAGGGCGACGAGATCTACGTCGTCCCGCTGTTCGTCTCCGAGGGGTACTTCACCGAACAAGTGATCCCCCGCGAGCTCCGGCTCGACGGCTGGGACGTCTCCGAGTGGGACTCCGACGGGCTCTCTGCCGACCAGGCCACCCTCGTCGCCGAGGACATCGGTCGCGAGGTCCACTACTGCGGTCCCGTGGGGACCCACCGCGCGATGACCGACGTGATCGTCCGGCGCGCGGAGTCGGTCACCGGCGACCCCGACGTGGGCGACGACTTCGGCCTCGCCGTCGTCGGTCACGGCACCGAGCGCAACGAGAACAGCGCGAAGGCGATCGAGTACCACGCCGACCGGATCGCCGAACGCGACCGCTTCGACGAGGTGCGCGCGCTCTACATGGACGAGGACCCCGAGGTCGACGACCTCCCCGAGTTCTTCGAGAGCGACGACGTGGTCCTCGTCCCGCTGTTCATCGCCGACGGCTACCACACCCAAGAGGACATCCCGGAAGACGTTGGACTCTGTGAGGATCACACCGAGGGGTACGACGTGCCCGAGACGGTCGACGGCACCCGGATCTGGTACGCGGGCGCGGTCGGCACCGAACCGCTGATGGCCGACGTGATCCTGGAGCGCGCGGCCGACGCCGGCGCCGACCTCGGGACCGCGCTCGACGACGTGCGCGAGACGACCCGCGTCGCCACGGGGGACTGACCGTGAGCGACGTTACTCCCGCGGCGACCGACGAGCCCGCAGTGCCTGACATCGACCTCCCGAGCGACGCCTTCGACGCGGTCCTCGACGCGCTCGCCGACCGCGAGGCCGGCGACCCCCTCCGGTTCGAAGGGTTCAGCGTGGTGCGGAGCGGCGAGGACGACAAGGGGGACGGCGCATCCGCCGAGGACACCGCCGGCGGGTACGTCCTCGTCGACGGCGACCGCCGGACCGGGCTGAGCGAGCGAGAGCTCCACGAGGCGCTGGCCGAGCGCGCGCCCGCCGTCACCGACTGGTACGTCTTCGAGCGCGTGGTCGGCGAGTTCGGCCCGCGGCGCGCCTTCCTGCGCTGGCTGGAGGACGCCGACGGCGCGACGGTGGCGGCCCGATACGCCGCGCTCGCGGAGGGGATCGAGCGCGCGTGGGGCGAACTGACGATCACGGCCACCGTCACCGACCGCGGCGAGCGGCGGTACGACGTGCGCCACGCCGACGACGACGGCGTCCCGATCGACGAGCTCGACGCGTACGACGACCCCCTCGACGCCCGCGATCTCGTGACGCTCGACGAGAAGGGGCGCTACCGCCCCCTCAAGACCGCGCCGTCGCTCGCCGGCGGCTGGGCCTTCCCCGACCTCGGCCCGCGGGACGCGTACGAGACGGTCGAGACGATCTACCCCGCGACCGTTGCGAACTGGCACCGGGAGCGCGAGGGCGAGCTCGACGTGAACCACTGGCGCGAGACGATGGCGCGCCAGTCCGGCATCTACGGCGTGGTGAAGACGTGGGACCGCGGCGAGGGGCACGAACACGTCGACTGGGTGGCGGAGGCGTGCTGTGACGACTCGCAGTGTCTGAAGCGACGCGAGTGGCAGTACGACGACGAGACCGATCTCGACGTCGACGGCGGGGACGGCGTCTTCCCCTGCCGGGAGCCCTGCTCGGTCGTCGTCTCGGCCGCGCGCAAGTGGACGCGGCTCGAAAGCGAGCAGCCCCGGACCTACGAGTTCGAACTGACGCCGAGCGAGAAGGAGCAGGTGGAGGACATCATCGACGCGGTCGCGGACGGTCGGATCGACGAGATCCGCGAGGCCGACACGAAGGAAGGCGCGAACCGCTACCGAACCCGGTTTTTGCGCGCCAAGCTGTTCGACGACGAGGGGAACCTCGGCGGCGTGCCGACCGAGCCCGAAGGGGACGGCGAGGAGTAACACCCCCGGCATCGGGGAGGAATAGGGCCCCGACGTTCACCGCGTTGACTTTGGGTAGTCACGCGTACAGCCGCGCATGCGGGCGATCATAAACCCTGTCGCGAAAGCTTTAGACGGGGGAGCGGCCTACTCCGGGGCAATGAGTCGCGGCCCCGAACTGATCATCACGGAGAAGGACAACGCGGCGCGTCGCATCGCCGACATCCTGAGCGGCGAGTCCGCGACGGCGGAGCGGGAGAACGACGTGAACGTGTACAAGTGGGGCGGCAAGCGGTGTATCGGCCTCTCGGGCCACGTCGTCGGCGTCGACTTCCCCGCGGAGTACAACGACTGGCGCGACGTGGAGCCGGTCGAGCTGATCGACGCGCCGGTCACTAAGGAGCCGACCCAGGAGGGGATCGTCGCCGCGCTCCGGAAGCTCGCGCGCAACGCCTCCCGAGTCGTCATCGCGACCGACTACGACCGCGAGGGCGAGCTGATCGGCAAGGAGGCGTACGAGCTGGTGCGCGAGGTGAACGAGGACGCCCCGATCGACCGAGTCCGGTTCTCCTCGATCACCGAAAACGAGGTGCGGGAGGCGTTCGCGAACCCCGACGAGCTCGACTTCGATCTGGCCGCCGCCGGCGAGGCCCGACAGGTGATCGATCTGACGTGGGGGGCGGCGCTGACCCGCTTCCTCTCCCTGTCGGCCCGGCAGCTCGGCGACGACTTCATCTCGGTGGGGCGGGTCCAGGGACCGACGCTCAAGCTGATCGTCGACCGCGAGCGCGAGATCCAGGCGTTCGACCCCGAGTCCTACTGGGAGCTGTACGGGAACCTGACCAAGTCCGGCGGCGACCCCTTCGAGGCGCGCTACTTCTACTTAAACGACGAGGGCAACGAGGCCGAGCGCGTCTGGGACGGCGACGTCGCCGAGGTGCTCACCGAGGCGCTCGACGCGGCCGGCGAGGCGGTCGTCGACGACGTGCGCCGCCGCACCCGCACCGACGACCCGCCGACCCCCTTCAACACCACGGCGTTCATCCGCGCCGCGGGGTCGCTCGGCTACTCCGCACAGCGCGCGATGTCGCTCGCTGAGGATCTGTACACCGCCGGCTACGTCACCTACCCGCGGACGGACAACACGGTGTACCCCGACGATCTGGACCCGCGCGAACTGATCGAGGAGCTGTCGGCGGCCTCGACGTTCGGGGCGGACGCGAAGAGCCTGCTGGACGCCGACCGCGAGATCGAACCCACCGAGGGCGACGAGGAGACGACCGACCACCCGCCGATCCACCCCACCGGGGAGCTACCCTCGGCGTCGGACCTCTCGGAGGACGAGTGGGAGGTGTACGAGCTGATCGTCCGCCGCTTCTTGGCGACCTGCGCCGAGCCCGCGACGTGGGAGCGGCTCCGGGTCGTGGCGCTCGCGAACGGCGAGGCGACCGCGATCGCGGAGCGCGCGGACGGTCTCGCCGCCCTCCGCGACCCGGACGAGGCGTCCGGTCCCGGCGACCTCGCCGCCGACGGCGGGCTCCGACTGAAGGCGAACGGGAAGCGCCTCTTGCAGGCCGGCTACCACGACGTGTACCCGTACCGCTCCAGCGACGAGCGCATCGTCCCCGACGTCGAGGTCGGCGAGACGCTCGCGCTCACCGACCGGCGGACGGACGCGAAGGAGACCCAGCCGCCCCGTCGGTACGGGCAGTCCCGGCTGATCGAGGAGATGGAGAAGCGCGGCGTCGGCACGAAGGCGACCCGCCACCGCACGCTCGAAAAGCTGTACGACCGCAACTACATCGAGAGCGACCCGCCGCGGCCCACCCGACTCGCCGAGGCGGTCGTCGAGGCGGCCGAGGAGTTCGCCGAGCACATCGTGAGCGAGGAGATGACGGCGCAGCTCGAACGCGACATGCAGGCGATCGCCGCGGGAGAGAAGGAGTACGACGAGGTGACCGAGGAATCGCGGGCCCTCCTCGAGCGCGTGTTCGATGACCTCACCGAGTCGCGCGAGGCGGTCGGCGACCACCTCCAGAAGTCGCTGAAGGCGGACAAGACGCTCGGTCCCTGTCCCGAGTGCGGCGCCGACCTCCTCGTCCGGAAGTCCCGGCAGGGGTCGTACTTCGTCGGCTGCGACGGCTACCCGGACTGCGAGTACACCCTGCCGCTCCCGTCCACGGGGAAGCCCCTCATCCTCGACGAGACCTGCGAGGAGCACGACCTCCGCCACGTGAAGATGCTCGCGGGCCGGAAGACGTTCGTCCACGGCTGCCCGCAGTGCAAGGCCGACGAGGCCGACGAGCAGGAGGACGAGGTGATCGGGACGTGCCCCGACTGCGGCGAGGAACACGGGGGCCAACTGGCGATCAAACGGCTTCGCTCCGGCTCCCGGCTCGTCGGCTGCACGCGCTACCCCGACTGCGACTACTCGCTCCCGCTTCCCCGGCGCGGCGAGATCGAGATTACCGACGAGACCTGCGAGGAGCACGACCTCCCGCACCTCCGCGTCCACTCCGGCGACGAGCCGTGGGAGCTCGGCTGCCCCATCTGCAACTACCGGGAGTTCACCGCCCAGCAGGAGGGGTCGGAGCTGCAGACCGTCGAGGGGATCGGCGAGAAGACCGCCGAGAAGCTGAAAGACGCCGGCGTCGACGGCGTCGACGATCTCAAGTCGATCGATCCGGACGATCTGGCCGCCGACGTCGACGGAGTCGGCGCGGACACGGTCCGCGACTGGCAGGCGAAGGCGGACTGATCGGTGGCCGGCGGCGGCATCCCTCACAGTTTATACGCTCGGGGCCCATCCGACGTGTCATGAATGGATCGTGACGGCGAGTCGACACCCCGTGTCGTACGGTCGTTCGTCGAGGCAGTTCCGACCCCGACCGTAGCCTGCGATCCCGAAACGCACGCCATCAGGGCGACGAACACGCCGGCGACCGCGCTGCTCGGACAGGACCGCGGGACCCTGACGCTGATGGGGCTCTCGGACCTGGGCGAAGCAGACGAAACGACCGACGGCGAGCCGGTGTCCGCGGCGGTCGCCGACGCGGTCGACCGGGAGGGCGTCACCGAGTTCGAGTGGGAAATCGGCGGAGAGCGGGGACGCCGACGGCTCTCGCTGTCGCTTCACACGACGACGATCGCCGACGAGCGGTGGCTGATCGTCGGGCTGACCGACGTGACCGACCGCGTGGTCGCAGAGGCCGATCTCCGGTCGCAGCTGCGGATCGTCGACGCCATCGCCTCGACCGTGCCGACCGCGCTGTTCCAGTGTTCCGCGGACGGAACGCTCTCGCGATGGAACGCCCGGCTCGCCGACGACGCCGACCGCGGCGGCGAGGAGCTGTCGGGGACCGACCTGACGGCGCTGTTCGACGACGAGACCCGCGGTGCCGTCGCCGAGGCGCTCCGGCGCGTGTACCGCGAGAACGAGCCGGCCGACTGCGAGGCGACGCTGCTGACGCGGGCCGGAGAGCGCGTTCCCTACCGGCTCGCGCTGGGGCCGATCGTCGACGGCGGCGAGGTCGTCGGCGCGGTCGGCGTCGGCGAGGACCGCACGGAGGCGTCGATCCGCGAGGAGCGGCTCGCCGCCCTGACGCGGGTGCTCCGACACAACTTCCGGAACGATCTCAACGTGGTGATCGGGTTCACCGAGCGGGCCCTCGAGAGCACCGACGACCCGACGCGAGCGACGGAGCTCCAACGCGTCGTCGACACGGCCGAGCGCCTCCTCCGCGTCGGCGAGACCTCTCGGAGCGTCGAGCGGCTCCTCGCCGACCGCCCCGCGCCCGGTCCGATCGACCTCGCCGACGCGGTCGACGAGGCGCTGCTCTCGCTCTCGCCCGACCTCCGCAGGAGCGCGGACATCGAGGTCGACGTGCCGGATGGGATCACGGTGTCGGCGATCGGCTACCTCGCCGAGGCGATCGAAGAGCTCGTCGACAACGCGATCCGCCACAACGACGCCGAGCGCCCGCAGGTGGAGATCACGGCCGCCAAGCTTCCGAGCGAGTCGTGGGCGTCGCTCGTCGTCACCGACGACGGGCCGGGGATGCCGGCCGCCGAGCGCGCGGTGCTCACCGGCGAGGAGACGCCGTTGGAGCACGCCAGCGGGCTCGGCCTCTGGTACGTCAACTGGATCGTCGGCACCGGAGGCGGCGGCTTCGACATCAGCGAGAGCAAGACCGGCGGGACGCGAGTCGAGATGGAGCTGCAGACGCCGAACGGCGGGTGAGGCGGAGAGCGGTCGGTCCGCCGGGCGGCGTCACTCGACGAGTCGGACCTCGTCGCCGACCGCGACCGCGTCGGCCGCGCCGGCGGGAAGCTCGATCACCGTGTCTGCGCGCCCGCGACCCAGCCCGACGAACGGGGCGAGCCGCTTCGTCGTCTGGACCTCGCCGTCGACGAGCCACAGCGCGTCGATCGCGAAGGGGACGAACAGCATGTGGAGCCACTGCGTGTCCGGAGCGTCGAAGGGGAACACGAGCGCGTAGTCGTCCGGGATCGACCGCCGGAACATCAGCCCGCGGCCCTGTTCGAGCGTCGAGCGCGCCACGTCGACGTCGCTCGCGAGGAGCGACGACGCGTCGTCGCCGTCCGGCGAATCGCCGTGGTCAGAGGAAGCGCGTCGATGGACGAGTCGCACGCCGGACACGTGGCGGGCGGCGGATAAATAGCCTCGCGATCGGGCGGCGGGACCGACGGTGCGCGGTCGGAATCGGTTCCGGGCGACCCGCGACTAGCTCGCGTCGCCGTACGTCTCGTCGAGGTACTCGACGATGTCGTCGCTCTCGGACATCCCCTCGATCCCGTTGGCCTCGTCGACGAGGACGGGAACGCCGGTCTGTCCGCTGATCTCCTCCACCTCGGTGCGCTCGCCGTGCGAGCGCGGCACCAACACCGACTCGTACTCCAGCCCGAGGTCGGCGAGTTTGGTCTTCACTTTCGCGCAGTACGGGCAGCCTTCCAGTTCGTAGAGCGTCAGATCCGTCATCGGTTCCCCATACGGTACAGACCCGTAAAGAAGTACGGTGGGCGGTGCACGCCGCGCGCACGGGCGGTGAGAGAGACGGGAAAGCGGGCGGTTGGAAGCAGACGATTGGAAGCGGGCGATCGGATACGAGTGATTCGGGGCGACCGGACGCAAACGCCGGACCCGGATCGGACGGACGACGCCCGGTCTCAGAGGATGATGCCGCGCGTCTGCAGCACGTAGTAGACCACGAGCAGCGCCGCGATGACGTACTGGCCGAGCGCGACCTCGTCGTACTCGCCGACCGCGACCTTGATCAGCGGGTAGGCGACGATGCCGGCAGCGAGTCCGTCGGCGATCGAGTAGGCGAACGGCATCACGGTGACCGTGAGACCCGCGGAGACCGCCCACGCGGGGTCGTCCCAGTCGACCTCGACGAGCCCCCGAAGCATCATGATCCCGACGACGATCAGCGCGATGAAGGAGGCGTACTCGGGGATCGCGGCGACGACGGGGATCACGGCGAGCGACGCGAGGAAGAGCGCGGCGACGACCAGCGCGGTGAGCCCGGTGCGACCGCCCTCCTCGACGCCCGCGGACGACTCGATGAACGTCGTCACCGTCGAGGTGCCGACCATCGCGCCGAAGGTGGTCCCGACCGCGTCGGCCATCAGCGGCCTGTCCATGTCGGGCAGGTCGCCGTCCTCATCGAGGAAGTCGCCGAACTGTGAGATGCCGATGAGCGTCCCCGCGGTGTCGAAGAAGTCGACGAAGAAGAACGTGAACACGACCAGCACGAACGTGAGCGGGTCGATGTCGGCCAGCCCGTCGACGAACGCGCCCGCGAGCGGCGTGATGTCGTACTGCGCCGACGGCAGCGTCTCCGGCGTGACCGTCCCGCGGGCGAAGACGCCGCCGAGGGTGAGCGCCCAGCCGGCGATCGCGGTCGTCGCGATGCCGATGACGATGGCGCCCGTGATGTCGCGCGCCCACAACACGAACGTCAACACCAGTCCCATGATCCCGAGGATCGCCCACGGGTTCGCGAAGACGCCGCCGAGCGTGACCAGCGTCGTGTCGTCCGGCACGACGATCTGGAGCTCCTGAAGCCCGATGAAAAGCAGGAACAGCCCGATGCCCGCGCCGACCGAGCGCTTCACCGGCTCCGGGAACAGCCGGATGACGTACTCGCGCGCGCCAACCAGGGTCAGGAGTATGAACAGGACTCCCTCGACGAAGACGGCGGCCAGCGCGGTCTGCCACGGGACGCCGAGCCCATCCACAACCGTGTACGCGAAGAAGGCGTTGAGGCCGAGCCCGGGCGCGAGCCCGAACGGCCGGTTCGCGTACAGTGCCATCACCGCCGTCGCCACCGCCGCCGAGAGGACGGTCGCGATGGCGATCATCTGGACCACCTCGAAGAAGTCGTACCCGGGTATCTGGATCGCGTCGGCCAAGATGAACGGGTTCACGGCGATGATATACGACATCGCGAGGAACGTCGTGAGTCCGGCGACCAGTTCGGTGCGGACATCTGACCCGTGCGCCTCCACGTCGAACCGCGCGGCCAGCGTGTCTGAAAGCCCCATTGAACGGGTGGAGATACCCCCGGATCGGGTGATAAGGCTTGCTGAACGCCGCGCTCAGTAATACATGAATACGGATCGAGATGGAGTGATTTCCTGTCTATCTCCGAATAGTATGCGCGAACGTGGCTACTCGAACGTCGTCAGCGCGCCGACCGGCGCGTCGGTGATCGCTCGCGCGCGGTCCATCCCCTCGTCGCCGACCGCGATGAGCGCGAACACGCCGGTGACGTCGGCGTCGCCTTGGAGCGCGATGTCGAGGAGGAGTTCTTGAGTCTCGCCCGAGCGGATCAGGTCGTCGACGACCAGCACCGTGTCGCCGGCGTCGATGGCGCTC
This sequence comes from Halorubrum sp. FL23, assembly GCF_052439115.2. Taxonomy (NCBI): domain Archaea; kingdom Methanobacteriati; phylum Methanobacteriota; class Halobacteria; order Halobacteriales; family Haloferacaceae; genus Halorubrum; species Halorubrum sp. FL23. The sequence goes on from NZ_JBQVRO020000003.1 coordinate 98,387, forward strand.
GCGGGGAGGTAGTAGGTGAGTTCGATGCCCGAGGCCAGCCGCTGGCGCGACTCGATGAACTCCTCGACGGCGGTCTCCTTCGACTTCTTCGCGTACGCGAGCCGGGCGTCGAAGAAGGAGGCCATCGCCGCCCCGAGCGTGATCCCGTCCGTGGCCGCGGTGAGCACCACGTCCGGCGACTCGAACTCGAACGTCTCCGCGGCGACCGGCGCCACCAGGTCGAGGAACGACTGGTCGAAGACGACGCCGGAGTTGTCGACGTACCCCTCGTCGTCGAACTCGACGCGGGCGAGGAGCTCGTCGGCGAGCGCCTCGCGGCCGACCGCCTCGACGACCTCGCTCGCGCGGTCCGTGCCGGGGAGGACGTGACCGTTGACGTACCTGTTCAGGTCGCCCGCGGGCAGCCCGGTGACCTCGGACAGCTCCTCGTAGGTTCGCGTCTCCTTCAGCATCCGCAACACGGCGACCGCCTGCAGCTGGAGGGCCGCCTTCTCAGCTCGGTTCATGTAGATGATCGTGATCGCACAAGTATGAATACGTCGAAGTCCACGGACGAAGGGATCGCCACGAACGTGGGTCTCGGTGCGACCGGCTCGCTCCAGGACGGATGGCGCTACTCCGCCGGGTCGCGGAAGAAGAGGGCAGGGTCGTCGACGGCGAACTCGACCCGGTCGCGGTCGTCGAGCGGGCGGAGTCGGAGCGTCAGCTGCCCCGCGTCGGCCGCGGCCGCTTCGAGCGCGTCCTCGTCCGAGTCGAGGACGTACGTCGGGAGGCAAACGGCGATCTCCGCCGTCGCGTCCTCCGCGACCACCAGCCGGTAGCTGGCCGTCTCGCCCGCCGCCGCGTACACGCGGACCGATCCGATCGCCGCCTCGGAGAGCAGCTCGTTGACCTCGTCGAACTCCGATCCCGGCAACAACACGTGGAGCCGCGCCTCGTCGGCGATCGGGTTCACGTCGCCGGGGTGGAGCGCGAGCGCCTCCCACCCGCGGTCGCGGTACTCCGCCGCGGTCGCCTCGGTGTCGTCGAACACGCGCTGCCACCGCTCGCCGAGGTCGGCTCTGCTCATAGGGAGGGAGCGACGCCGCTGGAAATTAAACCTTCCCGCCTCGGCGCGCGGGTCGATCGGCACGCGAATCGACCGAATGCGCGGCGCTGACACCGGCTATAACCGTGCTACGTGACCACAGATCTTATATCCCCCGATAGTATTGAACTGCCTATGTCACGCGACGACTCGGACGTGAACCGTCGGACGTATCTCACGTACGTCGGAGGCACTGCGGCCGCCGTCGGACTCGCCGGCTGTTCGGGCGACGGCGGCGACGGTTCCGACGGGAGCGACGGCGGCGACGGCGGCGACGGTTCTGACGGGGGCGACGGTTCCAACGGTGAGGACGGGGAACAGCTCCCGGAGCCGGAGACCCGCGAGGAGCACCTCCAGCGAGCGAACCTCCGGCTCAACCAGCGCGCGCCGTGGGTCTTCCTCAACCGCCAGTACAGCGTGTACGGCATCGCGAGCCGGCTCGACTGGACCGCCCGCCGCGACGAGCGGATCGAGGCGCAGGCCATCTCGGTGACCGAGGGCGAGCCGTCGGTCACGATCACCCAGTCGTCGATGGACTCGGGGCTCGACCCCCACGACCACCGCGAGACGCCGACCGACAACATCGTCGTGCAGGCTCACGACGGCGTGCTCGGCCGCAACGCCGACGGCGACATCATCGAGGGGCTCGCGACCAACTACGAGCGGCTCGAAGAGGGCCGGGTCCGGTTCGAGATCCGCGACGGCGTCACCTTCCACAACGGCGACGAGCTCCAGCCGTCGGACATCGCCTACAGCGTCAACCGGGTCGTCGACTCCGAGGTCGGGATCGAGAGCCCGCAGAGCGACCAGCTCGCCGGCGTCACGGGCGCCGAGGTCGTCGACGGCGGCGTCGAGGTGACCTCAGACGGGGTCAACCCGATCGTGTTCTCGCTGTTCGCCTCGTACTGTAAGGTCGTCCAGCAGGACTGGATCGAGTCGCGCGACTCCTCGGAGATCAACTCCGACATGAACGGGACGGGCCCGTTCCAGGTCGTCGAGTACGAACAGGACGTGGAGATCGTCTACGAGCCCTACGAGGACTACTGGGGCGACGCGCCGGAGATCGAGGAGCTGACGATCCGCGCGGCCAGCGAGTCGAGCACGCGCGTCTCGCAGCTGCTCGCCGGCGAGACGGACCTCATCGTCAACGTGCCGCCCCAAGAGGTGAGCCGCGTCCGCGACGAGGACACCACGGAGGTCACGGCGGTGCCGAGCACCCGCGTCATCTTCAACGCGATGCGGTACGACGTGGAGCCCTTCTCCAGCCCGGAGTTCCGGCAGGCGATGAACTACGCCATCGATCTCAACAGCATCATCGAGAGCATCCTGCAGGGGTTCGCCGACCCGACCGGCCAACCCACCCTCGAGGGGTTCGTCGGCGACAACCAAGACGTCGAGCCGTACCCGCAGGACGTCGAGCAGGCCGAACAGCTCGTCGAGGACTCCGGCCACGCCGGCGCCGAGATCACGCTCGAGACGCCCGTGGGCCGGTACCTCCGCGACGTGGAGATCGCGCAGGCCGTCGCCAGCCAGATCAACGAGCTCTCCAACGTCTCCTGTGAGGTCGAGCAGCGCGACTTCGCCTCGCTCGCGGGCGAGGTGACGAGCGGCAACATCGAGGATATGCCGCACTTCTACCTCCTCGGCTGGGGGAACACCACCTTCGACGCCAGCCAGACGATCATCCCGCTGCTCACCTCCGACGGAGCGCTCTCCAGCTACCGGGAAGACGAGGAGGTCGACGAGCTGATGGCCGACTCCCAAAACCTCCCGGGCGGAAACTAAGGCCCGATGGCGCTGGGACGGTTCCTCCTGAAACGCGGGATCCAAGGCGTACTGGTCGTGTGGGGGGTCGTGACCGCGGTGTTCCTGCTGCGGTTCATCACCCCGGGCAACCCGGTGACGTTCGTCGCGCCGCTGGACGCGGGTCAAGAGCTTCGCGCCCAGATAGCCGCGGAGTTAGGTCTCGATCAGCCGCTGTACGTCCAGTACGCCGACTACATCGTCGGGCTGCTGCAGGGAGATATGGGCTACTCGTACCTCCGCGGGACGGAGGCGAGCACGATCGTGCTCGCCCGCGTGCCGGCGACCGTCGAGCTGGCGGTCGCGGCGACCGTCGTCGCGATCGTGATCGCGATCCCGCTGGGCGTCATCAGCGCGACGCGGCGGCGCGAGCCCGCCGACTACGGGGCGACCCTGTTCTCGCTGGTCGGGATCTCGACGCCGAACTTCTGGCTCGGGATCATGCTCATCCTGGTGTTGTCGGTGCAGTTCGACCTGTTCCCGACGAGCCGGCGGCCGATCGGCCTCTTCGAGACGGTCACGTTCCTCGTCACGGTCGACAACGGGATCGCCGCCCCGATGAACGTCGGCGCGTTCCTCGCCGGGCTGCGGACGTGGCTGTGGCACATCGCGCTCCCGGCCGTGACGCTCGGGACGTACTTCACCGCGCTCGTCACCCGGCTCACGCGGAGCGGGATGATCGAGGAGCTCGGACAGCCGTACGTGCGCGCGGCGCGGGCGAAGGGGCTTCCGGAGTCGCTGATCCAGTACAAGCACGCGCTCCAGAACACCCTCATCCCGATCGTCACCGTGTTGGGACTCCAGTTGGGGACCCTGATCGGCGGCGCCGTGATCACGGAGGCCGTGTTCTCGTGGCCCGGGCTCGGCACGCTCGTCATCGACTCGATCAACGTGCGCGACTGGCCGCTGATCCAGGGGTCGCTGATCGTGATCGGGACCGGGTTCGTGCTGATCAACATCTTCGTCGACGCGCTGTACGCGTACCTCAATCCGCGGGTGGTCCACTGATGATGAACCGAAACTGCTCCGCTCGCTCACGTGGTGTCGAGTGTCGTCCGATCGGCGTCGGGTGCCGGCCGATCGAGGTCGCACGCGGGGAGTCCCCCCGACGTGAGCCCCCGACGATCGCTCCCGAGGTGAGCGTCCGATGATCTCGCCCCGGACGCTCCGGAACCTCCGGAGCGAGCTCTCCCGGAGCCTCCTCGCGAAGCTCGGGATCGCGATCCTCGCGGTCATCCTGTTTACCGCGCTGTTCGCTCCGCTCCTGGCGCCCCACGACCCGACGGAGCAGGACCTCGACAACACGAACATCCCGCCGCTCGGCTTCACGGCGACGGAGAACCAGACGACCTCGGAGATGGTCGACGGCGAGGTGAAGATCGTCGAGAAGCAAGTCGTCGTCAACACCACGGCCGAGCACCCGCTCGGGACCGATTCGCTCGGCCGGGACGTGCTCTCGCGGACGATGTTCGGCGCGCGCACGTCGCTGCTGGTCGGCCTGTTCGGGACCGCGATCGCCGTCGTGCTCGGCGTCACCGTCGGGATCACGGCCGGCTACTACGGCGGCCGGATCGACGACGCGCTGATGCGCTTCGCCGACGTGATGTTGGCGTTCCCGTCGCTCGTGTTGGCGATCGCGCTCATCGGGCTGTGGGGACAGGCCTCGCTCCGTCTCCCCGACCCGCTGGTCGCGTCCGGAATCGCCTCTCAGACGATGCCCGAGAGCATCGTGTTACCGGGGACCGTGATCGCCGTCGTCGCGCTCGTGAACTGGGTGTGGTTCGCCCGCGTCGCGCGGGGGGAGGCGCTCTCCGTGCGCGACCAGGAGTACGTGAAGGCGGCGCGATCGATGGGCGGAAGCGACCTCCACGTCATACTCAAACACGTGCTCCCGAACAGCCTGACGCCGATCCTCGTGCTCGCGACGATCCAGATCGCCGCGATCATCCTGCTCGAGTCCTCGCTGTCGTTCCTCGGCTTCTCCGGGGCACAGCTCTCGTGGGGCTTCGACATCGCGCAGGGGCGGCAGTACCTCTCGTCGTCGTGGTGGATCGCGACCGTCCCCGGGTTGGCCATCGTCGCCGCCGTCGTCGGCATCAACCTGATCGGTGACTGGCTGCGCGACGCCCTCGATCCGGGGATCGAGGGACAGGGGGGTGCGTCGTGACCGACCTGCTGCGCGTCCGCGACCTCTCGACGCGCTTCTTCACCGAGGAGGGACAGATCAACGCGGTCGAGGGCGTCTCCTTTACCGTCGAGGCCGGCTCCGCCCTCGGCGTCGTCGGCGAGTCCGGCAGCGGGAAGTCCGTCACCGGGCTCTCGCTCATCGATCTGGTCGAGTCGCCGGGAGAGATAACCAGCGGGGAGATCTGGTACAACAACGCCGACCTCGCGGAGCGGGTCGAGAGCGACCGGCCGGAGGCGGTCGACGGCGACTTCGTCGATCTCCGCCGGCTCTCCGAAGCGGAGCGTCGGTCGCTCCGTGGCTCCGCGTTCAGCATGATCTTCCAGGACCCGATGAGCAGCTTCAACCCCTCGATCACCGTCGGCGAGCAGATCGCCGAGGCGGCCGAGGTGCAGCGCCGCGCGAGCGCGAACCCGCGCTCGACCCGGTCGCGGACGCAGGGGTACGGGCTGGGTCGGATGCTCCTAGACGGCGTCCTCCCCGACCGCTCGTACACCTCAGAGGAGAGCTGGGACCGCGCGGTGGAGCTGCTCGAGCGCGTCGGCATCCCGGACCCGGCCGAGCGCGCCGAGGAGTACCCCCACCAGTTCTCCGGGGGGATGTTACAGCGCGCGATGATCGCGCAGGCGCTCGCCGGCGATCCGGATCTGCTCGTGGCCGACGAGCCGACGACCGCGCTGGACGTGACGATCCAGGCGCAGATTCTGGACCTGCTCGCCGACCTCCAGGAGACCATGGAGATGAGCGTCGTGCTCATCACCCACAACTTGGGCGTCATCGCCCGGGTCGCCGACCGGGTGAGCGTCATGTACGCCGGCGAGGTGGTCGAGCGCGGCACCCTCGACGACGTGTTCGGCGACCCGGTCCACCCGTACACGAAGGGGTTGCTGGGCTCGGTCCCGGACATCGACCGCCCCGGCGAGCGGCTCGAACCCATCGCCGGCAACGTGCCGGACCTCGTCGACGCGAACATGCCCGACCGCTGCTACTTCGCCGACCGCTGTCCGAAAGCCATGACCGACTGTCTCACGCGACCGCCGGAGTACGAGGTGAGCGGCAACCACCGCGCCCGCTGCGTGCTCGCCGAGCGCGAGTACAGCGAGGCCGACGCGGTCTCCGACGCGAGGCTCTCGGGGCCGACCGACGGCGGCGCAGGTGCCGCCTCGGACGGGTCGAGCGCGCCAGACGGGGAGGTGAGCGATGACTGACCCGCTGGTCCGCGTCGACGGCCTCGAGAAGTACTACTACGAGAACGACACGCTTCTGGACCGGCTGACCGGCGCGGAGCCGGAGGCCGTGCGGGCGGTCGACGGCGTCTCCTTCGAGGTCCGCGAGGGCGAGACGCTCGGCGTCGTCGGCGAGTCCGGCTGCGGGAAGTCGACGCTCGCGGAGACGCTGATGCGGCTCCGCGAGCCCACGGGGGGTTCCGTGACGTTCGACGGCGACCCGGTGTACGATCTCTCGGGCGACGACCTCGACGCGTTCAGGCGGCGGGCGCAGGTGATGTTCCAAGATCCGTTCTCCAGTCTGGACCCCCGGATGACCGCCGGCGAAATCATCACGGAGCCGCTCGCGATTCACGACGTGGGGACGGTCGCCGAGCGGCGCGAGCGCGCCGAGACCCTCCTGGAGGAGGTCGGCCTCTCCGCCGATCAGATCGATCGGTACCCCCACGAGTTCTCCGGCGGACAGCGCCAGCGCATCGGGTTCGCCCGGGCGCTCGCCATCGATCCGGAGTTCATCGTCCTCGACGAGCCGGTGTCGGCGCTCGACGTGAGCGTCCAGGCGCAGGTGTTGAACCTGCTCGCCGACATGCAGGCGGAGCGCGACCTGACGTACCTGTTCATCGCGCACGACCTGTCGGTGGTGCGGCACATCAGCGACCGCGTCGCCGTGATGTACCTCGGCGAGGTCGTCGAGATCGGTCCCACCGAGGAGATCTTCGAGAGCCCGCAGCATCCGTACACGAAGGCGCTGTTGGAGTCCGTGCCGCGGGCGGACACCGACGAGCGGGACCGCGTCGTCGAGACGATCCGCGGCGACGTACCCTCGCCGCGGAACCCGCCGTCGGGGTGTTCGTTCCGAACGCGGTGCCCGGAGCTGATTCAGCCGCCGGGACTGGACGTGCCGCAGGCGACGTTCCGCGAGATCAGCGACTTCAGGACCCGTATCGAGAACGGCGACATCGACGTGGACCTGCGGTGGGAGCAGGTCGGCGACGCGAACCGCGAAGACCGGGCGGCGTTCGTCGACTCGCTCCGCGAGGAGGCGTTCGACGAGGATCTGCCCGACGCCGACGAGGAGACGGTCCGTGAGGCGATCCGCGCGCTCGCCGACGGGGACCGCGAGACCGCCGCCGCGACGCTTCGGGAGCGGTACCGGTCGCCCTGCGAGGCGGTCGAACCCGCGCTCCCCGCGGGAGACCACCCCGACGCGTGCCTGCTGAACGAACAGCCGGACGACGTGGAAGCGGCCCGCGAGGAGTGGGAAGCGGAGCACGACGCGTCGGGAGCCGGGACGCCGTCGCAGTAGCGTCTCGCGTGTTTTCCGGTGATCGAGCGAGAGTAGCGAGAGGAGAGAGTAACGAAAGGAGAGAGTAGTAAGAGGGGAGAGTAGCGAGAGGAGAGAGTAGCGAGAGGAGGGTGGACGAAGCGGTGAGAACCCCGGAGCCGCTTCGCCTATCGCTCGCGGACGACGACGAACTCCGCGAGGTCCCGGAGGTACTCGATCGCCTCCGTCTCCGGGGGATCCGCGTCGTCGAGCGCGGCCAGCGCGAGGTCTGACTGCTCGCGGGCGCGCTCGTCGATCTCCTCGGGCGACAGCGACGTGACCTGCAGGACCGAGGGGCGGTCCATCTCCGCGTCCTGCCCGGTCGGCTTGCCGAGGTCGTCGGCGTCGGCGGTCGCGTCGAGCACGTCGTCGCGCATCTGGAAGGCGACGCCGACGCGCTCCGCGTACTCGCCGAACGAGTCGACCGCGTCGGGGTCGGCGCCGCCCGCGATCGCCCCCAGCTCGGCGGCCGCGCGGAACAGCGCGCCGGTCTTGCGGCGAGCCAGCTGCATGTACTCGGCCTCGGTGGTCGGGCGGTCGGCGAGTTCGGTGGCCTCGCCCTCGCCGAGTTCGACGAGCGCCTCGGCGACGGTCCGCATCGCCCGGGGCTCGGCGGAGAAGAGCGCGAACGCCTCCCCGAGGAGCCCGTCGCTGGCGATGATCGCCGGGCCGTGGCCGTACTCGGCCCACGCCGACGGCGTGCCGCGACGCACCTCGGAGCGGTCGATGATATCGTCGATCACGAGCGACGCGTTGTGAACGAACTCGATCCCGGCCGCGAAGTCGACGGCCGCGTCGGGGTCGCCGTCGAACGCCTCGCAGGCGAGGATCGTCACTGCGGGGCGGACCCGCTTGCCGCCGGCGAGGACGACGTGGCCGACCTCCGCGGACAGCTCGTCGGGTTCGACCTCGTCGATGACGGCCTCCAGCCGGTCTTCGACCAGCGCGACCCGGCGCTCCAGGTACTCCATCTATTGCACGGTGGGGCCGGTCGCGCAAAGGCCTAACGGAACGGCGCCCGGCCCCGGCTTACGTGAACTGGATGCCGAGATCGTGGAGCCCGTCGTTGTGCTGTGCGACGTTGATGAGAAGCGGCGTGAGCGCCTCGATCTCGGGCGCGTTGGCGATGCCGCCGGCGTCGAGCGCGCGGAGCCCCTCGATCCCCTCCGCGATGTCCGTGACCGTCCGCTTGGCGTCCTCGTCGTCGCCGATCACGAGCGTGTCGATCCCGAGGTCGGCGTCGAGGTTCGCGAGCCGGTCGGCCGCGAGGTTGTGGAACGCGCCCACGACGTCGACGCCGTCGGGCGCGGCGTCCGCCGCGATCCGCGTCACCGACCCCGCGCCGGGCTTGTGGTAGTGGAACCCCTCGTCGTCGCGTTTCATCCCCGTCGCCGGCGAGACGAGGACATCGCCGTCGTCCAGCTCGTCCGCGATCGCCTCGACCGTGTCACCCACGTGGTACGGCGGCACGGCGAGGACCACGACCGTGGCCGCGGCGGCGACCGTCGCGTTCTCGGCGCCCTCGACCGACGCGTCGAGACCGCGGCTCTCCAGCTCCGTGGTGTACTCCTCGGCCTTGTTCTCCGCATTCTCTGCCTCTCGCGAGCCGATCGAGACGCGGTGCGGCGTGTCGGCAGCCAGCCGGAGGGCCAACCCCTCGCCGATGTCGCCGGTGCCGCCGAGTATCGCGATCTTCATGGGATCAGTGGGACCGCTCGCGTCTTAGGGGTTGCGCGACCGGCCGTCCTCGCCGCGGTTCGGACCGAGAGACTCATTTGGGCTCTCGCAGACGCACCCGTATGGAGGAGCAAGACCGCGTGGCCGCGTTCGTCGCCGAGCACGGGCTGGAGACCGACCTCGCGTACCGGGTCCTCGACCTGAAGAGCGAGGTCGGGGAGATCGCGAAGGAGGTGACGACCTCGACCGACTACGGGAGCGACCCCGACGCCGCCGCGGTCGCGCCCGACGAGGTCGGCGACGCGCTGTTCGCGCTGCTCGCGCTCGCGGAGGCCGCAGGGATCGACGCCGACGAGGCGCTCGCGGCGTCGGTGTCGAAGTACGAGGCCCGGATCGACGCGTCTGGCGACGCCGGGTCGGGGCGATAGCGGCCGCGCGTCCGACCGCCGACCTCCCGAAGCAGGCGTCGGTTCAAGTGCGCCGGCCGCGTACCGGACACATGACAGACGCTCCGTCGCTCGCGCTGCGCTACGTCGTCTGCGACGCCTGCGGGACGGTGTTCGCGCTGCCCGACGACCCCGCGGAGCCCGACGCCTGCGCCCGGTGTGGCGCCCGCCCGCTCCGAGAGCTCCGCGGCGTTCGGGGACCGGACGCCTACTTCGCGCCGTGACCCAGTCCGAGATCCGCCGGATCCGCCTCCCCGTCGGCGATCGCCCGCAGTTCCTCGTCGGAGAGCCGGTCGATCACGAAGTCGGGTATCCCGTCAGGAAGTCCCGCCGGAACCGGTCGGTCGCCGGCAGACCCCCTCTTGACCGCCCCACCGTCGGTGCGAGACGCTCGAGCCGATCCGGCGCCGTCTCGGTCGCTCTCGGCCAACCGGCGCACGGTCTGTTCGACCGTTTCGACCGCCTCGGACTGTCGCTCGCTTTCGACCGCTAGGTCCTGCATCTCGTCGGAGATCCGGTTCGACTGCCGGACCACCTCGTCGACCGTGGCGGCGATCTCCTCGGCCGCGGCGGCCTGCTCGTCCGTCACGTCGGAGACCTCGTCGATCCCGCTCGCCGTCTCCGTCACCGCCTCGGCGATCGAGGTGAGGCTCTCCGTCGCGTCGCCGACGCGCTCGCTCCCTTCCTCCACCCGCTCGGTCGTCTCCGCGAGGCTCTCGGCGGTGTCCTCGGTGTCCGTCCGGATCCCCTCGACCATCGATTCGATGTCGCTCGCGTGCTGCTGTGACTCTTCGGCGAGCGATTTGATCTCGTCGGCGACGACGCCGAACCCGGCGCCGGCCTCGCCAGCCCGCGCCGCCTCGATCGAGGCGTTCAGCGCGAGCAGGTTCGTCTGGTCGGCGATCCCGTTGATCGCGTCGACGAACTCGTCGATCTCCTCGACGCGGCGTTGGAGCGACGCGACGTCGTCGGCCACCTCCTCGACCGCGGCGCCGATGTCGTCCATGGCCGCCGCGGCGTCGTCGGCCGCCGCGCGCCCGTCGTCGGCCATCGCCTCAGCCCGGCTGCTCGTGCGCTCGACCTCGTCGGCGGTCGACGCCACCTCCTCGACGGTCGCCGAGAGGTTCGACAGTTCCGAGGAGATCTCGGCGACGCGCTGAGACTGGTCCTCGGACGCGTCACCCACTTCGGCGGCGCTGTCAGCCACGTCCGCCGCCGACTCCCGGAGGTCGCTGAGCGGCTCGCTGACCTCGGCTTCCACCTCGGCCATCAGACGCTCGTTCCGCTCGACCTCGTCGGAGAGCTTCTCGCTGTACGAGTGGATGTACGTGTCCGTGACGACCTGCATGTCGAGGTTGACGATCCGGAGGACGGAGAGGAGATCTTCGACGGCGTCGTCGACCTCCTCCTCGATGGCCGCCTCGGTCTCGGCGGCGACCGCCTCGCCGGCACCGGCGTCGGCCAGCCGGTCTGTGAGCGAGTCGACGAGCCGATCGCCGATGAGCGGGAGGATGAGGTCGTAGTACACGGCGTACTGACCGATGTAGTGTTTCATCGGCATCTCGAGCAGGTCGTGGATTTTCCCGATCCGCGCCCGGTCCTCGAAGTACTCCGGGCCGTAGTCGCCCTGCGCGAGCGTCACGAGATACGCCGACTGGGTCCGCTTGAGCTGGTCGATCCCCTTGTCGGACCGACCGATCACGTCGGTGGTCTGTTCGTGGGCGGTGAGGTTCTCGTAGAAGTCCGCCGCGATCTGGTCGGCGTTCTCCGCGAACGCGTCCTCGTACTGGCGGAGCCGCCGCTCGTCGGCCTCGTCGAACCCGACGAACTCCTTTCGCCACGCGATCTCGTCGGCGTCGAGCCCGATCTCTTCGACGAGCTCGGCAACGTCGAGTCTGTCGTTCAAGCCGCCCTGCCCGAAGTCGTCCCGACCGTACTCTCCCGGGATAGCCATGCTGGGCCCTCCCCTGTCCCGTTATATAAGACATAATATCCGCGTCTCACGGGTGATACTGGTTTGGGCGACGCGGACCCGGAACTGCGCGGCGTCGATTCGAGACCTCGTGGAGGGGGAATCGCCGTGGAGTCCGCGTTACGCCGTTCCTCGACGGTCCAGCGCCCCGTTGATCGCCAGCGGCACGATGACACCGCCGCCGAGGAACAGCGCGATCGGGAGCCACTCCGGGTACGTCGTATCGAGCGATTCGATCGCCAAGGCGAGGGCGACGGTGAGGAGGATGCAGGCACCGATGACGGCGTTCTCGCGGGAGACCATGCGCGACCCGTCGGTCGCCACCGTCAAATCGGTTGCGGCCGCCCGACCGGCGCGCTCAGGCGACATCGCCGAGCCCGAGCGCGCGCAGGTCGACGTTGTCGGCGACGAGGTCCGCGGCGCGGTCGTAGGGGGACCGCCCGCCGTCCGCGCCGCCGGTCGGCTGGGGGCGGTCCGTCGGCCGCGAAGCGTCGGCCGCCGCGAAGACGGTCGACACGAACGCCTCGCAGACCCCCTCGTTCTCGAAGAGGCCGTGGAGGTAGGTCCCGAGCGCGCGGTCGGTCGCCGCGCTCTCCGGACCGAGCGGCCGCGCGACCGGCTCGGTCGGCGACGACCGACCCATGTGGATCTCGTAGCCGGTCGCGGTCCCGGACGCGCCGGCGAGGGGACCGACCCCGTCGACGGTTCGGCTCACGCGCTCCACGCGCTTCTCCGGCGAGAAGCGGGTCTCGACGGGGAGCACGCCGACGCCCTCGACGGTCGACACCGAGCCGGTTCCCTCGATGTCGGCGCCCGTGATCCGCTCGCCGAGGATCTGGTAGCCGCCGCAGAGGCCGACGATCGGGCCCTCGAACTCGCGGAGCGCCTCGTCGACTCCCGCGTCGCGGAGCGCGAGGAGGTCGTCGACCGTGTTCTTCGAGCCGGGGAGGACGACCGCGTCCGCGTCGCCGAGCGGAGCGTCGCCGGAGCCGTCGAGCGGGACGTACGCGACCCGAACGCCGGGCTCGCGAGCGAGCGGTTCCAGGTCGGTGAAGTTCGAGATGCGCGGGAGCCGCGGGACCGCGATCCGGACCGCCGCCTCCTCGGGAACCGCGTCGTCCGCGCCGAGAACGCCCCGATCGCCGGTGGCCGTCTCGTCCGGCAGCGAGAGACTGTCCTCCGCCGGGAGCCCCGGATCGTCGTGCGGCACGACGCCGAGGATCGGGACGCCCGTCCGCTCCTCGATCTCCGCGATGCCGGGCGCCAAGAGGGACGGGTCGCCGCGGAACTTGGTGATGACCGCGCCGGCGACGCGCTCGCGCACGTCGTCGGGGAGGAGTTCGAGGGTGCCGTAGAGGCTCGCGAAGGCGCCGCCGCGCTCGATGTCGACCGCGATCAGGACCGCGGCGTCGGCGAATCGGGCGCACTCGACGTTCGCGAGGTCCCGGTCGTGGAGGTTGATCTCGGCGATGCTCCCCGCCCCCTCGGCGACGATCACGTCGTGGTCGGCCGCGAGGCGGCGATGCGCCGCGACGGCGGCCTCGCGGGCGCCCTCCCAGTGCGACTCGTAGTACTCGCCGGCCGCGGCGTCGCCGACCGCCTCGCCGTCGATCACCAGTTGGCTCTCGCCGTCGCCGCGCGGCTTGAGCAGCACGGGGTTCATGTCGGTCGACGGCGGGACGCGCGCGGCCCGGGCCTGCACGTACTGAGAGACGCCGATCTCGCCCCACTCGCCCTCGGGCGTGAGCGCGACCCGGGCGTTGTTGCTCATGTTCTGGGCCTTGAACGGGGCGACGGCGGCACCGTTCCGGGAGAGGTGGCGGCAGAGCCCGGCCGCAAGCGTGCTCTTGCCGGCGTGGCTCGCCGTGCCGGCGACCAGTATCGTGTCGGTGTCGGGGGCGGTCACGTGCGACTCCGAGGGGTCACGCGTCTCAGTACTCCGTTCCCCGCCGGGCGCGGTGGCCCGCGTCGAAGGGGTGGGCCTCCTTCCGGACGTTGGTGATCAGGTCGGCGACTCCCTCCAGATACGCCGGCTCGGCGTGGCTCCCGGTGAGGACGAGCTCGAGGCCCTCGGGCTTCGACGCCGCGAGCGCGACGATCTCCTCGGGGTCGACGAGCCCGCGGTCGGCGGCGTACAACACCTCGTCCAAGATGAGCATGTGGACGCCGTCGTCGGGGTCGCCGTCGAGCGGGAGCGCGTCGGTCAGGTCCGCGTCGGCGGCGCCCGCGACGAGCGTCTCGGCGCGCTCGAACGCCGCGCTCGCCTTCGCCTCGTGCTCGTCGTCCGCGGAGCCGTCGAGGAGCCCGTGCCAGCCGTAGTGGCCGGCGTTCTCGTAGGAGAATCCCGGCATCGCGGCGATCGCATTGTACTCGCCCCTGACGCCCTCGACGCTGTCGGCGCCGCCCTTCATGAACTGGAGCATGTGGACGCGGTAGCCGTGGCCCGCGGCCCGGAACCCCATCCCCATCGCCGCCGTCGTCTTCCCCTTACCGTCGCCCCACCAGGCCTGCACGAGCCCGAACTCCTCGGGCGCGCTCGGCTCGATCGGCTGCGGTTCGGGGGCCGCACCGCCGCCGGGAGTCCGCGCGGCGGCGGGATCGTCGCCCTCGGTAGGCGCTCCGTCCGTCGATTCGTCGTCGCTGTCGCCGTCGTCGCGAGTGGTGTCGTCGTGTGTCATGGTTCGAAAACCGTCGCCCGGTCGTCGCCGACGACGCCGTGTTCGGCGTCGGCCGGCGGGCCGGGGTAGTCGCCGTCCGGATACCGCGACCGCAGGCTCGCGCGGACCGCGTCCCGGACGCAGACGCGGGCCGCCGACCCGACCGGGGTGGCGCTGCCTGAGAACGCCGCCGGCTCCCCGGTCGGGTCGTCGCCGACGACGACGGCGTCGCTCGTCGTCCCCGGCACGCCGGCCGTCGCGAGCAGCGTCGCCGCCTTCGCCTCGGCCGCGACCGCGACGAGGTTCGCCGCCGCGCCGTCCGCGAGCCGACGGGTCGTCCCGACGATCAGGTTGACCGTGCCGGGGCGCCGCGACGGCTCACTGGTCGGCGTCGCGGCGTCGCGCTCGGTGCCCCCAGCGTCGGCGTCGGCTGCCGCTCGCTCCGGCTCCATCGGCAGCGTCGCGGGGTTCGACAGCCCGGCGGTCGCGTACGCGATCACCGGTCCGAGGCGCGCACCGCGCGCGTGCGACATCGAGACGCCGGTGAACAGGGTCGGCGGGGCGGTCCCGGTCTCGAACCGCGCCCGCGCCAGTCGCTCGTCGCGGTACGCGCCGAGGTCCGTCCGGTCGAACCCCTCCGGGACCGAGGCGTTGTAGGCGGCGTCGCCGCGCGATCGTCCCCCGTTCCAGCCGGTCGAGAGCCAGCGCGTCTCGGGCCGGCGAACGCGGAGCACGCCCTCGCGCACGGTCGCGTCAAACATCGTTTCCACCCAACTCTCCACCGCCGGTCTGGTCGTCGCCCACGCCCAGCGCCGCGAGCAGGCGGTCGTTCTCGGCGGGCCGGCGCACCGCGACCCGGACGTGCGAGTCGAGTCCGCGGAAGGTGGTCGCGTCGCGGACCGCGACGCCGCGGTCGCGAGCCTCCTCGACGACCGCCTCGGCCGATCGGCCGTCGGCTCCGACGTCGAGCAGCAGGAACGGCGCCTCGGAGGGAGTCACGTCGTACCGCTCCTCGAGCGCCGCCGCCATCCGCGCCCGTTCCGAGCGGACGCGCTCGCGGGTGGCAGATATGAACGCGTCTCGCCGCATGCAGTGCGCGCCGGTCGCGAGCGCCGGGACGCTCACGTTCCACGGGCGGCGGGCGCTCGCGAGCGCCGCGCCGAACTCGCCCGTCGCGACCGCGAAGCCCGCCCGGATCCCGGGCAGGCCGAACAGCTTCGTGAGCGACCGGGCGACGACGACGCCCGCGGTCCCAGCGATCGAGGGGCGGTCGGTGAACCCGCGGAACGCCTCGTCGACGAGCAGGGGCGTGTCGGCCGCGCGGCACCGCGCGGCGAACCGCTCCAGTTCCGCGCGCTCGTAGTCGGTCCCGGTGGGGTTGTTCGGGGCGCAGACCACCGCGAGCGCGTGGTCGGTCGGATCGGCGTCGAGGACCGCGTCGGCGGCGACGAAGACGGGTTCGCCGCCCTCCAGGCGCACCTCGCGGGCGTACTCGCCGAAGCTCGGCGCCGGGAGCAGGGCGGTGTCACCCGCGTCGACCGCGAGCGCGATCGCGGCCCGGATGGCGGCGAGCCCGCCGGGCGTCGGCACGACCGCTTCCGGGTCGCACCCGACGTACTCGGCCGCGGCCTCGCGGTACGCCGCCGGGGGCTCCGCGGGGTACGACCGCGCGGCCGCGAACGCCTCGCGGTACGCGGTCTCGACGCCCGGCGGAACCTCGGGGTTGGTGTTCGCGGAGAAGTCCAGCAGGTCGGGGTCGTCGCTGCTGCCGTGCGGTTCGCGGTCGAGTCCGAGCGCGGTGTCGAGGTTCATTGGTCCGTGTGGTGGTCGACCGAACCGTCGACCGGTGGTTGCGTCACGTCGTGCTTCAGCAGTCGCTCCGCGGTCCGCGCGTCCGACGGGTAGTTGACGTTGACGGCGATCCGGACGTCGTCGGTGAGGTGGACCGCACCGCCGTCGCCGTCAGCGTCGTTCGCCTCGCGGTCACCCGTCCCGACGACGTTGATCCCGGCGGGGACGACCTCGCGACCGTCGATCGCCGTCGTCGCGTCCGCGCTGACGCCCAGCTCGCGCTTCCGGGCCGCCGGCACGCAGACGGTGAGCGAGTCGCCGTCGGCGGCGCGGGCCGCGTCGATGACCGCGTTCACCGCCGCGCCGTCCAACAGCGGAAGGTCGGCGGCGACGGTCAGGAGCGGGTCGCCCCCCGCGTCGACCGCGTCCATCGCGTACTGCAGATCGGCGACGTAGCCGTTTCCGGGGGCGTCGACGACCGGCGGCGACGGGGAGTCGGTCGCCCGCTCGGCGAGGTGGGCTCGCGTCCGCGTCGCGTGCGGGGAGACGACCGCGTGAGTCGCCGCGATCCGGCTCTCGGCGAGCGCGTCGAGCACCCGATCGACCATCGGCCGCCCCGCGATCGCCCGGAGCGGCTTCTCCGTCTCGTCGCCGAGGCGGCTGCCGCGGCCGCCGCACATCAGAAGCGCGTCCACGCGATCACCCCCGCGTGCAGCGCGGCGACCCGCGCGAGTTCGGTGGTGGCGCCGAGCACGTCGCCGGAGACGCCCCCGAGCCGTCGGCGAGCCCACCGCGCGACGAGCGCCGCCGTCGCCAGCGCGGCGAGGACGGCCGCGAACCCCGGCAGGAGCCGCGGCCAGCCGAGCAGCACGGCGGGCGCAGCCAGCGCGAGGACGGGGATGATCGCCCGAGGCGACGACTCGCCGGTCAGCGCGGAGCCGAGCCCCTCGTGGGGCGCGTCGCCCACGCAGACCAGCGTCGCGGTCGCCGCCTTCGCGCCGACTTCCGCGGCGACGACGAGTCCGACCACGGCGAGCGGACTGCCTCCAGCTCCCGCGCCTATCGAGCCTCCCGCGCCCGTCGCGCCTGTCGCTATCTCGGCCAGCGCGAGCGCGGCGGTCGCCAGCCCGCCGACGACCAGCGCGAGCGCGACCGTCCCGCCGACGCCGAGTGCCGAGTCCTTCAGCACGCGCCGGCGCTCCTCGCGGTCCCCGTGGACGACCGCGGCGTCGCCGAGGTCGGCCACCCCGTCGAGGTGGCCGATCCCGGTGACGGCGTAGACGGCGAGCGCGAACGCGAACGCGACCGTGGGGGCGGGGACCGACGCGGGGGGCGAGGCGAGCAGCAGCGGGAAGGCGACGAGCCCGCCGACGGGGTAGCCGACGACCGGGAACGTCCACGGCGACCGCGCGAACGCCTCCCACGCCGCCTCGCCGTTGCCGACCGGGATCCGGGTGAGGAAGCCGAGCGCGCCGCGGATCGCGGTCATGACCATCCGACCACCCCCGTCGGAGGCGTGAGCCAGCCGACCGCCGCCAACCACCCCGCCGCGAGGGCGACCGCGACCCCGCCGGCGACGCCGACGAGCCGGACCGCCCGCTCCGCGTCGGCGAGGCTCGGCGGGCTCGCGCCGGGGTTGAGCGCGTAGTGGCCGGGCTTTTCCAGCCGGACGCCGAGCGCGACCGCGGCGGTCGCCATCGGCCACCCGGAGTTGGGCGACCCCGGTTCCCGCGCCCACGGGGCCGCCCGGCGGAGCGCGCTGGGAGAGCCGGCCGCGAGCGCGAGGCACCCGGCGGTCGCGCGGGCCGGGAGGAACATGGCGGCGTCGTCGAGGCGCGCGCTCGCCCACCCGACCGGCTTCGAGCGGTAGCCGAGCATCGAGTCGAGCGTGTTGACGGCCTTCACCCAGACCGCGCCGGCGACTCCAGCTACGAGCGGGAGCGCGGTTCCGGAGCCGCCGACCGTGAGCCCGACCGTCGCCCCGAGCGCGAACCCGCCCAGCGGCGCGACGAACCCGTCGGCGAGGTTCTCCGCCGCGCTCTCGACGGCCGCGCTCCGGAGGTCGGCCGGCGAGAGGTCCGTCGCGTCCCGTCCCGCGAGCGCCCGGACCGACCGCCGCGCCGCGTCCGGGTCGGAGTCGGTCAGGCCGGCGACCTCGGCCGTCGTCGCCAACAGCATCCGGAGGCTGACGGTGGTGAAGAGGAGCGTCCCGGCGACGACGGCGGGGAGGGCGGCGGCGACGGAAGAGGCCGGAGGCGACGCCGCAAGCGCGACGATCCCGCCCGCGCCCGCCGCGGCGACGAGCGGGAGCGCGACCGCGACCGCGACGCCGACGATCCGGGGACGCGACCACGACCGGTCGAACCGCCCCACGACCGACCCGAACAGCGCGACAGGGTGAACTCGGGCCGGCGGCTCCGCGACCGCGAGGTCGAGGCCGACCGCGATCGCCAGCGCGGCGAGGGGAGAGAGCGCGGAGCCGAGAAGCGGAGCGGGCGACATCTGGATCAGAGCCCGTCCAAGAACGCGTCGAACGCCCCGCTCTCCGGGTGGACGTGACAGTACGTTCCGAGGGTTCGGTGCTCGATCAGGCCGTCGCGGTCGCCGTCGATCCCGGTCCCGCGCTCCACCTC
Source organism: Halorubrum sp. FL23 (assembly GCF_052439115.2). Taxonomy (NCBI): domain Archaea; kingdom Methanobacteriati; phylum Methanobacteriota; class Halobacteria; order Halobacteriales; family Haloferacaceae; genus Halorubrum; species Halorubrum sp. FL23. The sequence goes on from NZ_JBQVRO020000003.1 coordinate 117,188, forward strand.
GAAGGCGAACCGGGCGTCGGGCGCGGGGTCAGCCTCCGAGTAGTGGAACTCGTGACCGCGCAGCGTCGTTCCCGCCGACGCCGTCGGCGCGTCCCGCGTCGCCCGGAGTGCGACGTGGTCAAGCGCCTGATACCGGTCGCGCATCTCCACGTCGGCGGGGAGGACGCCCGCCATCGCGTGGCTCTCGCCCGCGGCGGTCGTCAGCGACTCGGCGAGCGCCATCAGCCCGCCGCACTCGCCGAGGACCGGCGTCCCCTCGGCGGCCGCGCTCGCGATGTCGTCGAGCGCCGGGCTCGCCGCGAGGTCCGCGGCGTGCAGCTCCGGGTAGCCGCCGGGGAGGTAGACGCCGTCGCAGGGCGGGAGCGGGTCGCCCGCGGTCGGCGCGAACGCCTCGACGGTCGCCCGCTCGCGCAGGCGCTCGATCGTCGCGGGATACGCGAAGCGGAAGGCGTCGTCGCGGGCGACCGCGACGCGGGGGCGGTCGCCGTCGGCGGGACCGACCGGGCCGGTTGGCTCCGCCGGTTCCGCCGGTTCCGCCGACCCTGCCGGCTCCCGCGCGAGATCGACGAGCCGGTCGGTCCGGAGCCCCTCGGCGGCCGCGGCGAGCGCGTCGTCGGGCACGGGCGACTCGTCGCCCATGTGGAGCCCGAGGTGGCGGTCGGGCACGTCGAGGTCGTCGTTCGGGGGAACGCGACCGAGATAGCTCACCTCGTCCGGGAGCGCCCCGCGGATCCCGTCGGCGTGGCGCCCGCCGTGTGCGCGCTGGGCGATCACGCCGACCACGTCGATCTCGCGGCCGATCCGGTCGGCGTACGCCCGGAAGCCGAGCGCGGTCGCGCCGACGCTCTCCATCCCGGCGCTCGCGTCGACCACGAGCACGACCGGGAGGTCGAGCGCCTCGGCGACCGCGGCGGTGCTCGACCCGTCGCCGTCGTACAACCCCATCACGCCCTCGACGACGCAGACGTCCCCCTCGCCCCGGGCGTAGTTCCGGCGGAGACCGCCCTCCCCCTGCAGCCACAGGTCGAGCGTGCGCGAGGGGCGCCCCGTCACGCGCTCGTGGTGGCTCGGGTCGATGAAGTCCGGGCCGGCCTTCGCGGCCTGGACCGCGTGGCCCGCGTCCTCCAGCGCCCGGATCGCTGCGAGCGTCGCGACCGTCTTGCCGACCCCGGACGCCGTGCCGCCGACGACGAAACCCCTCACGGCTGAGTCCCCTTCTCGGCCAGCAGCCGGTCGGTGAGGTCGGCCACGCGGTCGCGCACGTCGCCGGCGGGGACGCCGGCGCGCTCGGAGAGCGCCAACGCCCCGCCCATCCCGACGCCCTCCTTCGCCTCGCCGCGGGCGTACGCCGCCATCGCCGGGTGGTCGCTCTCGCCGAACGCCGGGTCGGTGGCGGCGAGCGTCAACTCGAGGTCGTCCGCGAGCGCGCCCACGTCGGCGGAGGGGTCGTCGGCGACGAACGAGGTGGTCGCGAGCGGGAGCCGTCGCTCGACGCCCGCGTGGCGCGCGAGCGCGGCGACCGCCGCCAGTTGGGTCCCGCCCGCGAGCGTGACCGGCACCCCGCGCTCGACCGCGCCGACGACGAGGCCGGCGGCCGCGGCGAGCACGGGGTCACCCATCAGCCGGAGCGCGGCGAGCGGGTCGCCGGCCGCGTCGCCGGCGGCGAGGCCGCTCGCGTCCAACCCCTCCTCGACGACCGCGCGCTTGGTCGCGAGGGGGTTCGCCGGCAGCGACGAGGAGACCGCCGGTCGCTCGCCGAGCGCGGTGAGCACGCCGAGCGCGGTCGTCGTGCCGCCGGGGATCGTCTCGGCGACGAGGAGTTCGCTGTCGCCGTCGTCGCCGCCGGACGCGGTCGCTTCCCCGCCCCGAGCTACCCGCGGCGCCAGTGCGCGCGCCGACTCGAAGATCGTCGCCGCGTCCGGGACGGGGTCCGAGTCTCGCACGTCGCCGCCGGGCGCGGCGCCCGCGTCGAGGACCGGCGCCCCCGTCGCGGTCGGGACCGCGAGGCCGGCGTCGACCCCGACGAACCCGAACCCGACGAGCTCGCGCACGGCGCGGGTGACGACCGCCGGCGTCGGACAGCCCGAGGGGCTGACCGGGACGGCCGAGTCGGGTGCGGGCCGCCCGTCGGCGACGATCTCGAGGTCGGCGCTCGGGGTGTGAGTCCGCAGGTCGGGATCCGCTCCCGCGGCGCTGATCCCGTCGATGGCGGCGGTCCGGGTCGTTCCCGCGACGACCGCGAGCGTCACGTCGGTCACGCCGCACCCCCGGCTCGTCGCCCCGATCTGTCGGGGGCGGGGGCCGGTCGATCGCGTCCGTCGCCCGCCCGGTCGATGACAACCACTAGCGGTTGATTAGCACAAGCGGACTTTAATCGATCGGGACTCCGGCTGATCGGTCGACGACGCCCGGCATCGCGGCGATCGATCGCCGGTCGGCCGGTGGGGACGGGGTAATCCGTGTGATTGACCTGCACATTTATATGGGCGGACACCCACGGACAATCGTTAACAATGGTAGCTAGAAGCCCGGATAACGAAAACAAGCGAAACCGGAACAGAGATATCGATGCGGGTTCGGAAAGCCGTTCGCCGGTCGGGCGGCGTCGATTCCTGCAGGCCGCCGGCGCCGGCGCGACCGTCGCGCTGGCCGGCTGTTCGGGCGGGGGTGGCGACGACGTGGTTCGGCTGGGCGCGACGTACATCCTCTCCGGGTTCGCCTCGCTGTACGGCGAGGCCGCCGAGCGGGGGATCGAGATGGCCCAGGCGGAGATCAACGACAACGGCGGCATCGACGGGCGCGACGTGGAAGTGATCGTCCGAGACACCGAAGCGAGCGCCGACACGGCGATTCAGCAGATGCGGAGCCTCGTCGAGGAGGATAACGTCCACGGGCTGTTCGGGCTGGACTCCAGCGGGGTCGCCCAAGCCGTGGCGCCGCAGGCGGCACAGCTCGAGATGCCGTTCATGATCACGCACGCGGCGACCCCGTTCGTCACCTCGCCGGAGGGCGAACACGAGGACTCCGTCGGCAACGACTACGTGTTCCGCGACTCCAACAACCTCACGCAGGACATCTACGGGGCCGCGCGGACCGCCGCCGAACTCGACGCCACGGAGTGGGCGACGATCGGTCCCGACTACGCGTTCGGGTACGAGACGTGGGACTACTTCCAGGACTTCTGTGCGGGCCTCGGTGTCGATGCCGAGTTCACCGCCGAGCAGTTCCCGCCGCTGGAGACGGGCGATTACACGCCGTACATCAGTTCGATCCTCGACGCCGAACCGGACGCGGTGCTCACGCCGCTGTGGGGCGCCGACCTCACCACGTTCATCGGACAGGCCGAGGACGCCGGCTGGTTCGATCAGATCGATCACACGCTGTTCAGCGTCGGCATGGGTACCGACCTCGCGAGCGACGGGAACCCGCTCCCGGAGGGCGAGTACGCCTCGACGCGGTACGACCCGTTCGCCCCCGACACCGAGGCGAACAACGCGTTCCGCGACGCGTACTACGAGGAGTACGACGCGCTCCCGACGTACAACGCCGAGGGCGCGTACCGCGCCGTCTACCTGTACAAGGAGGCGATCGAGTCGAGCGGGAGCACCGAGACCAGCGCGCTCGTCGACGAGTTCACCGGAATGGAGCACTCCGGCCCGGTCGGCGACTACCGGTTTAGCGAGACGAATCAGGCGACGGTGTCGTCCATCTGGGGCACCGTCACGTACGACGACGAGTGGGAGAGCAACGTGCTCGACCCCGTGAACGTGTACGACGCCGGCCCGGACGTGCTGTCCGAGGCGCTCGGTGACTCCGATCTGCCGGCGGGTATCTAACCTGGCGTCGACTCCATGAGCCTACCATCTCTCGTTCCGCTGATCGGGGTTGCCGACGTTGTCATCGGGCTGAGCCTCGGGAGTCGGCTCTTCCTGATCGCCGTCGGGTTGAGTCTCATATTCGGGGTGCTCGGCGTTCTTAATTTCGCACACGGGGGGTTCTACATGCTCGGCGCGTACGTGACGCTCGCCGTCGTGACGGGCCTCATCGACAACTTCTGGATCGCCGCCGTCGCCGGGGCCCTCGCAGTGGGCGTCGTCGGCGCAACCATCGAGTTCGCGGCGATCCGACCGTTGTACGATCGGGTCGACGCCGATCTCGATCAGCTCATCGTCACGTTCGGATTCGTCCTCGTGATCCACGAGGCGGTTCGATTCATCTGGGGGTCGGGATCGTACTCGATCGATCCGCCCGACGTGTTCAACTTCTCCGTGTCGCTCGGCGGGAGCACCTTCAGCGCGTACCGGCTGGTGGTCATCGGTCTCGCGATCGCCGTGTTGGCGGGGCTCTGGCTGTTCATCACGCGGACGTACTTCGGCTCGCTGGTGCGAGGGACCTCCTCTGACCGCGAGATGGCGTCGATGCTCGGCGTCGACGTGCCGCGGCTGTACACCGGCGTCTTCTTCCTCGGGAGCGTGCTCGCCGGGCTCGGCGGCGCGCTGTCCGCGCCGCTGCAGTCGACCAGCCCGGCGCTCGGGGACCAGGTGATCATCGACGCGTTCATCGTCGTCGTCATCGGCGGGCTCGGCTCGATGAGCGGGGCGTTCGTCGGCGCGATGCTCATCGGCATGATGCAGAGTCTGGGGCCGCAGTTCATCAGCGCCGGCAGCATCGCGATCCCGTTCCTCGCGATGGTGATCGTGCTGCTGTTCCGTCCCGAAGGGCTCTTCGGAGGGATCGGCGAATGAGCGCGACGACGACTGCCGGCGGCCGGGTCCGCGAGTTCGTCTCGGCCGCCGCCGACGGCTGGACCTGCGAGCGGTTCGGGATCCTCGGCGCGCTCGGCCTGATCCTGTTAGCGTTCGGGCCGTCCTTCCAGGTCTACCTGTTCACCGACTTCCTCGTCGTCGCGCTGTTCGCGCTCGGCTTCAACCTGCTGTACGGCTACACCGGACTGCTGTCGTTCGGTCACGGCCTGTTCTACGCGGGCGGCGCGTACGGCGTCGCCATCGTGCTGCGGGACCTCGGTCCGGTGTTCGCCGACATCGTCGGGTCCGGGATCTCCCCGCTCCTCACGTTCGTGGTCGGCGGCGTCGTCGGCCTCGCGCTCGTCGTCGGCGTCGCGGTGCCGGTCGGGTGGCTCAGCGTGCGGCTCGAGGAGATCTACTTCGCGCTGATCACCCTCGCGTTCGGGATGTTGGGGTACTCCCTGATCATCCAGGATCCGGCGGGACTGACGAACGGCACCGACGGGATCATCGTGCTGCTCGGCAGCGTCGATATTGGCGGCTCGAGCTTCCGGATCGGTGCTCGCCGGACGTACTACGCGCTCTCCGTGGTCGTCGTACTGGCCGCGACGTACGGGGCGTGGCGCGTCGTCAACTCCCCGTTCGGGACCGTCTGTAAGGCGATCCGCGAGAGCCCGGACCGGGCGTCGGCGCTCGGGATCGACGTCAGGCACCACCGCTGGATGACGTTCATCCTCTCGGCGGCGATCGTGGGGATCGCCGGCGTCTTGCGCGCGGGGCTCGCGGGCGTCGCGTCCCCGGGACTGACGCACTGGTCGACGAGCGCGATCGCCGTCATCGCCACCGTTATCGGCGGCGCAACGTACTTCTCCGGCCCGATCGTGGGCGCGTTCGTCTTCCTCTACATCCGCTGGGCGATCAGCCGCTTCCCGACGCTCGAAGCGTACTGGGAGCTGTTCTTCGGCGCGCTGCTCATCGCCGTCGTGCTGTACTTCAAGCAGGGGACCGTCGGTGGGCTCCTGCTGCTCCGGGATCGGCTGCTCGGGGACGACGACGACGGAGGCGAAACGGACGCCGGCGGAGACGGAGAAGCCCCCGACGGCGACGGGGACTCCGGCGGCGCGGGAGCGACTGTACCGGACGACGAAACACGGACCGACCGCGGTGATGACTCGTGACGACCGTTCTCAAGACCGAAGACCTCCGCAAGCAGTTCGGCGAACTGACCGCTGTCGACGGCGTGTCGATCGAGATCGATGACAGCGAAATCACCAGCATCATCGGGCCGAACGGGGCCGGAAAGACCACGTTCTACAACTTGTTGACGGGCGTGCTCCAACCGACCTCCGGCTCGATCTGGCTCCGAGACGACGGCGAGGGCGGCCTCGCCGACATCACCGACGCGGAGCCGCACGAGGTCGCGCAGGCCGGCCTCTCGCGCTCCTACCAGATCACGAACGTCTTCGAGGGGCTCACCGTCCGCGAGAACGTCCGGGTCGCTCGGATCAGCCACGAGAAGACGCGCCTCGACTTCCGGTCGCGAGCGAGCGGCGACGCGGCGCTCGAAGCCGACATCGAGGAGCTGTTGGAGCTGACCGGGCTCACCGACATCGCGGACACGTCGTGCGACACGCTGAGCCACGGCGAGAAGCGAACCGTCGAGATCGCCTTGGCGCTCGCCATCGAGCCGGACGTGTTCTTGATGGACGAGCCGACCGCGGGGATGAACCCGACGGAGGTGACCGAGATCGTCTCGCTGATCCGCGAGCTCGACGCCGACCTAGATGCGACGTTCGTCGTGACCGAACACAACATGGACGTCGTCACCGACATCTCAGACCGGATCGTCGTGCTCGCCGAGGGAGCGATCCTCGCCGACGGGACGCCGGAGGACGTGTTGAACGACGAACGCGTGACGGAGGCGTACTTGGGGAGTGATAGCGTATGACGATACTCGACGTTGACGAGATTAACACGTACTACGGGAACAGCCACGTCCTCCACGGGATCTCACTGGAGATAGACGAGGGCGAAGTGGTGACGCTGCTCGGGAGAAACGGCGCCGGAAAGACGACGACGATGCGCTCCATCGTCGGGGCGTCGCCGCCGCGGACCGGCTCGATCACCTACCGCGGCGAGGAGATCGCCGGCCTCTCCTCGGACGAGATCAACGAGCGGGGGATCTCGCTCGTCCCGGAGGACCGGCGGGTGTTCCCCACGCTGACCGTGCACGAGAATCTCCGGCTCGCGCACAACCTCGCGAGCGACCCGCGACCGGTCGCGGAGATGTACGAGCTGTTTCCGGCGCTCGAACCGCTGCGGAAGAACGACGGGCAGAACCTCAGCGGCGGCGAGCAGCAGATGGTGTCGGTCGCCCGCGCACTGGTGCAGGCGCCCGACGTGCTGCTTCTCGACGAGCCCACCGAGGGCCTCGCGCCCGTGATCGTCGACGACCTCCGAGAGATCGTTCAGACGGTCGTCGACGAGAACGTGACAGTCCTATTGACCGAACAGAACGTTGACTTCGCGTTCGATCTAGCCGAACGGGGGTATATCATGGACACCGGACAGATCGTGTTCGACGGCACCGTCGAGGAGATCCGCGACCGCGAGGACCTCCTCGAAACGTACCTCTCCGTGGGGACCGCGGATGCCTGAGGAGCTCACGCTCCGCCCCTTCTTCTGGCGGGCGACCAGGCTGTTCCCGGAGACGGAGGTCGTCTCGCGCACCCACGACGGGGTCGACAGGTACACGTACGCCGACTTCGGCGACCGGGTCCGGCGGCTCGCCGGCGCGCTCGCGGAGCTGGGCGTCGAGCCCGGGGACCGGGTCGGAACGCTCGGGTGGAACACCCACCGACACTTCGAAGCGTACTACGCGGTCCCGCTGTCCGGCGCACAGCTCCACACCGTGAACCTCCTGTTACAGGACGACCACGTCGAGTACATTATCAACGACGCCGCGGACGACGTGCTCATCGTCGACCGCGACGCCGTCTCGACGCTCGACGAGCTGTGGGACCGGATCGACGGGGTCCGCGAGGTCGTCGTCATGGGCGAGTCGGTGCCGGAGACGGAGTCCGATATCCCGCTCTCGGCGGTCGAGGAGCTGATCGCCGACGCCGACCCGATGGAGTCGTGGCCGCCGCTCTCGGAGGATGACCCGGCCGGGATGTGTTACACCTCCGGCACCACGGGGAAGCCGAAGGGCGTCGAGTACACGCACAAGATGATCTACGCCCACGCGATGATGGTGATGACGCCCGCCGCGCTCGACATCGCCGAGGACGACGTGGTGATGCCCGTCGTGCCCATGTTCCACGTGAACTCGTGGGAGTTCCCCTACGCCGTGACGATGGCGGGGGCGAAACAGGTGTATCCGGGGCCCTCTCCGGACCCGGCCGACCTCGTCGAGCTGATCGAGTCCGAGGGCGTGACGCTCACGGCGGGCGTCCCCACGGTGTGGATCGACGTGCTCGACCACCTCGACGAACACGGCGGCGACCTCTCCTCGCTCGAGCGGATCGTCGTCGGCGGGAGCGCGGCGCCCCGCGAGGTGATGCGCCGGTACGAGGACGAACACGACGTGACGATCGAACACGCGTGGGGGATGACCGAGACGATGAGCATCGGGTCGGTCTCGCGGCCGACCTCGGAGATGGCCGACGCCGATCGGGAGTCGAAGCTCGACAAGCGGGCGAAGCAGGGGCTGCTCTCTCCCGGGCTGGAGATGCGGGTCGTCGACGACGACGACGAGCCGGTCGCCTGGGACGGCGAGGCGTTCGGCGAGCTGCTCGTCCGGGGCCCGTCGGTCGTCGAGGAGTACTACGACCGCCCCGAAGCCGACGCGACGGACTTCCTCGCGGCCGACGACGGCGGGGCCCGGTGGCTCCGCACCGGCGACATCGCCACCGTCGACGAGGACGGTTTCATCGAGGTCGTCGATCGCGTCAAGGACGTGATCAAGTCGGGCGGCGAGTGGATCTCCAGCATCGAGCTGGAGAACGCCCTGATGGCTCACGGAGACGTCGCCGAGGCGGTGGTGATCGCGGCCGCCCACGAGCGCTGGCAGGAGCGCCCGCTGGCGTTCGTCGTGCCGAAGGCGGACCGCGAACTCGACGTCGAGGGCGTCCGGGCGTTCCTCGCGGACGAGTTCCCCCGGTGGTGGCTCCCGGACGACGTGCGGTTCCGCGAGGAGATCCCGAAGACCGCGACGGGGAAGTTCGACAAGAAGACGCTCCGAGAGACCGTCGACGATCCGCCCCTGCCGTACGCGCCGGGCGAGGGGGGAAGCGAATGACCGACGACGCCTCCCGGACGCCGGACGACGCCTCCCTGACGCCGGACGACGCCCTTCCGGACCTCTCGGGGCGTGTCGCCGTCGTCACCGGCGGGGGACGGGGGATCGGGCGAGCGATAACCCTCGGGATGGCCGCCGCGGGGGCGACGGTCGTCCCCTCGGCGCGGACCGCGGCGGAAGTCGAGGCGGTCGCGGGCGAGGCCCGCGATCTCGGCGTCGAGGCGCGGGGAATCACCGCCGACGTGACAGACGACGACGACGTGGCCGCGCTGGTCGACGAGACCGTCGAGGCGTTCGGCTCGCTGGACGTCGTGGTCAACAACGCCGGATTCAATCCCGGCGACGCGCTCGGCGACCCGGCGGATGTCGAGAGCGACGCCGTCGAGTCGGTCTTGGACGTGAACCTGCGAGGGGCGTTTCGAACCCTTCGGGCAGCCGGCCCACACCTGAAAGCGTCCGGCGGGAGCGTCGTCAACGTCGCCAGCGTGGCGGGGGTCGTCGGTCTGCCGAAGCAGCATCCGTACGTCGCCTCGAAACACGGGCTCGTCGGGGTCACGAAGAGCGCGGCGATGGACTGGGCGCCGGACGTGCGGGTGAACGCCGTCGCCCCGGGCTACGTCGCGACCGACCTTACGGAGACGCTACAGGAGAGCGAGCGCCTCCGGCAGTCGATTCTCGACCGGACCCCGCTCGACCGCTTCGCCGACCCGATAGAGATCGCGGGCCCGGTCGCCTTCCTCGCGAGCGACGCGGCGAGCTTCGTCACCGGCGAGACGCTCGCCGCCGACGGCGGCTGGACGGCGCGGTGAGCCCGGAGCCGGTCACAACCGGTCGGTCTCACCCTCGACGTACGCCAGCGTGCGCGCCGCGAGCGTGGGAACCTGCGTCTCCATCTTGGGGTACAGCGGGTCGTCGCTGTCGTCGTTCAGGTGCCGCGCGAGGAACATCTCGCCCAGCGCGGCCATCTTGTACGCCGCGAGCGCCCGGTAGAACCGCTCGTGGGCGAACTCGCGGCCCGTCGTGCTCTCGTAGCGCTCGATCAGCTCGGCGCGGGTCGGATACCCCTCGCGCGCGGTGAACGTCGACATCAGCTCGGGCATCGCCGGGACCGGATCGCCCTCGTCGTACCAGAACAGGAGCAGCCAGCCGAGGTCGGCGAGCGGGTCCCCGAGCGTCGACAGCTCCCAGTCGAAGACGGCGACGACCGCCGGCGGCGTTCCGGGGCCGTACATCACGTTGTCGAGCTTGAAGTCGCCGTGGACGAGCGTCTCGGGGTGGTCGTCGGGGACGTTGTCGGCGAGCCACTCGCCGACGGCGACCAGGTCGGGGACCGCCCTGACCGCCTCGGTCGTCTCGAACGCCCACTCGAGCTGCCCGGTCCAGCGTTCGACCTGTCGCGCCGTGTACCCCGTGGGACGGCCGAAGTCGTCGAGTCCGACAGCCTCGTAGTCGACCCCGTGAATCGCCGCCAGCGTGTCGACGAGTCGGGTGCCGACCCGTTCGCGGGCGGTCGGATTGGCGAAGCGGTCCGGCTCGGCCTCCCGGAGCACGTCCCCCTCCGTTCGCTCCATGAGGTAGAAGTCGCTGCCGAGGATCGCGTGGTCGTCGCAGGCGCGCAGGGTCTCGGGAACGGGAACGGTCGTGTCGCCGAGCGCGTCGACGACGCGGTGCTCTCGGAGCACGTCGTGGGCCGTGTCGGCCGTCTCGCCTGGGGGCGGTCGGCGAACCACCAGCTCGCGGTCGCCCCACGTGACGAACAGCGTCTCGTTGGAGTGGCCCTCGGCGTGTCGCTCGACCGCGAACGTGTCCGCCGGTCCGAGCTCGGCGGTCAGGTACGCCCCGAGCGCGTCGTCGTCGACCAACCGGTCGAGGTAGTCGGGGTCGCTCACGGCCGATCTGCTCCTGGACGGCCCCCCCTCGATCGGGCCGCCTCCGCCCACTCTGTTTCCGATCGGCTCGCCGCCGACGCGCCGCTTCCCGGCCAGTTCCGTACCGAACGGAGTTCGCCGATTATGGGAGATATGACTAACATTGTAAATCTGTTTGTGATATCGAAGTGGTTAGACTCGGTATTTATAGCTTTTTTGGGCATCTCGCCGGAACTACTATTTACATTGATAAACTACCAACGCTATGGAATACGACGATATCGGTCGCGGGCCGGAGATCGCCGACGCCGTCAGGCAGTTCGTCGACGAGACGGTGCTGCCGGTCGAACGCGAGTGGCTCGGTCGCGGGCCGATCCCGGAGGCGGAGATCGAGGCGCTACGCGACGCAGCGCGCGACAGGGGGATCTACGCGCCGCAGGTCGACGAGGAGTACGGCGGGCTCGGACTCGGCTTCCGCGAGATGCTGCCGGTGTTCGAGGAAGCGGGCCGCAGCCTGCTCGGGCCGACGGCGCTCCGGTGTGCGGCGCCCGACGAGGGGAACATGCACACCCTCGAAATCGCGGCCACCGACGCGCAGAAGGAGCGCTGGCTCCGCCCGCTGGCGGCCGGGGAGATCGATTCGGGCTTCGCGATGACCGAGCCCATGCAGGGCGGAGGCTCCGATCCGAAGATGCTGTCGACGACCGCCGAGAAGGAGGGTGACGAGTGGGTCATCAACGGCCACAAGTGGTGGACGACCGGCGGAGTCGACGCGGAGGTGCTGTTAACCTTCGCCCGCACGGACCAGGAGGCCCACCCGTACGCCGGCTGTTCGGTCATCCTCGTGCCCGCCGACGCCGACGGCGTCGAGGTCGTTCGGAACATCCCGCACCTCGGCGAGGGGTTGGTCGGGACGACGCACGCCGAGATCCGGTTCGACGACGTGCGCGTGCCGGTCGAGAACACGCTCGGCGAGGAGAACGAGGGGTTCACGCTCGTCCAGCAGCGGCTCGGGCCGGCCCGGCTCACGCACTGCATGCGGTACGCCGGAATGGCCGACCGCGCGCTCGACATCGCGACCGCCTACCTCTCCGAGCGGGAGGGGTTCGGCGAGCCGCTCTCGGAGAAGCAGGGGCCGCGGTTCCGGATCGCCGACCGCCGCACCGAACTCCACGCCGCCCGCACGATGGTGCGACACGCCGCCGGACGGATCGCCGACGGTCACGAGGGGCGCATCGAGGTAGCGATGGCGAAGACGTTCGCGGCGAACGTGACCCAAGAAGCGATCGACGACGCGCTCCAGTTCTGCGGCGGCAACGGCATCGCGTACGACCTGCCGATCGCGCGCTTCCACGAGAACGTCCGGCAGTTCCGCCTCGTCGACGGCGCCGACGAGGTCCACCGCCGGTCGATCGCCCGAGACGCCTTCGAGGACCCGCCCACCGAGGAGCTCGAAACCGTCACGCGGTTCGGCGAGTTCGACTGAGCCGGGAGTCCGCGCCGGTCACTCCTCGTCCTCCTGAAACACCTCGAACAGCTCGGGGTCGGTCCCGAACTTGAGGACGTTCGTCACGACGGAGTTGCGGAGGTTGTTGACGAGCTCGCCGTACTCCTTGTAGAACTCGTGTATCCACTTCGACTCCTGCTCGCGGTCTTCGAACATCATGATCGTCTTCCACTGGTAGTCGCCGTCGGAGAGGAAGTACATGAACGTGTGCCGGCTCGACCGGATATGCTCGAGGGCGTCTTCCCAGTGCTCGTCGAACCCCTTCGGATTGAACTGGAACTCGAAGAGCGAAAAGAAGAGATGCTCCTCGTTGGGGACCAACGCCTCCCGGAACACGCCGTCGGCGCGCATCCGCCGGATCGACTCGTTGACCGTGACGTGAGAGACGTCGATGTCGTGTTCCTCGGCGAGGAGGTCGCGGAGCCCCCGCGAGGTGAGCTGGGGGTCCCGAGCGAGCTCCTGAAGGATGATCGTGTCCCGCTCGGAGAGGTTCCAGTCGGGACGCGGCTGTTTCTCGGGCATGCTTTCCGTGGAAGTGAACGCGTCACGGTAATCAGTATTTGGCTCGACGGTCGCCGCCTCGGTCCGCGGTCCGAGTCGGTCGGGCTCTCCGTCGCGCATCGAGCGCGCGACGGAGAGCCCGACCCGCCGCTGTGCGGTGAGCGGGAACGACTCGGAGGGTGAGAGCTACTCGGTGAGCGGGAGGAAGATCCCGAAGATGAACGGGGTGGCGAGCGCGATCGCGGTGCCGAGGAACTCCAGATCGAGGAGGAGCTGCTCCTCCCACCCCGGTACCTGCGCGCCCGTCATGTGGATGTACGCCTCGCCGACGGCCCCGATCAGGAACAGTCCGATCCCGATCGCGACGCCGCGTTTGGTGATCGTCGGGTAGTCCAGGTTGCCGTACCGTCCAGCCATGGCCGTGGCTTGCCGAGAGAATCGCATAAGTGTTGCTCTCTGGTGAGTGTCGCGCCTGCGTCGACCCGGTGGCGCGACCCGGCGCTCACACCAACCCGCCCGCGGTGAACGCCGCGTAGCAGATCGCCACGAGCAGCCCGGAGTGGAACAGCGCCGCGTACCGCCCGCGAGAGGCGGTGCCGGCGAACCACCCCGACGCGAGCATCGTCGCCTGCGTGACGACGTACAGCCGGAAGCGTTCGAGGTCGGGGAGCACCGTCTCCGGCTCGGTCACGAGGTCGGTGGCGCCGGCGAGGTCGGCGAGCCGCGCGGCGTCGATCACCTGCGTGTTGACGACGGCGACGACCGCCGCGACAAGCGCGGCCGCCGCCCACCCGACCGCGACGTAGGGGTGCATCGAGGAGCGGAGCGCGCGCTGTTCGCTGTAGAGCCGCCCGACCTCGATCCGGAGCGTCTCGAAGACGGCGTCGGCGTCGCTCCCGGCGTTCAGGGCGTCGGTGACGACCCCGAGCGTCCCCTCGGCGAGCGGCGTTCCGACGCGGTCGACGAACCGGTCGATCGCGGCCTCCCGGACGTCGGATGACTGGTCCGACGCGTCGGCCCCCGCTGTGCCGCCCGTCGCCGTCGTCGACCGGAGCGCGAACGCGAGGTCGGCCACGTCGTCGTCGAGCACGCCGAGGTCCGCGTCGCGCGCGACCGCCTCGACGGCCGCCGGGAAGGGCCGCCCCTGCGCGACGTGACCCGAGACGGCGTGGACGAAGTCCGTCAGCTCGCGGTCCTTCGCGTCGTCGATCCGGGTGCGTCGCCCCGCGACGACGCCGACGGGGACCGCGAACGCCGCGTACGAGAGCAGTCCCACGTTGACGAGGGTGTACCCCGAGAACGCGAGCGCGAGCGCGATCAGGACCGCGGGCGGCGCGCAGACGACCGCGGCGCTCGCGGGATTTCGCCCGACCGAGGCGAGGATGCCGCGGGGAGTCGCCGGGAGGTCGTAGCTCGCGCGCTGGTTCGGCGGGCGCAGCGTCCCGACCGCGACCGCGCCGACGAGGCCGATGGCGACGAGGAAGGCGACGGCGCCGTAGAGGACGACCGCCCGCGTCGGCACCACGCCGACCGGGGTGTCGACCGGCGGAAGCAGCTCCGGAACGACGACGGTGAGCGCGGTCGCCGCGATGACGAGCAGCGCCGGTAACACCAGCACGACGACGAACAGCTCCGTGAGCAGTTCGAGGAATCGCCGGGCGCGCTTCCGCGCGCGATCCTGCCGGTGCGCGAGCATCCGGCGCTCGGTCCGGAGGTACTCCGCGAGCGCCGCGTCGCCGGTCGCCGCGTGCTTGCGGAACTTCAGGAGGAACGGCGCGAGCAGCTCCCGCGAGGGCGTGTCGCGGGCGACCCGACGGAGTCCCTCGTCGAGGCTCCCGGCGAGGCGCGCGGCGTTGAGCGCCTTCCGGAGCGAGGCCGCGGTCCCGCCGTACGCGTCGTTCGCGGCCGCCTTCTCGACCATCTCTCGGGGACCGTCGCTCCCGGCGGAGAGCAGTTCGAGGTAGCGGACGGCGGGCGGGAGCGTCCGCTCGATGTCGGTCCGGCGCGCCGCCGTGAGCCAGCGGAGGTGGAGCCCGCCGAGCCGCACCGTCGCGCGCTTGGCGAGGAGCCCGGCGAGGCCCGCGGCGACGACGGCGACGCGGTCGGCCGACAGCGACCCGACCGGGACCGGCGCGCGCGCGCCGATCCGGGCGTCGACCGCCGCGAGCAGGCCGGGGGCGGTCGACGCGGCGACGAGCAGCGCCGGGACGATGACGGCGACGCAGGCGACCCACGAGAGCCCGTACACCCTGGACAGGTACGTCTCGAACCCCGTGTCGAGCGCGGTGCCGCGGTACCGCTTCCGGTCGGCGTCGTGCCGGCGGTCGCTCGCGTGGCGCGCGAAGAGGGCGTACAGCACGCGGTCGATCACCGAGGAGCCGCCGGCGCGGGTGAACCCGTCGGCCTCGGCGGCGTCGAGGGCGCGGCGACCTCCCGAAGCGTCGGTCCCCGTCGGAGGCTCGCCGCTCACGGCCTCCCCTCCCCGCCCGTCGTGCGGGCGGCGCGCTCGACGGTCGCCGCCTCGTCGGTCCGGAGGTCCGCGAGGAACTCGAACAGCGCGTCGACGTCGTCGACCCCGTCGCGGACGAGGTACTCGACGTACCGTCGCTTGGACGCGAACTCCGCCTCGACGGCGCCGACATCGCGGTCGGTGTGGTCGGCGATGCGGGCGAGCGCGTGGAGGCGGCGCCCGTCGCCGGGCGCGGTGGGGGTCTCAGCGGCGTCGGAGTGAGACCCGTCACCGTCCGCGGACGGCGACCCACCCGGCGCGCCCGGGAACTGGAAGTCACCGTCGGCGTCGCGCCACGCGATCGTGTTGTAGTACACCGCCTCCGACCCCTTGTCGACGACGCCGGCACCGCCGTGTTTGGGGTTCCCCGTCGGGCTGTGCGCCGCCGCCGGATCGAGCGCCTCGTACTCAGCCTCGGAGAGGAGCTCGACCGCCCGAGAGACGTAGCGCTCGCCGTCGGCCTGCCGCGGGAAGACGACCAGGTCGACCTCGCGGAGGAGATACGCCGGGAGCCCGTGCTCGATCACGCGGTTGACGAGGGCCTCCACGTCCTCGGCGTGGGTGGTGCCGATCACGCCGTGGCCCGTATTCAGGGTCTCGGCGAACGTCTCGAAGCTCGCGGGCGTGTTGATCTCGGCGATCACCTCCACGTCGGGATTCAGGTAGTTCGCTTCGGCCATCAGCTCCGACATGCTCACGGCCTTGTACGCGTCCTCGTGGTCGCGGGTCGTGAGCGACACCCCGGTCTCGTGCGGGAGCCGGACCTCGCGGGACCCCTCGTCGATCGACACCGGCCGGTCGTCGAACGGGATGAAGGGCGTGTGCGCGTTGAGCAGGGTCGTCTTCCCCACCCCGGTCGGCCCGGCGAAGAGGACGACGCCGCGGTGCTCGTACAGGAGCCACAACAGGGTGACCAGATCGGGGGAGAGCGTCCCGCGATCGACCAGATCGACGGGAGTCAGGGCGTCCGCGCTCTGCTTCCGGATCGAGACGTGCGGGCCGCCCTCCGAGATGACGGGGAGCGCCACCGCACACCGGATCGTCTCGTCGACCCCGTCGACGTCGAGGTTCACCTTCGCCGACGGCGTGGAGGCGTTGAGCTCGGTGCCGTCGCGGGCGGCCAGGCCGGTGACGACGTTGACGAAGGCGGTCTCGTCGTCGAACGCGAGGTTGGTCGGGACGCGCCGCCCCGCGCCGCCGGCGTCGCCGAGGGCGTCGTCCGCGGACCCCCGCAGGATCGAGGTCCGGGGGACGACCTTCACGCGCTCGCCGACGCGGTTCGCCTCCACGTCCTCCAGGTTCGGGTCGCGGATCGGGACCGTCAGGATGCCCTCGCCGACGAAGTCGCGGAGCACGTAGTACGCGAGGTCGTCGAGCCGGTCGCGGGCGTACCGCGAGTCGACCGGCGGGACCGCGAGCCCGCGGTCGGCCAGCGCGGACCGGACGCGATGGGCCGCCGCGCCGAGCCACGCGCGGGTGTTGCGCGCGGTGAGCCGCCGCGAGAGGAACCGGCGGGCGTGCTCGGCGACGAACGCCTCGCGGTCGTCGACGACGCCGTTGACGGTCGTCTCCCAGATCCGCTCTTTACACTCCTCGATCAGCGCCTCGTCGCCGGGCAGGAGGTCGGGTTCGCGGACGGCGTACTTCGTCTCGAACGCGTCCGAGCCGAGCAGCCGCTCGCGGGCGACGACCACCTCGACGGAGAGCCCGGCGAAGTCGACCGCGTACCGGGCGAGCCGCTCGGCGGCGACGCGCTCGACGTACTCCGCGTCGGCGTCGATCCCCGTCTCCAGCGGCGCGAACGTCTCGGTGTGGACGACCAGCTCGCGCTCGTCGCCCACGTCGGCCACCTCGATCCGGTCGTCGAGGGCGAGCGGCGTCACGTCGCCGAGCAGCCGGAGGTCGCGCAGCGCGTGGTAGTCGATCCGGCGGCGCGCCGCCGCGCTCGCGTCGAGCAGCCGGTCGAGCGCGCGCTCGTACTTCGGCTCGAACCCCGACTCGGCCCGCTCGTTCACGCCGACCCGCGTGAGCGGGCGGCGGTGGCGCACCCCAGAGAAGTGGTCGCGGACGCGGTCGAGCGCGCGCTCGTCGGCCGCGGACAGCGGCGGCTCCCGAACGTCGTAGCCGAACCGACCGCCGTCCCGCTCGCGAACGGTCGCGACGACCCCGGGCTCCGATTCGTACTGCGCGCGAACCGCGGGCGCGTACCACGCCTCGGGGTCGTCCGGCGGCACCGGTGCCGGGACCGCACCGCTCGGATCGTCGTCCGCGTCGTCGACGATCCGGAGGGTCGGCCCGTCGCTCACGGCTCGGCACCCCGCGTCGCTCGGTTCGTCGCAGCGCGGGCGCCCAGTCTCCGGATCATGGTTCGATCGGCGGGTGGCCGGCGGACCGATTTAAGCGTTATTTTCTGTCAGCAGCGTTTTATTTCAGCGTTCGAAAACGTCCGTGTAAACGATCGGTTCCGGCGGCGGCGCGGCCGCCGGCGCCTCGAGAAGGTGAATGATCGTTCGTCCGAGTTCTCACATATGAAAACGCATTTATACGGATCTCCGTAATTCGCGTTCCACGCCTCAATGAGCAATTCACTGTCGAGCGGCGTGCAGCGTACCTTTCTGCGGTATCAGCACGTCCTCGTGTTCCTCGCCCCGCTCGTGTTCGTCGCGGGGGTGTACGGCTTCGCCCCGGCGCCGGCCGACGCCGGCGTCGGGTACTGGACCGAGTACTGGTGGCTGTTCATCGCGTTCGTCGTCGGCGCGACCATCGTCAACACCGTCGGGATCAGCGGGTCGGCGCTGTTCGTCCCGTTCCTCATCTTCGTCTTCCCGCTCGTCGCGTATCCGTTGGAGCCGACGACGCTGGTGAAGATCGGGCTCATCAGCGAGTCGTTCGGGCTGTCGAGCTCGTCGCTCGCGTTCATCCAGTACGGGCTGGTCGATCGGCGGCTCTCGCTGTCGCTCGTGCTCGGCGGCGTCCCCTTCGTCGTCGGCGGGGCGCTCCTCTCGTTCGTCATCCCGGAGCCCCTGTTCCACGCGCTGTTGGGTATCGCCCTGATCGCGGCGTCGTACCTCCTCTTTCGGGCCGATCTGGGTCACGGTGAGCCGACCGGGAGCACGGAGGGCGAAGGGGTCGCGACGGACGGCGGGGCGTCGCGTGACCTCCCGAACGACGCGAACAAGCTCGGTCCCGCAGGCGTCGAGACGGACGGTTCCGGGACGGTCACCCGGGTCGACCGCGACGGCGACGACTACGTCTACTCGCGCGGCGGCTACCTCGAGCGGTTCGCCAACTACAGCGTCGGCGGCGTGTTTCAGGGGCTCGCCGGCTTCGGGATCGGCGAGCTCGGGATCATCTCGATGCTCCGCACGGAGGTCCCGGTTCGCGTCGCGATCGGGACGAACCACATCGTGGTCGCGACGACCGCCGTGTTGGCGTCCGTCGTCCACGTGTTCGGCGGCGGGCTCGTCGGCGGCCACGCGATGGACCTGACGACGACGCCGTGGAACATGGTCGTCTGGACCGTTCCGGCGACGACGCTCGGCGGCCAGATCGCGCCGTACGTCTCGACGGCGCTGAACACCGAGACGATCAAGGCGGGCGTGGGCGGGCTGTTCGCGATCATCGCGGTGGCGCTGTTCGCGATGGCCGGCGGCGGCCTGTGAGTCGGTCGGGTCGGCGGCGGAGCCGGACACCCCGGCACCGAGTGTGACGCCCGCGGCCGGAAGCGCCCCGAGCGCGGTACGCCCGGCGGTCGAGGCCCTCGCGTCTGAAGCGGTCGAGGCCACAGCGGCGACCCACGAGGGCGACGGCCGGGGGCAGACGGAGAGCCTTGCCCGAACTGTAGCCCCTTTCAGTCGGTCGTGATTACGCCGACGAGATGACCGCACTGGACCGGATCGAGCGGGTGGGTGAGCTCACGAGCAAGTACTTCGTCCTCTGGGTCCTCGTCGCCTCCGGGGCCGCGCTGTACGAACCGTCGGCGTTCACGCCGATCGCCGACTACATCACCCCGCTGCTCGGGGTGATCATGCTCGGGATGGGGCTGACGCTGACGCCCGACGACTTCAAGCGCATCGTGGAACGACCGCGCGACGTGCTGATCGGCGCGGCGGCGCAGTGGCTGGTGATGCCGACGCTCGCGTACGCGCTCGTCGTCGTCCTCGGCCTCCCCTGGGAGGTCGGCATCGGGCTGGTCCTCGTCGGCGCGGCGCCGGGCGGCACCGCCTCGAACGTGATGACGTACCTCGGGCGCGGCGACGTGGCGCTGTCGGTGACGATCACGACGGTGACGACGATCACCGCCCCGCTCGTGATGCCGGCGTGGATCGTCGCGCTCGCCGGCGAGCAGATCTCCGTCACCTTCGCGCAGCTCTCGGAGACCATCATCTGGGTCGTGCTCGTCCCGGTCGTCGCGGGGCTCGCGCTCCGGCTCCTCCTCGATCGCTACGCGCCGACCGCGGCGAAGGTCGGGCTCTCGGTGTTCCCCGCGATCAGCGTCGTCGCCATCGTCGGCATCGTGGCCGCCGTCGTCGGCCTCAACGTCGAGAACATCCTCACCGCCGGCGCGCTGGTCGTCGCGGCCGTCGTCCTCCACAACGGCCTCGGCCTCGGCGCCGGGTACGGGGTCGGGAAGCTGACGGGGATGGCGGAAGACCGCGCCCGGGCGTGCGCGTTCGAGGTCGGGCTCCAGAACAGCGGGCTGGCCGTCGCGCTCGCCACGGCCTTCTTCGACCCCATCGCGGCGCTGATCCCCGCGCTGTTCAGCGTCTGGCACAACGTCTCGGGGCCGGCGCTGGCGACGTTGTTCACCCGTCTCGACGACGAACCGATCGCCGAGTACGAGTCGGCGGTCGGCGCGGACTGAGCAGCCGGGACCGACCCGCGCGCTTTTGTCTCGGGCGCCGGTAGCGAATCGCATGCGCGCCGCCATTTTCAACGGTCCCGGAGAGATCGACGTCGAGGAGCGACCGCGTCCCGAGATCGAGGCCCCGACGGACGCGGTCGTCCGCGTGACACACACCGCGATCTGCGGCTCCGATCTGTGGTTCTACCGCGGCGACAGCGACCGCGACGCCGGCTCCCCGGTCGGCCACGAGCCGATGGGGATCGTCGAATCGGTCGGCGACGACGTGACCTCGGTCGACCCGGGCGACCGCGTGCTCGCCCCCTTCGCCATCTCCTGCGGCGAGTGCGAGTTCTGCCGGAAGGGGCTCCACACCTCCTGTGAGAACCGCGACTCGTGGGGCGGCGACAACGGCGGCGGACAGGGCGAGTACGTCCGGTCGACCCACGCCGACGGGACGCTCGTGCGCGTCCCCGACCGCCACGCCGACGACGAGGACACCCTCCGGTCGCTGCTCCCGCTGACGGACGTGATGGGCACCGGCCACCACGCCGCCGTCAGCGCGGGCGTCGAGGCCGGCTCGACGGTGGCCGTCATCGGCGACGGCGCGGTCGGCCTCTGCGGCGTGCTCGCGGCCCGGCGACTCGGCGCCGAGCGGATCATCGCCGTCGGCCACCACGAGGACCGACTCGACCTCGCCGCGGATTTCGGCGCCACGGAGACCGTCTCGGAGCGCGGCGAGGAAGCGGTCGAGCGGATCCGCGAGCTCACCCACGGCGGACCGAACCACGTGATGGAGTGCGTCGGCGCCGCGAGCGCGATGAACACCGCGATCGACGCCGTGCGCCCCGGCGGCACCGTCGGGTACGTCGGCGTTCCCTACGGCGTCGACGACGAGGGGCTCGACGTGTTCGGGCTGTTCGGCGACAACGTGACGCTCGCCGGCGGCGTCGCGCCGGTGCGCGCGTACGCCGAGGAGCTGATGGACGACGTGCTACAGGGCACCCTCGACCCCGCCCCGATCTTCACGGAGACGGTCGGCCTCGACGAGGTCGCCGAGGGGTACCGCCTGATGGACGAGCGCGAGGCGATCAAGGTGGTCGTGAAGCCCTGAACCCTCGCGTCGGCTCTCCTCGGGCTCGTTCTCGGCACAATCCTTATCAGCCAGTAGTCCTTGACAATAGTTGTCATGTGTCATCACCATATCGAGGCGCGCTCGATCGAGGAGCTCCGAGAGCGTCACCGGTCCGAGGAGGCGGAGGAACGGCTCGATGCGGTCCCCGACGTCGACGCGGGAGACGAGCCGGCGGACGAAGCGGAGGAGACCGAGCCCCCGGCAGAGCCGCGCGCCCCGGCCGACGACTGACGCGGCCGGGTACGATCCCGCCTCGAACCCCGACTATTTTACGGACGGACATCGCGATGAGAGGTGCTGCACGACTCGGGCGGAGAGCGTCTCAGAAGCCGTTTCAGTCTCTCCTAGAAGATCTGTAGCGTTCCGGAGACGACGGTTCTGGCGGCGAAATACTACGTCGATGCCGGACCTCGGTGAGATATCTCTACCACCGAGCGCCGCAGTATGCATACGACCACCGACGCTCCGCTGACGATGAGGCGACGAACGGTGGCCGAGAGATGAGACGAGCGCGGTTCCGTGTCATCTCCGTTGCCACGGTCGTGACCCTGCCTACAGTCATCGCAACGGAGGCGACCGGGACCACGCCGATCGAGGAGACCGATCTGTTTTCGCTGACGACGCTCGGTGCGGTGGTCGGGGCGTTTCTTATCGCGCTGCTGATCGTGGCCGTAGTCCGGCGGCTGGACCGCTGAGAGCAGCGCCACTGCCCCGTCGCGTGGGCCGCGTCGTCGCGGGGGGCGAACGTCCGCGACGCGAATTCATTCAGTTCCGACTCAGAGAAAATACCCCCGCGTAAGGTATCTTTATTTTCATGGAAAAGTGTGATAGACCTGCTAGACATGACGGACGTTACTCTTCGACGAACGCAGCTTGCAACGCCCGCGAGCGACGAGAAGATGATGCACTCGGCGGCCGACAGCGACGCCGACGAGGTGTTCCTCGATCTCGAAGACTCCGTGGCGCCCAACGCGAAGCCCGACGCACGTGAGCCGCTGATCGAGGCGGCTCGCGAGGAGGACTGGAGCGATAAGGTCCTCAGCTTCCGGATGAACGGAATCGACACCAAGTGGTGGTACGACGACCTGATCACCGTCGTCGGCGAGGCCGGCGAGTTTATCGACGACATCATCGTGCCGAAGGTCAAGGCCGCCAGCGACATTCACACCGTCGAGAATCTGCTCGCGCAGGTCGAGGAGAACAACGGGCTGGAGGTCGGCGGGATCGGCCTCGAGCCCCAGATCGAAGACGGCGAGGGGATCCACAACGTCCACGACATCGCTCACGCCTCCGACCGGCTCTCCTCTATCATCTTCGGGCCGGGCGACTACTCCGCGGCGATGGGGACGCCCGGACTCGACATCGGGCAGTTCCCCGAGTACCCCGGTCACTACTGGCATCACGCTCTCTCCGAGTGCAACTCCGCGGCGAAGTCGGCGGGACTGCCGTGTCTCGACGGGCCGTACGCCGACATCGAGGACGCCGACGGGTTCCGCGAGTCCGCCGAGAACGCCAACATGATCGGCTGCGACGGGAAGTGGGCGATCCACCCTTCGCAGATCGAGATCGGTAACGAAGTGTTCGCGCCCGACCCGGAAACGGCCGAGCGCGCCAAGCGCATCGTCGACGCCTACGCCGAGGCGATGGAGAAAGGCCAGGGCGCCGTGAGCGTCGACGGTCAGATGGTCGACGAGGCCACCAACAAGATGGCCCAAGACATCGTCGAGACCGCCGAAGCCGCCGGCATCCTGTAACGCCCGGGGGCGATCTCCGATATCGCTGTTATTCGTGGAGCCGGCCTCGGAACGCGCCGTCCGCGGCGCTCGTTTGCTCGCCGCCTCTTCGACTCGTAGGATACACTCAGTCGACGGATCTCGGGAGGAACGGCGTCGGATCGTCGTGGACGAACTGCACGGTGTCGTCGTTCAGTCGCCGACAGAAGAGTCGGACGGCTCCCGTCTCCCTGATCAGTTCGATCGCCTCCGCCGACTGGCTCGGATCGTAGTACGCGGGGACGAACACGGCGGTCTCGCTCTCGGGGGCGAGCTCGACGACGAGCACGTACACCAGCTCGTCACCCTCCGCCCGGAACACCTCGACGTCCCGGAACTGGCGATCCTCGACGAGCGATTCGAGCTCTTCGAACTCCGGACCGGGGAGGACAACATCGAGGCCGGTCCGGCGGTCCGAGTCCACGAGGACGGAATCGCCCGGGTGGAGTTCGAGCGTCGTCCAGCCGCGCTCCCGGTACTCCGCCGCGGTCGCTTCCATGTCTTCGATGACCGCTGACCACCCGTTTCCGGCCTGTACGTTCGCAGGTGCGTCGTTGCCTGCAGGTTCGCCCATACGGAGAGACGCTCGGGTAGTAGTATAAAAGGTTCCACTAGCCCCAAAGATATTTTTCCGTAAGGCGCTCTACCGCCGATAGTGACTGACCTACTCTCGCTGTCGGCGCTCCGAACCCAATTCAGAACCGAACGGGGCGCAGTCAAGGCCGTCGACGGCATCGACCTCTCGATAGAACACGGCGAGACCGTCGGTCTCGTTGGCGAGTCCGGATCGGGCAAGAGCGTCACTGCCCTCTCGGCGATGGACCTCGTCGACGATCCCGGCGAGATCGCCGGCGGGCGGATCACCCTCGCGGATCCGGCGCTCGCCGCCTCCCTCCTCGAGGAGTTCGACGGCGCGTACGTCCCGTACCCGTCCGGACTGATCGACGCAATATCGGCCGTGAGCAGCGACCTCCGCGCCGGCCGACGCGTCTCCGACACGCCGGCGGAGCTCCGCGGAATGGCCGACGACCTCGCGGACGAGGCGGACCCCGACGACCTCGCGGGCGCCCTCGAGACCGCCGCCGAGCGCCTCGCGAACGGCGTCGATCCGGAGGCCGTCGGAGACGACCTCGAGGCGTCGCTCGCCGACGCCGTCGACGGCTTCGTCTTCCTCGACGCCGGCGCGCGCGAGCGGATCCGCGACGGGGCGACGCCGACCGACGTCGAGATCGGCGAGGGGATCGTCGACGTGACGGCCGCCCCCGAGGCGGCCGTCCGTCGGGTCCGCGGGGGCGAGATGGGGATGATATTCCAGGACCCGATGACCTCGCTCAACCCGGCGGTCACCGTCGGGGAACAGATCGCCGAGTCGCTGCGGCTCCACCGGTACGGCGGTCAGAAGAGCGACTCGTGGGCCAACGGGATCCGCGAGATACTCCCGAAGGTCGGGGGTCGCGAGGGCGACGAGGAGGTGATGGACGAGGTCGTCAGAATGCTCCAAGCGGTCGGTATCCCGGAGGCGAAACAGCGCGTGGACGACTATCCGCACGAGTTCTCCGGCGGGATGCGCCAGCGCGTGCTCGTCGCCATCGCGCTCGCCTGCCAGCCGAACCTCCTCATCGCCGACGAGCCGACCACCGCGCTCGACGTGACGATCCAGGCGCAGATCCTCGACCTGATCGACGATCTGCAGACGGAGTTCGGGATGTCCGTCCTGATGATCACCCACGACCTCGGCGTCGTGGCCGAGACCTGCGACCGCGTGGCCGTGATGTACGCCGGCGAGATCGTCGAGGAGGGGCCGGTCGAGGAGATCTTCTCCAACCCCAGCCACCCCTACACGTACACCCTGTTGGAGTCGATCCCCACCGAGGAGAAAGAGCGGCTAACTCCGATCGAGGGGAACGTTCCCGACCTGATCGATATGCCCGACGGGTGCCACTTCGCGCCGCGCTGTCCGTGGGCCGAACCGCAGTGTCGCGAGGGAGAGATCCCGTATCTCCAGCACGGTGCGGACGACGTCGACCACCGGTCGAAATGCGTTCACGAGGAGTTCGACAAGGCGGCGTACGGCACCGACGGCGTCGAGGTCGGCGCGAGGTCCGCCATCGGCGACCCGATCGTCGAGGTCAGCGAGATGCGGAAGTACTACCAACAGGAGGACGGCGCGCTCGATCGGGTGTTCGGCGGCGGCGACCCGAGCGTGAAGGCCGTCGACGGGATCGATCTCGACGTCCGCGAGCGGGAGACGCTGGGGCTCGTCGGCGAGTCCGGCTGCGGGAAGTCCACGGCGGGACGAGCGATCCTCCACCTGGACCCGCCGACCGACGGGAAGGTGGTGTTCGCCGGCGAGGACCTCGGATCGCTCTCGAAGTCGGACCTCCGCAAGCGGCGGAAGGACATGCAGATGGTGTTCCAAGATCCGATGTCGAGCCTCGACCCGCGGATGACCGCCGGCCAGACGATCATGGAGCCGCTGAAGATCCACGGGCTCGCCGAGGGGCGCCGACGCGAGCGCGTCTTCGAGCTGATGGACGCGGTCGGGCTGGAGCGCGGGCAGTTCGGCCGCTACCCCCACGAGCTCTCCGGGGGGCAGCGTCAGCGGGTCGGCATCGCGCGAGCGCTGGCCGTGGACCCGGACTTCATCGTCGCCGACGAACCCGTGTCCGCACTCGACGTGTCCGTTCAGGCGCAGATCATCAACCTCCTAGAGGACCTCCAAGAGGAGTTCGGCCTCACCTTCCTGTTCATCGCGCACGACCTGAGCGTCGTCCGGCACATCTCCGATCGGGTGGCCGTGATGTACCTCGGCGAGATCGTCGAGGTCGCCGAGACGGACGAGCTGTTCGAGACGCCGAAACACCCCTACACCAGGGCGCTCCTGTCCGCGATCCCGGAGCCGGACCCCCTCGCCGACACGGACGACCGAACGATCCTCAAGGGGGACGTTCCGTCGCCGATCGACCCGCCATCCGGCTGTCGGTTCCGCACCCGGTGCCCGTCGATCATCCCGCCGGACGACCTGGACATCGACCAGGACCGATACCGAGAGGTGATGTTCTACCGACAGCGCCTGGAGTCCGGGGACATCGACCTCGACGCCATCGAGTCCGAGGTCCGAATCGAGGACGAGTCGACGTCGACAGCCGTCGCCGACGGCGGCCCCCACGCGACGCTCTTCGAGTACTTCTTCGACGGTCCGCTCTCGGGGGAGGCGCGTGAGGTCGTCGCCGACTCCTTCGAACACCTGAAAAACGAGCGGTGGGAGGAGGCCGAGGCCACGCTGCGCGAGACGTTCGAGAGCGTCTGCGAACGATCGAACCCCGCCCTCGACGAGAGCGGCCACCCCGCCGCGTGTCACCTCTACGACGAGTGAGCTGAGGGGCAATCAAACGCGCGGACACTCAAGCGGAGTTTATTCGGTGAGTTGTCCTATCGCTCCACCAGAATTATTTAGGTAGCCTATTTACCACCGGTGTATGTCCCACGACACCACGGAAACATCACGGCGTAGCTTCTTGCAACGAGCGGGCGGCGCGACGGTCGCGACGGCGTCAGTCGCCTCACTCGCCGGTTGCGGCGGAAACGGCGGCGACGGCGGCGACGGCAGCGACGGAAGCGACGGCAGCGACGGCAGCGACGGGAGCGACGGCGAGGACGGCAGCGACGGCGGGGACACGACGTCCCTCCGCTACGGTCGCGGCGCCCACTCCAGCACCCTCGACCCGCAGAACACGACCAGCGGCGAGGTCGCGAAGGTCACGAACCAGGCGTACGAGGGGCTGATCGCGTTCCAGCCCGGAGAGGCCTCGCTCACCGAGTCGCTCGCCACCGACTGGTCGCTCGACGGCGATTCGGTGACGCTCACGCTGCGGGAGGGCGTGAGCTTCCACGACGGCTCGGAGTTCACCGCCGACGACTTCATCGCGACGTATCGGCGGTTCGTCGACGAGGACTACGAGTACCACTTCGAGGACGCCTCCGGGTACGGGCCGTTCACCCTCGGCAACTGGGTCGACAGCATCGAGGCGCCGAGCGACTACGAGCTCTCGATCACGCTCACCCAGACGTACGCGCCGTTCCTCCGAAACCTCGCGATGTTCGTCTCCGTCGCCATCTCGAAGGACGCGATCGAGGGCGACACGAACCTCGACGAGGAGATGGTCGGGACCGGTCCGTTCCAGCTCGAGACGCTCGACAACGCGAACAACCGCATCCGGCTCACGACCTTCGACGACTACTGGGGAGACGCCCCGAACGTCGACGAGGTGCTGTTCCTCACTCGCGGGCAGAACTCCACGCGCGCCCAGGCGCTCGTCGAGGAAGAGCTCGACATCATCGACGGGCTCGACCCCGACAGCATGCAGATCATCGAGGGGTCCGACACCGCCGAGGCCCGGACGGCGACGGGGATCAACATCGGATACATGGCGTTTAACCTCTCGCGCGTCGAGCCGTTCCGGGACCGCCGCGTCCGCCGCGCGATCAGCTACGCCATCGACACCCAAGCGATCGTCGAGAACATCTACTCGGGGATCGCCACGCAGGCCGACCAGCCGATCCCGCCCGCGCTGTCCGGCCACAACGACGACATCAGCCCTTACGAGTACGACCCCGAACAGGCGCAGAGTCTGCTCGAGGAGGCTGGCTACGGCGACGGGTTCTCGTTCTCGCTGACCACGTTCCAGAACCCCCGCGGATACAACCCGGCGCCGCTCCCGACCGCGGAGACGATCCGGTCGAACCTCTCCGAGGTCGGCATCGAGGTGTCGATCGACGACCGACAGTTCTCCGACTACCTCACGTACACCAACCAGGGGAACCACGACGCGACGCTCGCCGGCTGGTACACCGACAACGCCGACGCCGACAACTTCTGTTACGTCCTCCTCCACCCCCAGACCGACGTTCCGGAGGGGCAGGACTGGGTCTCCTGGGACACCGAGGGGTTCAACACCTCGAACAACGCCGCGTGGGCCAACAGCGAGTACATGAGTCTCGTCGAGGATGCCCAACGGACCACGAATCAGGAGGACCGCGCGGAGCTGTACCGAGAGGCCGCTCAGGTCGCGCACGACGAGGCGCCGTGGGTGTTCCTCAACTACGCCGACGAGGTCCGCGGCGTGTCTAACAGCGTAAGCAACTACAGCGTCGCCGCGATCGGGGGACCGTACCTCGAAGCGGTCGAGCTCGAGTAGTCGACGCCGAACACAGATTTTTTGACCGTCCCATGCGCTCCTTTTCCTGAATGGTCTCCAAACGTTTCGTATTGAAACGACTGCTCATGTTGTTCCCCGTTCTGTTCGGGGTCGCGACGGTGGTGTTCGCCATTCTCCACCTCTCGCCCGGCGATCCCGCCGTGGTGATCGCCGGTGAGCGAGCGAGCCAGGAGTTCGTCAATCAGGTCCGCGCCGACCTCGGACTCGACGACCCGCTCTGGCAGCAGTACGTTCGCTTCCTCGGCGAGGTCGCGACGTTCGACTTCGGTCAGTCCTACCAGGTGAACCGGGGCGCGGCGGTGAGCCAGATCCTCGTGGATCGGCTTCCGATCACGATCGAACTCGCGCTGCTCGGCCAGTTCGCCGGGCTCCTGTTCGGCCTCCCGCTGGGGATCCTCAGCGCGGTCAAACAGGACACGTGGACCGACCACCTCACCCGCATCGGCGCACTGAGCGGCATCAGCATCCCGATCTACTGGAGCGGCCCGCTTCTCATCCTGCTTTTCGCGCAGTTCCTCGGGCTCCTCCCGACCAGTGGTCGAATCGGCTCCGAGTACTTCGTCGAACCGGTCACGGGGCTCATCCTCGTCGACACGCTGTGGGCGGGGAACCTCGCGGCGTTCCAGTCCGCGGTCATTCACCTGCTCTTGCCGGTGGTCGTGCTCGGGATCTACCAGATGGCGCTGCTCTCGCGGATGATGCGCTCGTCCATGGTCGAGGTGATCCGCCAAGACTACATGCGGACCGCCCGGGCGAAGGGCCAGGGCTCGAAGATCACCGTGATGAAACACGGGCTCCGCAACGCGTTCATTCCCGTCATCACCGTGATCGGCATCCAGTTCGGATCGCTGCTCGGCGGCGCGGTGCTCACGGAGACCGTCTTCGAGATCAACGGCATCGGCACGCTGCTCGTCGACGCGATCAACCGCAGCGACTACCCCGTCGTGCAGGGAACAGTCCTCGTCTTCGCCGTGTTGTACACGCTAGTTAACCTCGGCGTCGACCTCACGTACTCGGTCCTCGACCCACGCATCGAACAATGAGCACAGAGACACAGACCGAAACCATCGACCGAGGCATCGTCGAGCGGCTGCGCGCGAGCCCGTTCCTCTCGCAGCTCCTCTCGAACCGACTCGCGATCACCGGGATCGTCATCATCGTGGGCGTCATTCTGCTCGCGATCTACGCGCGGATCACGTACGACCTCAGCGACCTCATGGCGACCCAGTTCGGGACGAACCCGTCCGAGGCCGCGCCCAGCGCGGCGTACCCCTTCGGCACGGACGGCCAGGCTCGGGACATCTTCCCGCGCGTGATGTACGGGGCCTGGTACGCGGTCCTCTACGGCACGGTCACCGTCGTCGCGTCGACGTTCCTCGGAGTGAGTCTGGGGATCGTCGCCGCGTACTACGGCGACCTGACCGACAACGTCATCATGCGGACGATGGACGTGCTGCTGTCGTTCCCGTCGCTGCTGTTGGCGCTGGCGCTCGTCACCATCTTCCCGGAAGAGCTTGGCCTGTGGCGGGCCGTCGGGGCGCTGACGCTCGTCTACACCCCGCGATTCGCCCGGGTCGTCCGGGGCGCCGCGCTGAAGGTGCTCGAAGACGAGTACACCGACGCCACGAAGGCGCTCGGCGCGACCGACCCGCGGCTGCTCATTCGGCACGTCCTGCCGAACTGTCTCGCGCCGATCACGGTCCAGTCGACGCTCAACTACGGGCTCGCGATCATCGACATCGCCGCGCTGTCGTTCCTCGGCTTCGGAGCCAGTCCGGGAGAGCCGACCTGGGGGATGATGCTCTCGAACGGCGTCGAGTTCGGGCTGTTCTCCGGGGCGTGGTGGTGGTCCTTCTTCCCCGGTCTGCTGCTCGCGCTGACGGTGCTCGGGTTCAACCTCCTCGGCGACGGGATGCGCGACGCGCTCGACCCGCGGATGCGGGAGACCGTTGACTGACCGCGACACCCGCCCGTCCGGGCGAACGATCGGCCGGTGGGTCGGCGTCGGCGGCCTTCTCGGGGTCGTCGTCGCGGGCGTGCTCTTCCCGATCGCCGGGGCGAAGCAGGCGACTGACACCTCGTTCGCGCTCGGCGCGCTCCTGTTCGGCTTCGGCGTCGCGACGTGGGGTGGCGCGGTCGGCTTCGGCGACTCCATGTCGGCGGTACAGGACCACCTCGGCGGCGAGTCGGAGTGGAGCCGCGAGGGGGCGCGCCAGGCGTTCGCCGTGTTGACTTGGGTCGGCGCCGGCTGGGCGGGGACCGCGGTCGCGGCGTCGATACTGTTCGTCGGAATCTAAGCGGGTCGCGTCGACGGCGACTCGGGACGCTTGGGGCGTGACACCGTCGCGCGGTCGGGCCGGGCGTCTCAGAGCGGCTCGATCAGCTCGACCGCGTGGCCGTCGGGGTCCTTCACGAACGCAGTGCGCGCGCCGGCCTCCGGCTGGTCGCCCGGCTCCTTCACGACGCCGTGGTGGTCGATCTCATCGAACGTCGCGTCGACATCGTCGACGCCGACGGCGACGTGGTCGTAGCGGTCGCCGTCGGCGCTCGGCTCCTCGCCGTCGGTGTCCGACAGCTGGAACTCGACGCCGGCGTCGTCGGCGACGTACACGTTGCGCGTGTCGCCGTCGGCGGTCGTGAACTCCCAGGAGCGCTCGAACCCGAGCTGCTCGACGTACCAGTCCGCGGTGCGGTCGGCGTCCGCCACGTTCAGACACGTGTGGAGAATCTCCATGGCCGGGGGTGTCGCGGCACCGTAATAAATCCCGGCGAGCGGCCGACTCGCGATTACCCCATGGAGTGTCATGAACAAAGGTTTTATTCGCGCTTCTCCCCCGCTTAGTATCATGGCAAGCGAGCCCACGCGAGGAGGGAACGTGCCCGACCTGGACACGTCAGCGGCGGCGCTCGGTCACGACCGACCCGACGTGCCGGCGTACCGATCGCTCGCGGCGGATCTCCGCGAGCGCGTCGCCGGCGACGTCCAGTTCGACGAGTACGCGCAGGTTCTGTACGCCACCGACGGCAGCATCTATCAGGCGCGACCGGCCGGCGTCGTGATCCCGCGCTCGGTCGCGGACGTACAGGCGACGATGGAGGTCGCCGCGGAGCACGAGGTGCCCGTCATCCCGCGCGGCGCCGGCTCCTCGCTGGGCGGCCAGACCGTCGGCCCGGGCTGTGTCGTCCTCGACTTCTCAACGTACATGGACGAGATCGTCGACGTCCGGCCCGACGACCGCCGCGCCGTGGTCCAGCCCGGCGTCGTGCAGGACCACCTCGACGACCGGCTCGCCGAAGACGGGCTCAAGTTCGCGCCCGACCCCGCCTCCTCCGCGCGAGCGACCGTCGTCGGCGGCATCGGCAACAACTCCACGGGCGCGCACTCGGTGCGCTACGGCATCACCGACGCGTACACGGAGGAGCTGAAAGTCGTCCTCGCCGACGGCTCGCTGATTCACACCCGCGAGGTCGTGCTCGACTCTCCCGAGTACGAGGAGATCGTCGCGCAAAACGACCGAGAGGCCGCGCTGTACGAGACCACGCGCGCGCTCGTCGAGGAGAACCAGGCCGCGATCGACGAGAAGTACCCGAACCTCAAGCGCTCCGTCTCCGGGTACAACCTCCACAAGGTGATCTACGAGAACGACGACGGCGAGGAGGTGATCAACCTCTCGAAGCTGTTCGTGGGCGCCGAGGGGACGCTCGGCACGATCGTCGAGGCCGAGGTGTCGCTCGTCACCCGCCCCGAAGAGACCGCGCTCGCGCTGTACACCTTCGACTCGCTGGTCGACGCGATGAAAGCCGTCCCCGAGGCGCTGGAGTTCCCGGTGAGTGCGGTCGAGCTGATGGACGACGAGGTGTTCTCGCTGGCCGCCGGCTCACAGGAGTTCGCGCAGTACGCCGAGCCGATCCCGGACCGCGCCACCGCCGCGCTCATGTTGGAGTGGGACTCTGAGCTCGTCGACGACTTCGAAGCGGCGATCGCCGACACGAACGCCCACTTCGTCGACGACGGCGACGCCTTCGACGTGCTGGAGGCGTACTCCCCCGAGGCCCAGGCCGACCTCTGGAACCTCCGGAAGGCGGCGATCCCCCTGCTGATGAGCATGCAGGGCGACCCGAAACCGTACCCGTTCATCGAGGACGCCACCGTGCCGCCCGAGGAGCTCGCGGAGTACGTCGGGCAGTTCGAAGAGGTCCTCACCGACCACGACACCTCGGCCGCCTACTTCGCACACGCCGGGAGCGGCACGCTCCACATCCGCCCCATCCTCTCGCTGAAAGAGGAGGAGGGCGTCGAGAAGATGCACTCCATCTCCGAGGACGTCACCGACCTCGTCTTGGAGCACCACGGCGCCTTCTCCGGCGAGCACGGCGACGGGCTCGCGCGCACCGAGTTCAACCCCAAGATGTACGGCGAGGCGCTCTGGCGCGCGTTTCAGGAGCTCAAGTCGACGTTCGACCCCGAGTGGCGGATGAACCCGGGGAAGGTCGTCTACGTCGACGACGACACCGCGACCGAGCGCGGCTACCCCGACACCGCCGCCGACACGGACATGCGCGAGAACCTCCGATACGGCCCGCAGTACCAATCGATCGAGCCGCAGACCGAGCTGGACTTCTCCGACGAGGGCGGGTTCTCCCATCTGGTCGAGCTGTGCAACGGCTGCGGCACCTGCCGGGAGACGGAGTCGGGCGTGATGTGCCCGACGTACCGCGCCTCCGAGGAGGAGATCCAGGCGACGCGCGGGCGAGCGAACATGCTCCGAGCCGCCATCAGCGGCGAGCTCGACGACGACGAGATCCACTCCGACCGGTTCCAGGAGGAGGTGCTCGGGCTCTGCGTCGGCTGTAAGGGGTGTCAGAGCGACTGTCCGACCGGCGTCGACCTCGCGAAGCTCAAAGCCGAGGTGAAACACGAACACCACGAGAAGGAGGGGTCGGGGCTCCGCGAGCGGATCTTCCGCGACATCGACCGCTTTTCGGCGCTCGGGAGCGCGCTCGCGCCGGTGTCGAACGCGGCGACGAAGATCCCCGGCGCCCGCGCGGTGATGGAGGCCGTCGCGGGGATCGCCGCGGACCGCGAGCTGCCGACGTTCCGATCCGAGAGCTTCGAAGAGTGGTTCGCGTCCCGCGGCGGGTCGACGGTCGACCCGGCGGACGCGACCGACACGGTCGTGCTGTTCCCGGACACGTACACGAACTACAGCTACCCGGCGGCCGGGAAGGCGGCGGTCGAGGTGCTGGAGGCGGCGGGCGTCCGCGTGGAGGTGCCGGACGATCTGGCGCCCTCGGGGCGCGCGGCGTTCTCGACCGGGTTCCTCGACGACGCCCGCGAGCGCGCGGAGGCGAACGTCGCGGCGCTCGCGCCGCGCGTTCGAGCGGGGCAGTCGGTCGTCTTCGTCGAGCCCTCGGACGCGGTGATGTTCCAGGACGAGTACCTGGACCTGCTGGACGGCGAGGCGGTCGAGGCGGTGTCGGCGGCCGCGTACGGGGTGTTAGAGTACCTCGACGCGGGGCGGGTCGACGAGCGGGTGGCGTTCGACGCGCCCGCGGAGTCGCTCACGTACCACGGCCACTGCAACCAGAAGGCGACGAACAAGGACCACCACGCGGTCGGCGTGTTGCGGCGGGCCGGCTACGACGTGGACCCGCTCGACTCCTCGTGTTGCGGGATGGCGGGCTCGTTCGGCTACGAGGCCGAGCACTACGACATCTCGAAGGCGATCGGCCGGATCCTCTTCGATCAGGTCGAGGAGAGCGGCGGCGAGACGGTCACCGCGCCCGGCGCCTCCTGTCGGTCCCAGCTGGGCGATCGCGACCGGGCCGAGAGCCCGCCGCACCCGATCGAGAAGGTCGCCGAGGCGGTGACCGGGCCCGCGTCCGACGCCGACATCGCTGCCGGCGAGCCGGCGAGCCCGGCGGCTGCCGACGACTGAGCGGGGCGCGCGTTCCGACCGGCGTTTCGTCCGGCTACGTTTCGTCCGACCGGCGGCCGCGCCACTTGCGGGGTCGACGCGAAAAAAAGTGCGGGGCCGTCCTGCCGAGTCCGCGTTCAGAAGACGCCGGGGAACACCACGTAGCTGAACAGCAGACACAGCAGTCCGACGCCGGTCGCGTAGTACAGCAGCGGGATCATGTTCAGCCGCATCACCCGCCCCTCCTGTCCGAGGAGGCCGACCGTCGCGAGCGCGGCGACGAGGTTGTGGATCGCGACCAGGTTCCCGATGGCACCGCCGACGGCCTGCGCGCCGACGATGACCGTTCGCGGGAGCCCGAGCTGGGTCGCGGCCTCGAACTGGAACGCGCCGAAGGTGATGTTCGAGACGGTGTTCGACCCGGCCATCGCGGCGCCGAGCGCCCCGATCAGCGCGGCGACGGCCGGGTACACGACGCCGAGAAGGTCGGCGGTCGTCTGTGCGAGCAGGACGATCATGCTGCCGACCGCCGGAGCGCCGGGATGCGCGCCGGACTGGAGCATCACCTGCACCATGGCGATGACGAAGACGAGCGCGATGAACGGCGACACGATCTTCCGAGCGGCCTCCTTCCACGCGTCAGTGACCTCCTCACCGGACATGCTGAAGATCGGGATCGCGAGCACGGCGCTCACGAGCAGCCAGAAGCCCGGCACGTTCATCCACGCGACGGCGCCGTCGAGGCTGGTGCCGAGGATATCGCTCCAACTGACGATGAAGATGTCGCGGTTGATGAAGTTCGAGATCGGACCGACCGCACGGGTCACGACCAGCAAGATCACGAGCAGGACGTACGGCGACCACGCCTTCAGCAGCGACATCTCTTCGCCGCCGCCGAGGTCGGCCGCCTTCGCCTCGGGCGAGACGCCGCCGCGAGTGTCGGCGCCCCCGCCGTTCGACCCGTTCGACTGGCCGGGTTCGATCGATCCGACCCAGTGGTCGGCCCACTTCTCCCGCTCCGGGAACTCCCACTCCTCGTCGGGCAGGAGGTACCCCGCGCGCAGGATGCTCAGGATGATGGCGCCGCCGACCATCGATCCGATAAGCGCCGGGAACTCGGCCGTGAGGAACCACGCCGAGACCCAGTACGGGACCGCGAAGGCGATCCCCGACGCCAGACAGAGCGGCGCGACCTCCCAGGCCGGCTCCAGCGAGCGGTCGTCCGGATCCCCGAAGAAGTAGACGACCATGCCGACCGCGAACAGCGGCATGACGAATCCGACCAGCGCGTGATACGTCGCCGCCCACGCCGCCACGTTGACCGAGAACTCCTGAACGGTCATCCCGCCGTCTTGGATCGCGGTGCGGGTGAACTCAACGCTCTCCATCGGACTCTGGATGCCGACCACGATCGGCGTCCCCACCGCGCCGTACGTGACCGCAATGATGTGTCCGATGATCCCGGCGACGACCGCCGCGAGCGCCGGGAAGCCGAGGCCCAAGAGCAGCGGCGCGACGACCGCGGCCGGCGTCCCGAAGCCGGCGGCGCCCTCGATGAACGTCGCCATGAAGAAGGCGATCAGGACGATCTGGACGCGTCGGTCGTCGCTGACCGTCGCGAATCCCCGATTGATCCGGTCGAACGCGCCGGCCTCCATCAGCGTGTACAACAGCACCAGCGCGCCGAAGACGATCCAGAGGATCTCGATCGCAGTCATGACCCCGACGGCCGACGCCGCCGCCAACCAGTTCACCGGCATGCTCCACGCGGTATAGCCGATCACCAGCGCCGCGACCCACGCCACCGGCATCGCGCGGGTCGCCGGCCAGAGGAATCCGATCAACAGGACCCCAGCGAGAAGCAGCGGAATCGCGGCCACCGCAACGTCGATACCGGTCGTCATGGATCCCCTCCGCGGTTACTCTCAATCGCTCGGTTCGGTCGACAACACATGTGACAGGCTACCATCCACATACGACGCGGAATACATCACGTTCATTAATTATAAAAGGTAACTTTTCGGACTCTCTTGCTTCGCAACTATTTCGTCCGGGAGCGAGTGGCACCGAGATCGGTTCGCTCGCGGTGGACATTCCCAGTTCGAGAGGTCAGCAGGCACGTCAGCGGGCACGTCACGACGGCGCGGATATATCCCCGCTCGGCACGTATCGATCCGCAATGGCACGCAGCGCGGCGAGCGACCGCGGGGGACCCCGCGAGCGCGACGGCGCCCGGTCCGGCGACGCCCCGTCCGGCGGAGACCCGGCGGACGCCTCCCCGCCGGCACTCGCGATCGAGGGCGTCTCGAAGCGGTTCGGCGACGGCGACGACTCGGTGCTCGCGGTCGACGACGTCAGCCTCGCCGTCGAGCGCGGCTCGATCGTCGGCCTGCTCGGCCCGAACGGGGCCGGCAAGACGACGCTGATCAAGTGCGCGCTCGGGATCGTCCTCCCCGACGCGGGGTCGGTTCGGGTGTTCGGCACCGACGTCGGCGACGGGCGACGGGCCGCCTACGCCGACGTCGACGCGATGCTGGAGGGTGCGCGCAACGACTACTGGCGGCTCACCGTCCGCGAGAACCTGCGCTACTTCGCGACGATCGCCGGCGTCGATCCGGACTCGGTTCGGGCCCGACACGACCGACTGCTCGACCGCCTCGAACTGACCGAGAAGGCGGATACGCCGGTCCGAGAGCTCTCGCGGGGGATGAAACAGAAGGTGTCGCTGGCGAGCGTGCTGGCGGGCGGCGCGGAGCTCGTCTTCCTCGACGAGCCGACGCTCGGACTCGACGTCGAGAGCTCCCGGACGCTCCGCCGGGAGCTCCGGCGGCTCGCCCGCGAGGAGGGGCTCACGATCGTCCTCAGCAGCCACGATATGGGCGTCATCGAGGACGTCTGCGACCGCGTGGTGATGATGGCGAACGGGCGGATCGTCGCCGACGACACCGTCGCGGCGCTCCTCTCCGGCACCGACCGCGACGTCATCCGGGTCGTCAGCGCGGACATCGACGACGCCGTCGTCGCGACCCTCCGGGACCGCTTCGACGTGCGGGCGGTCGAAACCGGGCCCGGCGCTGACGCCGCCAGCGTCGAGGTCGCCGCCGCGGGCGACGCACTGTACGACCTCATGGACGCGCTCCGCGAGGCGGGCGTCACGGTGGAGGACGTTCGGACCGTCCGTCCAGAGCTGGAGGACGTGTTCGTCGACCTCACCGGGATGGAACCGGACGGGCGAGGGAAGGCGCCGTGACGGGCGGCGAAGACCCCGCGGCGCGGACCGTCGCCGACCCAGACGACGAGCCCCGACCGGCCACAGACGACGAGCCCCGACCCGCCACGTACTACCACCTCGCGCGGGCCGTGCTCTACCGCGAGTACCTGATCTTCGTCCGGTATCCGGCGAACGCGATCGGGGGGATCGTCGTCGCGCTGTTCTTCTTCGGCGTCCTCTTCTACGGCGGGCGGCTGCTGGCCGGACAGGCGCTGACGGACTCGCTGTCTGGGATCATCGTCGGCTACTTCCTGTGGACGCTGTCGGTCGGCGCGTACTCGTCGGTGTCGAACGACATCGGCAGCGAGGTGCAGTGGGGGACGTTAGAGCGGCACATCACCACGCCGTTCGGCTTCGCGCCGGTCGCCCTGCTGAAGGGGGTCGCGAAGGTGGTCCGGACGTTCCTCACCTCGGCGGTCGTGCTCGCCGTCATGCTGGTGTTGACGGGGACCCGACTCAGCCTCGACCCCTTCACGGTCATCCCCGTCGCGGGGCTCGCGGTCACGTCGGTGCTGGGACTGGGGTTCGCCGCCGGCGGCGTGACGGTGCTATACAAGCGGATCGGGAACTGGCTGAACCTGCTGCAGTTCGGGTTCGTCGCGCTGATCTCGGCGCCCGTCCTCGACGCGCCGTGGACCCGAGTCCTCCCGTTGGCCCACGGGAGCGCGATGCTCCAGCGCGCGATGGTCGACGGCGTCCGGCTGTGGGAGTTCGGCGTCGCCGACCTCGGGCTCCTCGTCGGCGTGGCCGCCGGCTACCTCCTCGGAGGGTACGTCGTCTTCCACTACGCGACGCGACGGGCGCGGCGGCTCGGGGTCCTGGGCGACTACTGACCCCCGCGTCACCGACCCTCGCCCGGTTCGGCGGCGAGCGCGGCGTCGCGCAGCTCTCGGCACCGGTCGCCCGCCACCGTCAGCTCCGGGACCGGCGTCGGGTCCCCGTCGGCGTCGATTGCGACGAAGACGAAGTACGACTCCGTCGTCAGCTCGCGCTTGCCGGTCCGAGGAGACTCGCGGAACGCCCGGATCCGCGTGCGGAGGCTCGTTCGCCCGACCGCGTACACGTACGACTCGACGATGCAGGTGTCGCCCTGCGGCACCGGTCGCTTGAAGTCGAGCCCGTTGATCTTGGCCGTGACGCACGTCTCGCCGGCGGCGCGCATCGCCGACATCGCGCCGATCTCGTCCATCCACTTGACGACGTTGCCCCCGTGGGCCGACTCGTAGTTGTTGGTGTGGGTCGGCTGGACGCGCTGTCGGTTCTCGATGTACGTGTCGCTGACGCTCGGCATGCCCGTTGGTGGCGCGCCTGCGGGAAAAGCCCGCCCCAAGATCGGCTCCTGACCGACTCCTGACGGACTCCAGACCGACACCAGACCAGCACCGAACCTGTTCCTAACCCGCCCCCGAACCGGACCGAACCATCGATCCGCCGCCGCTCGCGGCTTCATCCACGGCGTTATCGGAACGTGTGATTTCGCCTTTAATCCGAAGTAGGGGAGCTTTCTCGGGGTGCGTAAGCAATGCTGAAATCGATCACCACACGGTACGGGGGCGGGTCGGGGCGGCGGTCCGCCTGACGCTCGCCGTGACCCTCGGATTTATCGCCCTCTTCGCGGGCCACGTCGCCACGGTCGGGACGGCGACGGCCGCGACGGCTGCGCTGACGTCGACGGCGGTCGTCGTCACGCTGAACCTCGGCCTGCTGGGTATCGTGCTGGTCGGCAACGTCGCGGTCGAGCTCCGTCGGCTGACGGAGACGTCCGAGGCGGTCGGGCGGGGCGAGTTCGACGCCCGCGCGACCTCCGAGCGGACCGACGAGTCGGAGCGGGCTCAGTCGGAGGCGGAGACGGCTCCGAGGAGACGAGCGAGGGCGGGGAACGCGGGGCCGGGCGTACGGAACCGGAAGCCGCGCCGACGGCGTCCGACTGATCGACCGAGGCGAAGCCCCGATCGGACGACCTCGTCTCTGGTCGAAACATCGAGCAGTTCTGCCGCCGAACACCGATCGTTCGTTGCCGTTTTCGCAGAACGATAAAGCCGCAACAAGATATTTATACTCGCGTGGCATTGTTTAGCATGCATGTCTAGTAGTGCACCCAGCGCGGACGACGACGTGTTCGACGAGTTCCTGTCCGACCGCGGCCACGAGACGGAGATCGCACGCTGGGAGCGATCCTATAACAAACTCCAGTGTCCGGAGTGCGGTGCGCTACACCCGGAAGGAACCGCGCAGTGTGACGTGTGCGACTGGCGTCCGACCTGACGCCAACGGCGTCTCACGGCCGGTTAGCGCTTTTCTTTCGAGGTAAATAGGCGGCAGCATTATGTGGTATCAATCGATAGTGGCGAGTATGCCGACCTGCCAGAACTGCGGTTCGTTCGTCACGACCGACTACGTTCGGGTGTTCACACCGAACGAGGTCGATCGGCCCCGAGTCTGCCCCGCTTGCGAGGATCTCGTTCGCGACGGCGCCGACGTGCGCGAGGCGCGTGCGACGCGAAGCAACTGAACGCGCCGTCCGCAGAAAGTACGTCGACATCCCCGCCAGCGAGCGCAGAAACGCGCCGATCCCGCGTGTGCTCCGGTACGGCCCGAGCCACGGCGTTTAAGGAGAGTCGGGATCTGGAGTAGATAATGACCGATCCCACGGTGACGCGACTGTTCGGCGGTCCGGGCAGCGGGAAGACCACGGCGCTCCTGGATCGCGTCGAGGGGATCCTCGACGACGAGGACGCCGACGTTCGCGACGTGCTCGTCGTCTCGTACACGCGCGCGGCCGCCGCAGAGATCCGCGAGCGACTCGCCGAGCGGCTCGACATCTCCCCGCGGAGCCTCCAGGGGAACGTCTGTACCATGCACGCGAAGGCGTACGAGCTGCTCGATCTCTCTCGCGGTGACGTGGTCGGCGAAGACGACAAGGAGTCGTTCTGCGAGGAGTACGGCGTCGAGTTCGAGGACCAGAACGGCGGCGCCGGGCGCCGGACCGCGCGGTCGACGACGATCGGCAACAAGATCATCGCCACCTCGCAGTGGCTCCAGCGCACCGAGCGCGACGTCTCCGACTGGTACGACGTGCCCTTCCAGTGGAACGTCGAAGAGGTTCGGCTCCCGCCCGAGGAGGACCCCAACGCCCAGCAGGGGAACAAGTACACCCCGACGTGGCCCTCCGACGACGACCGGATCGACATTCCCGAGACGATCCGCGCGTGGCGCGGCTACAAGGGCGACCACGACCTTGTGGGGTTCGCGGACATGCTCGAACGCGTCGCGCAGCGCTCGCTGGTGCCGAACGTCGACTACCTGATCATCGACGAGTTCCAGGACATCACGACGCTGCAGTACAACGTGTTCGAGGAGTGGAAACCCCACATGGAGAAGGTGCTCATCGCCGGCGACGACGACCAGGTCGTCTACGCGTGGCAGGGCGCCGACCCCGACCTGCTCCTCGACACCGACGTCGACGAGGACGTGGTCCTCCCGAACTCCTACCGGCTCCCCTCCGAGATCCTGAACGTCGTCAACGCGGAGATCCGCCACATCGACAAGCGGCAGGAGAAGGACCTGCACCCCCGCAAGGAGGGCGGCACCGTCGAGGCGATCGAGTCGCCGTCGATGCTCGAACTCGTCCGGAACGTCCGGTACACCGTCGAGGACGACGAGGGGAGCGTGATGTGTCTGTTCCGCGCCCGCTATCAGATGTTCGACTTCATCGACGAGTTCATCGACCACGGGATCCCGTTCACGATGCTGACCGACGGTCGGATGTGGACGGATCGGGTTCGGGACTACGTCAGCGCCATCGAGAAGGCCGACGCGGGCGATCCCGTGAACGGCTTAGAGGCCCGGCGGCTCGCCGACATGCTGCAGGACTCGGCGTTCGGTACCCACGAGCGCGACGAGTTCTACGACTTCCTCGACGACCGCGAGGAGGCGGCCGACGCCGACGACATCGCCCAGATCGACGTGACGACGGACGAGCTCGACGAGTTCATACCCTTCATGCCGGACGCCGCGAGCGCCGACGACATGGTCCGGAAGGTGACGAGCTTCCAGCGGAAGTCGATGGGCGCCTACTTCGATGGCGAGTACGAGGGGATGGATCCGACCCGCGTCCGCGTCGGCACCATCCACTCCGCGAAGGGCCGCGAAGCCGACCACGTGTTCGTCGCGACCGACCTCACGGAGAAGGTCGTCGAGCAGATGGCCGCCTCCATCGACGACCCGACCGACGTGGACGGCGTCGAGGAGTTCACGAAAACCACGAGCCCGGTCCCCGTCCTCACCGACAACGAGCGCCGGGTGTTCTACGTCGGGATGTCCCGCGCCCGCGAGCGGCTCGTGATCATGGAGAGCCTCATCAGCGGGGCGCCGACGCTCCCGATCAGCGTGCTCCTGTTCAACGAGCTCCGCGACGAGCCCCCACAGGAGCTCGTCGAAGAGGTGCAGGCCGAGCTGGCCGTTCCCGAACCCGAGCCGTGAGCGACGGGGAGGGAAAGGGGGACGACGGGGCGGACGGCGACCGTGAGGCCGGTTTCGGCTCCCCAGTCGACCCCGAGCAGCGCCGCCCGCTCCGCACCGATCTCACGCCGATCGTCGAGGCGGTCAGGACCGCGGACGCCGACGCTTTCGTCGCGGTCGGCGACCGCTTCGACGACGACCTGCGGTACCTCACGCGCGTCGTCGGCCCAGAACGGGAGTACGCGCTGGTGGTCGTCCCGGGCGACGGCGGAAGCGACGCCGACCGGGCCGTCCTCTGTGTCCCCCCGCCGTTCCGCGAGCAGGCCGAACGGGAGTTCGTCGCCGGTGCTCGGAGCCGACGTGACGGTGACGGCGAGTTCCACGACGGCGTCGCTCGCGAGGTGCGGATCGAGGGCGCCGACGACCACGCGGGCGAGCGCGCCGCGGCGGTCGTGCGCGACCTGCTCGGGGGCGCCGACGACCAGACACTCCTCGTCCCCGCGTCGATCCCGCACGACGCGGCGGTGTACCTCGAACGCGCCGGCAACGAGCTGGCATCGACCGACGCGGTCGCAACGGCGCGGGCGCGGAAGACCGACGCAGAGATCGATCGACTGCGCCGCGTCCAGCGGGCGGCGGTCGCGGGGATGGCGCGCGCAGAGACCGTGTTGGCCGAGAGCGAGGTCGTCGAGGCGGGACCGGCCGAAACCGGGGACGCGGACCACAGACCCCCACTTCGCTGGGACGGCACCCCCCTGACGACGGAGCGCCTGCGACGGGCCGTGAACGCGACGCTCGCCGCTCACGGCGTCCGGGACG
The DNA here is from genome assembly GCF_052439115.2 of Halorubrum sp. FL23. NCBI lineage: Archaea > Methanobacteriati > Methanobacteriota > Halobacteria > Halobacteriales > Haloferacaceae > Halorubrum > Halorubrum sp. FL23. Next base: position 160,056 of record NZ_JBQVRO020000003.1, read on the forward strand.
CCGGCGACACCGCGATCGGCGTCGGCCCGTCAGCGGCGGACCGCCACTACGTCGGCGACGACCCGATTCGCCCCGGCAGGACGGTCCTGATCGCCATCTCGCCGCGCGGGCCCGACGGATACCGCGGCGAACTGACCCGGACGTTCGTGGTCGACGGGGACGGCGGCTGGGGCCGGCGGGCGTACCTCGCGGTCGAGTCGGCCCGGGACGTCGCGCTCGGCGAGATCGAGCCGGGCGTTCCCGCGAAGACCGTCCACGGCGAGGCAGCCGCCGAACTGGGCGCGTACGGGTTCGACCCGAACGCGGGGGAGAGCGAGGCGGGGTTCACACACGACGCCGGCCACGGCGTAGGCGTGAGTCGCCGCGAGCCGCCGTCGCTGTCGGGGGGGGCCGAACTGCGGCCGGGTCAGGTCGTCGCGGTCGGACCGGGAGTGTACGACCCGGGCATCGGCGGCGTCCGACTGGGAGACCTCGTCACCGTCACCGAAGACGGCTGCGAACCGCTGGCCGAGTATCCGCTCGGGATCGTGCCGCGGGAGCGCGGCGGGTAACTACGGTCGATCTTCGAGCTATCGGCGCTGCTCGTCGCCGCGCTCGTCGCCCCGGAGCCGTTGCGGTAAGAGCCCGGAGAGCAGCCGCCGGAGGATCTCGGTGGGGTCGAGGAAGTACTGCGGGAGGACGACCATCGCGATCGCGACAACGAGCAGGCCGGCGCCGAGCGCGACCTCGCCGGCGATCAGCCGGAAGACGGCGTAGTTCCCGAGCGGGATGGCGAAGACCAACGAGGCCGCCAACCCGATCATGTCCAGCAGTCCGAGTCGCATCGATGTCCCGTTGGCTCTCGGGGGTCAAAAGGGGCGCGGGACGCGGCGAGCGGCGGGCCACGCGTCGGTAAACGGGCGACCGCGCAGCCCGGAACGGCGGCGCGAAGCCAGAACCGATAACCGTCGCCCGCGCCCAGTTCCGGTATGTTTACCGGGATCGTCGAGGACACCGGAACCGTCCGCGCGCGGACCGAGACCGATGACGGGCTCCGCCTCCGGATCGCCGTCGACGGGTTCGACGACCTCCACCACGGCCAGTCGATCAGCGTCAGCGGGGTCTGTCTGACCGTCGAGGCGTACGGCGCCGCTGACACCGGCGACGACGACTGGTTCGACGTGTTCCTCGCGAGCGAGACGGTCGAAAAGACGTACCTCGGCGACGTGGAGGAGGGCGACGCGGTCAACGTCGAGCGCGCGATGCCCGCCGACGGGCGGTTCGACGGCCACGTCGTGCAGGGGCACGTCGACACCGTCGCCGAGGTGAGAGCGATCGAGCGCGTCGGCGAGGACTGGCGGTTCACCTTCTCGATCCCGGCGGGCCACGGCGACTACCTCGTCGACAAGGGGTCGGTGACGCTCGACGGCATCTCGCTGACGGTCGCGGAGAAGCGGGCCGGGGAGTTCGACGTCGCGATCATCCCGACGACCTACGAGCTGACGACGCTCTCCGAGAAGTCGGTGGGCGACCCGGTCCACCTCGAAGTGGACGTGATCGCGAAGTACGTCGAGAGTATGGTCGACGGATACTGATCCAGCCGGCAGCGCACGCCGGTCCCGACGCGTCCGACGCGTCTGCCCGAGCTACGCGTCCTTCGCGCCCTTCACCGTCTCGCGGACCGCGTCGACGCCCTCGTCGTGGAGGAGGTCGCCGACGACGATCACGTCGCTGTGGGCGGCCATCTCGTTGGCCGACTCGTAGCCGTGGATGCCGCCGCCGTAGAAGAGCGTGGCCTCGTCGAGCGCGTCGTGGGCGGCGGCGACCTTCTCCGTGTCGCCGAACATGCCCGAGTACTCGACGTAGACGATCTCCTGGCCGAACATGCGCTCCGCTACCTTCGCGTAGGCCGCCACGTCGTCGGCGCTGAGGTCGCAGTCGGCCTCGGTCAGCTGGGCGACCGACGCCTCGGGGTTCATCACGATGTACGCCTCGGTGTGCGTCCGGCTCCAGTCGAGGTCGTCGATCCGCACCCACTCCTTGTGCGCGCCGGTGATCCAGAACGGGCCGCCGGCGTTGAACACCGTCGGGATCAGGTACCCCTCGAGCGCGGGCGAGTCGATAACGACGCCCGGGTTCGACGGCTCCTGATACAGCGGCACGTCGTACTCGGCGGCGGCGTCGACGACGCGGGTCATCTTCTCCGCGGTGACGTCGAGGGTCCCGCCGATCTCGATCGCGTCGGTCCCGGTCCGGCAGACGTCCTCGAAGGTGTCGTTCCCGTACAGCTCCTTGTCCGGGTCGACCTTCAGCACGTGGTCCCAGTCGTCCCACGGGTTGTTCATCGGAAACGACTCCAGCGGGCGGAACCAAAAAGGTGCGGAACCTGTCTCGCCGGCGCGGTCGACGCCGCCGGTCCGCGCGACGAGGGCTCAGAGCAAGTCGTCGAGCTCGTCGTTCTGGAACGCTTCGGCGGGGTCGGGCTGTCCCTCGGGCTCGTCGCGGACGGCCTGCCGTGCGCGTTCGAGGAACTCCTCGACGCGGCGCGAGCGCTCGACGCCGCCGAGGAGGACCAAGGCGGCCACCCGATCGGAGTCGAGCGGGAAGTCCCCGCCGCGCACCTGCATCGAGCCGGTCTCCTCTTGGAGCCACTTGCGCGCCTTCTCCGCGCCCTTCCGGGAGATCCGCTCGGGGTCGCCCGCGATGGCGACCAGGGCGGCGTCCGCCTCGGTCGCGTTGGGGAGCGACATCCCCGTCATCACCGCGCTCCGGACCGTGCTCATCACGGTCGTCACGTTCTCCTCGGGGTCCGCGGCGGCGGGCGCGGACGCGAACCCGGCCGCGGCCATGCCGCCGGCGCGCAGCGTGTTGATCACCTCGCTCGTGTCGACGACCGACTCGGCGACCCCCTCCACCGACTCGCCGGCCGCGAGGAGGAGCCCGACCCGCTTCGCCATCGAGGCGTTGATCGCGGCGTAGCCGCCCTCGACCGACTCTCCCGAAGAGCGCCACGCGTCGTTGTCGAGCAGGAGTGTCGCGTCGGCCTCACGGACCAGCGTCTTCAGCGACCGTCCGGCGTTCACCTGGTACATCGCCCCCTCGTCGCGGCCGGGGAGGATCCCGACCGCGTACACCGGGATGTCGTACACGCGGCTCAGCTCGCGGACGAGCACCGGCGCGCCGCCGGAGCCGGTGCCGCCGCCGAGTCCCGCGACCACGAACAGCGCCTCCGCGGCGGCGTTCACCTTCGGCGCGAGCGCGTCGAGCACCTCGACGGCGTCTTCCGTCATCACTTCGGCGCCGAGCTCGTTGTCGCCGCCGACGCCGTGTCCGTTCACCCGAGACTGACCGACGAGGACCGTGTCGAGCGGGAGGGGATTCAGGTCCGCCGACGCGGTGTTTACTGCGAGCGCGTCGAGCACCGCACCGTAGCCGGCGTCGGCGTCAAACTCAGCGAGCGCGGTCGTGAGCTTCCCGCCCGCCTGTCCGACGCCGAGGAGGACCGCTTTCATGATCGTAAGATAACCGATCACGTGGTAATACCTTTTCCCCCGATGTTTAAGTAGAGAACTGCGGCCAATCGGCCGCGTGACCGACGACACGAGCGACCATGACCGACCGATCGTCGACGCCGACGAACCGTCCGAGACGGCGAGCGACGGGCGTTCGGAACAGCCACGGGCTTCCCACCGATCCGACCGCACGCCGGGCGAGACGGCCGAACGGGGCGACGACCGCGTCGAAGAGCGCCTCCGCGCGGTCGAGCGCGCGCTCACCGAAACCGACGACGCGGTCGCCGACGTGACCGACGAGGCGACCGCGACCGCTGAGCGAGCGGAGCTGTCGAAGCGACTCGACGACCTCGAGGGCCGCGTCGAGGAGTTGGAGGCGGCGACGCAGGCGATCAGAGGCTACGTCGGATCGGTCCGGGCGGTCAACCAGTCGGTCGAGCGCCGCGCCGATCTGGCGCTCGCGAAGGCGAGCGAGAACGGCGGCGTGGCCGCGGACGACGGAGCGACCGCGAGCGACGGCGAGGTCGCGAACGCGAACGAGGTCGGAGACACGACCGGCAGCGGCGGGCTCGACGGCGGCGTCCCCAGCGAGACCGATCTCGATACCGCCGTTCCAGCGGACCGGCGCCGAGGAGCGGGGGCGGGAGCGCCGGCAGAACCGGGAGCCGATCGGCTCGAGACGGACGAGGAGAGCGCGGACGACTCGTGGGGCTCCGGCGCGCTGGATCGGCTCCGTGACTCGCTGTAACCGACTCCGTGTCGCGGAGGCGAGCCGGTGATTCGCGTCGTTCTCACGGTCCTCGTCGCCGTCGCGCTCCTCGCGGTCTCGATGCCGGCGCTGGAAGACGCCCGCGCCGTGACGACCGACGAACGGCTCGAGGCCGAGTCGGACCGCGTCGAGCGGGCGATCGGGGGGCTCGCATCCGGGTCGATGAGCGTCTCTGACCCGTCGCTGGCCGCCCGGACGACGGTGACGGTCCGTGCGCCGAGCGGCGTCGCTGCCGCGCGGATCGACCGGCTCGCGCTGGTCGAACCGGAACGGCCGGGGGACGAGTCCGGCGCCGCGCTTCGGTATCGGATCGGCGGCGGACGCGACCGGACGGTCCGGATCGCTCCCGAGGCGGCGGCCGCGAGTGTCGACGTCGTCGACGGGCCGATCGCGCTCCGGACGCGCGGCGAGAGCCGTCTGGAACTCCGGCTCGTCGACGACGAGGGCCCGACTGTCGAGATCTCGCGACTCGAGTGAGGGTTTATACGTGATACCGAGGGCACGCCCGCCATGAGCTTCGATCTTCAGTCGCTGTCTCCGCTCGACGGCGACGCCGCGCCGCTCCGCTCGCTTCCGTGGGGCGGCGGCGACGGTGACGACTGTCGATGCGAGCCGTCGTTCAGAGAGCCGGCGGGGACCGGCGTTGAGGGGCGCGTGGTTCTCGCGGTCGACTCCGACGAGTGCCCCGGACGCGGCGACCTCGCCGAGAGCCCCGACTGCCTCGCGACCGTCGTGGAGGCGCTGACCGAACGCGACGCCGACGTGGTCCGGACGCGTCACGCCGGTCGGGAGCGAACCTACGCCGGCCGGGCCGCGGCGTGTCTGATCGCCGCCGGGCGGTTCCGAGAACAGGTCGGGTTCCACGAGACGCGGCTCGCGGAGCGGGTGACTCGCGAGCCGGTAGCGGCGGCGCGGGAGGCGAGCGGCCGTGAGGGGTCGCCGAAGCGAATCGCCGCGGAGACCGGGTTGATCGAGACCGTCGCGAACGCAGGGGAGGTCGACGACGTGATCCGTGCACACTCCGGGCCGACGATCGCGGCGACGCGCGTCGCGTCGGCGCCGCCGCCGGACGCGGCGCTCGTGGACCGGTGGGAGATCGACACCGGCGCGACCGTGCGGCTGTACGAGGGTGCGGGGCCGCTGCGGACGTACCACCTCACCCCGCCGTCGACGCGGCTCGACGACGGGGCGGTCGAGCGCCTCGCCGCGGCCAAGGACCGACTACTCGACGACCCGACCGGCGGCGACAGGGCGCCCGGTCGGGCGGTACGGTCGGTCGCGGCGGCGGGCGATCCGATCTCGACGCTGGTCGACGTGCTCCGGCGGCACACCCGTGGGTACGGCGCGTTCGAGCACGTGTTCGCCGACGAGCGCGTGAGCGACGCGACGCTCTCGGCCCCCGTCGAGGAGAACCCGCTTCGAGTCGTCGTCGACGGAGAGCGCTGTCGCACCAACGTCAGGCTGCCGCCCGAGGGCGCCGCGACGCTGGCGTCGCGACTTCGACGGACGAGCGGGCGGGGGTTCTCCCGCGCGAGTCCGACGCTCGACGCGACGATCGAGACCGAAGCCGGTCGCGTGCGGGTCGCGGCGACGACGGGCCCCGCCAGCGACGGCCTCTCATTCACGTTCCGTCGCGGCGACCCGGACGCGTGGACCCTCGCGCGGCTCGTGGACGTCGAGACGATCACCCCGGCGGCCGCCGGGCTCCTTTCGGTGGCGGTCGAGCGGGGCGTAACCGGGCTCGTCGCCGGCGGCCGCGGCGCGGGGAAGACGACCGCGCTCGGGTCGCTGCTCTGGGAGCTGCCCGCCGAGGCGAGATCGATACTGATCGAGGACACCCCGGAGCTGCCCGCCGGAGCGGTGGCCGCGGCCGGACGCGACATCCAGCGACTCCGCGTGGGCGACGGCGCCGAACCGTCGCCGAGCGAGGCGGTTCGGACCGCGCTCCGGCTCGGCGGCGGCGCGATCGTCGTCGGCGAGGTCCGGGGCGAGGAGGCGGCGGCGTTGTACGAAGCGATGCGCGTCGGCGCCGCCGGCGAGGCGGTCCTCGGGACGATCCACGGCGAGGATCCCGACGCGGTCCGAGAGCGTGTCGTCAGCGACCTCGGCGTCTCCCCCTCCTCGTTCGCCGCGACCGACCTGATCGTCGTGCTCGACGACCACCGCGTCCAGACGGTCGCAGAGGTCGTCGAACACGACGGATCGACCTCGTTCGAGCCGCTGTTTGAGCGAACCGGAGCGGGACTGACTCCCACCGGGCGGATCGATCGCGGAGAGAGCCGGCTCGTCGAATCGGTCGCCGAGACCGGCGAGTCGTACGCAGCCGTCCGCGAAGCCATCGATCGACGAGCGAACAGCATCGGGGAGGCGGCGAGAACCGGCCGGATCGCGCCGGAACGCTACGTCGGCCGCGACGGGACCGGTCGGCCGAGAGGCGGCGATGTCGCCGGTGGCGACCGATGACCGGGCCAGACGGTGATTGTGACGGGAGGCCGCGACGCAGTCCGGGGGACCACGAGGAAGGATCGGCGGAGCTCCGTCGGGCGGTGGCGTTCCTCGGGTGGGAGGCGACGAGCTCCCGGGTGATCGAAGCGGGATACCGGGCGGGGGTGGGAGTCGGCCTCGCCTGCGCCGTCGTCATCGCGTTCGTCTCCGGACCCGTTCCGGGACTGCTGTTCGGGCTGGCGGGCGGTCTGGGCACCGTACACGCCGTCCATCGCGGACCGGTGTGGCTCGCCTCGCTCCGCCGGACAAGAGCCTTGGGGGCGGCGCCCGGGCTCGTCGGGCGCCTCGTGTTGCGGATGCGGTTGGATCCGTCGACCGAGCGCGCCGTTCGGTTCGCCGCGCGGACCGGCGACGGGCCGCTCGCCGAGGGGCTCGCCCGACGCGAGCGAGCGAACGCCGACGGGCCGACCAGTGGACTTCGGGAATTCGCCCGCGAGTGGCGGCCGTGGTTTCCGGCGATCGATCGGGCGGCGGCGCTCGTCCGGACGGCGGCGTCGGCGCCGCCAGAGCGTCGGGGTCGGTGTCTGGACCGCGCGCTCGACGCGACGATCGCCGGAACGACCGATCGGCTCGCCGCCTTCGTCGGCGAGGTCCGGGGTCCCGTCTCGGCGCTGTACGCCTTCGGAGTGTTGCTCCCCCTCGCGCTCATCGCCCTCCTTCCGGCGGCCGCCGCGGCTGGCGTCCCGATCGGTCCCGGGATCGTCGCGGCGCTGTACCTCGGCGTGTTACCCGCGGGACTGCTCGCGGCCTCGGCGTGGCTCCTCTCCCGGCGTCCGGTCGCGTTCGCGCCGCCGAGCATCGGTGGGGACCATCCGGATGTCCCGGAGAGGGGGATCCACGCCACGGTCGCGGGGGCGGGAATCGGGGCCGTCGCCGCCGCCGTCGCGGCGCGGGTCGCCGCCGGATGGGCCGCTCCGATCGCGGGAATCGGCGTCGGCGCCGGCGTCGCGCTGTTCGTCGCCGTCCGCCGTCGCAGAGCGGTGCTGTCGAACGTTCGAGCCGTTGAGCGCACTCTTCCGGACGCGATGACGGTGATCGGCGGCGACGTGGCCGAGGGCGTCGCCGTCGAGACCGCGATTGCGCACGCCGGCGAGCGGCTCGACGGCGCGACCGGCGAGCTGTTCGAACTCGCCGGGCGACGGAGCGAGACGCTCCGCGTCGGCGTCCGAGAGGCGTTTCTCGGCCGCGGCGGCCCGGCGGTTCCGGTGCCGTCGCCCCGAGTGAAGGGCGCGGTCGCGCTGCTTTCCGTCGCGGCACGAGAGGGGCGTCCGGCGGGCGACGTGTTGCTCGAACTCGCCGACCAGCTTGAGGACCTCCGGGAACTCGAGAGCGACGCGCGGCGACAGCTCGCGACGGTGACGGGAACTCTGACGAACACCGCCGCGGTGTTCGCGCCGCTCGTCGGCGGAGCGACAGTTGCGCTCGCCACCGGTATCGACACCGTCGACGCCGGCGGACTGGGCGCCGGAGCGGCGGCCGGGGCGGACGCTCTCAGTACGGGCGGCGTCGACGGCTCCGGTGCACTCGGCGCCGACACGGGCGGAGGCGGCGCAGGGTCGAAGTCGGGTACCGGCGGTGCGCTCTCGATACCGGTGCTCGGGCAGATCGTCGGCGCGTACGTGTTGATCCTCGCGGCGCTCCTCACCGGGCTGGCGACCGGTCTCGAACGGGGGTTCGACCGGACGCTCGTCGCCTATCGGGTCGGGATCGCGCTCCCGACCGCGACCGCGACGTACCTCGGCGCGTTCCTCGGCGCCGGGTTGCTGCTGTAGCGAAACGGGAAGTGCGCCGAGGCCTGCGGACGAGCGTTTAAGTGCGAAGCCGCGGCCAGCCGGCCCGTGTTCGAGACCCATCTCGACGCCACGTACGCGTGGCTCGGTCTGGCGCTAGTGAGCGTCGCGGCTGTCGGCGTCGTCGCCGCGCTCCCTGCCTCTCCGCCGCCGGACGCGAGCGGCGTCGCGCACACGATCGATTCGGTCGCCGCCGGCGAACACCCCGCGACGGCGGAACACGGACTCGCCGCGGACCGCATTCGTCTCACCGACCGTTCGGTTGCGCTCGGCGGCGAAGGCGGGGCCGCGCGGGAGCCGCTGCGCGCATCGCGGATAACCCCGGTTCCGGCGGAGCGACACGGAGCCTCGGACGCCGACGGGCTCCGGCGAGTGCTCGGCGGCGTCCCGCCCGACGCCGCGTTCGACGATCCCGAGGCCTTCGCGGCCGCCGCCGAACGCGCCCGAGCGAGAGACGACGAGTGGCGTCCGGCACCGGATCGGCTGACGGTGAGACGCGTTCACTACGGAGGAGTACGTGTCACGCTCGTCGGGTGAGGGGTTCCTGCGCGGGGACCGTGCCGCAGTCGAACCGCTCGCCGCGCTCGTCGCCGTGCTCGCGGTGGGCGCGGCGCTGGGAGTGTACACTGTCGCACTCGACGACGCGGCGCCGGATCGGGAGCGCCCGACGGCCGAAACGACGCTCGATCGGGTCGAGCCGGTGGTGACGAGGGGCGGCGTCGTCGAGCCGGAACGGCTGCGCGGTGTCGATGAGTTCCGATACGCCGCGACCGTCACGATCGAGGCCGACGGGAAGACGTGGCGGGTCCGGTCGGGTGACAGGGCACCGGCGCCGACGACCACCCGGCGCACGGACGCGGTCGCGGTCGCCGAGCGGACGGTAACGGTCGGCGTCGGACCGGGGCAGAACGACCGCGGAACCCTTCGGGCGGTGGTGTACCGATGACGAGCACCGTGCTCGACGTGACGGTGCTGCTCCTGTGCGTCTCCGCGAGCGTCGTCGCGCTCGGTGCGGTCGGGAACGACCCCGCGGCGGCGGGACCTCGAGCCGCCGAAGTCGCCGATCTGGTCGCGACGGAGACGGTGACGGTGACGTACGCGTCGGACGAGGCGCCGAACGGGACGCGAACGATTCACGCGACACGCGCAGAGCTGGTGGCGCTGGTGGCGACCGAACGCGGAGGAGAAAGCGAAGAGCGCGCGCCGAGAGGGACGTTCGAATCCGAAGCGCTAGCGGCCGTCAAGCGAGGCATCGGTCCGCGAACGCGGATCGACGCGGAGGGAGGTGCGGGAGCGTCAGACGGCGCCGCGAGCGAAAGCGAATCGGGGGACCCGTCGACCGCGTCCGTATCGTCGGCGTCGATCGCCGTCGGGAGCGAACCGCCGCGGAGCGCTGACGTCACGGTCGCGGTGATCGCGCATCCGGTACCGAACGACTCGGGAGAGACCGAAACAGTCAGGATCGTGATCAGGAGGTGGTGAGCGTGGGAACGCGATCGGGCGAAACAGACGCCCCCGGATCCGGTCCGCGATGCCGATCCTTCACCGTCGACGAGCGCGCACGGGTCCCGTTCGCGCTGATCGGCGTGCTCCTCCTCGTGACGAGTTCGACGTACGCCGCGGGGATCGCCGATCAGGGGCTCATCAGCGAGGACCGAAGCGTGGAGCGCGCCATCGAGCGCGTCGACGCCGATTCGACCGCCGCGCTCAGGGCCGCGGCCCGTCGGGCGGCTCACGACGCGGCCGCGGAGCCGGTGACGCGGGCGCCAGACGAGGCGACCACTGGCCCGGGAGACGGACACGCCACGACCGCGGTCAGAAACGAGTCCGCCTTCGAAGACGCGTTCCGGATCCGGCTCGCGATCGCCGGTGCCGAGGCGCTGTCGGCCGTCGACGCCGAAGTCGGCGGCGTGAGGGCGTCGGCGTCGCTTCCGGCGGTAGACGATCCCGAGGAGTTGGCGGCGGCGAGAGGCCGGATCCGCGTCGAGCCCGCAGCGAACGGAACCGCGACGCGCGTGACGTTCGAGGACGTGGAGACGACCGCGACGCGGAACGGGCGAACGGTCGTCGAGCGAACGGAAGACCGGACGGTCGTCGTCGCCGTACCGACGCTCGCGGCCCACGAGCGGACGGCGCAGTTCGAGAGGCGGCTCGATCGGGGGCCGGCCGAGGGGCCGGGGCTGGGGCGTCAGCTCACCGCGAGCCTCTACCCGATGACGTGGGCGCGCGGATACGGCCAGTTCGCGGGGGCGCCGGTCGAGAACGTCCTCGCGAACCGCCACGTGGAGCTGTCGACGAACGCGGGGATCGTCCGGACGCAGCGGGACGTGTTCGGCGCGAGCGATCCGAACGCACGCGGTGGGGTGGCACGGGCGACGGCGCGAACCGGAGTCACCGACCTGCTCAAACCGACCGGCGTCGACGAGGGATCGTGGACGGAGGCCGTGCTCAGCGCCCCGACACCGGGAGAGAGCGACGGCGCGGGAAGGAGCCACGGCTCAGCCGAGAGCGGCGATCTGGCGCCGCAACCGAGCGAGGACGCCGCGTTCGAACCGCCGGGAGATCCGACGGACGAGCGAACGTCGGTCCCGGTCGGCCGCGCGGCCGACGAGGGGGCGACCCGCGTCTACGACGATCTGGACGCGATCATCGAGGACGCCTACCGGGTCGAAGCGAGCGTCGAAACGTCGACGGCGCTGGTCGTCGACGGCGGGCGTCCGACGCCACCGTCACCCGCTGCACCGGAGTCCACGACGACCGGCGGCTGGGACCGCGTCGACCTGACACGGACGGAACGGTCGCCGGTCGTCTCCGGGAGCGGCGTGCCGGAGGGCGTTCCGTCGGGGACGGTCGACCCCGGCGAGCGCGTCTCGTTCGGCGTCGCGACCCGCGAGGCGACCGTCGAGCGCGTCGCGATCGCTGAGTGGGAGCGTGTGACGATCCAGCGTGGACCAAACGGAACCGTCGTCGACGAGCAGGTTCACCGGACGACCACGCGCGACGCGGTGACCGACCGCTACCGGGTGCGAGTGTCGGTGTCAGGGGAACACGCTCCGACCGACGGGGCGCCCGACCGGGCCGCCGCGACGTTCGGCGCGGGCGACACCACCGACGGACCGGACCTGCGCGACGCGCCGTCGGCCGCCCGTGCCGATCTCGGTGTCGACACCGACGGCGGCGTCGACCGGATCGCCGAAGAGGCGGTCAGCCGCGGGGCGGTCCGCGATTCGACGACCGTCGTCGGCTCCCGATCGGCCGGCGATCGGGACGCCGTCGCGGCCGAGGTGGCCGCGCTCGCGAGCGACGTTCGCGACATCGAGACCGAGGCGTCGATGGAGAACGCGGCGGTCGGTGAGGCGGAGCCGTACGCCGACCTCGCTCGCGCGCTCCGCGACCGACGCAGTGCTCTCGTCGACGCGCCGGCGACGTACGACGGCGCCGTTGATCGGGCGGGGACCGCCGCCCGCGCCGCGTACCTCGACGCCGTGATCGACGAGCTCGAGGACGCTGCCGACGACCGCGAACGCGCGACGAACGGGTTCCTCGACCGCGTGAACGGCGCGTTCGACGGCCCCGACGTGGGCGACGCGCTCGCCAGCCGCGAGGCCGCCCGCGACCCCGGAACGTACGCAGTCGGCGCGGACGGTCCGGGTGGGGAAGTGACGTTCGCGCCGCGCGGGTCGCCGGGATACCTTCCGCGGACGACCGTCGACGGAGAGTCGGTCAGCGGCGTGAACGGAACGACGACGCGTCCGCTCGCGGTTCGCAACGTGAACTACGTCACGGTGCCGTACGGGGAGGTGTCGAGCGGCGTCGTCGACCGGATTCTCGGCACCGAGAACACGGTGCGGGTCGGGACCGCCGGTCGGTCGCTCCGCCTGGCGAACGAGGCGCTGGCGGTCGGCGACGACCCCGATCTGCGGGCGGATCGGGACGCGCTCGCCCGACAGATAGACGGATCGCTGGCCGAGGTGGACAGGGAGCTCGAAGCGGCGATCCGGGTCCGGACCTCGCTGTCGCGCGACGAGCGGCGCAGGGCGCTCGACGAGGCCGCAGCGAGCTACGGGACGACGGGCGAACGCGCCGTCGCCGTCGGCAACGGCTCGTACCCGGAACGGGTCGCCGCCGAGGCCGCGAGCGTCGGGTCGCTGTCGCCGGCGGCCGAGGAGGCGCTCGCCGCGAACCTCCGCGTCGCGACTCGGACCGCAGCCGGGAGAGACGCGGTTCGGGTCCCGACCCGGTTCGTCGACGACACGACGAGCGGCGCGCGAGTGCTACTCAGAGACCGGCTGGAGAAGGCGATCGAGCGAGAGGCGGCGCGAGCGGGCGAGGCGGCGGCCGGAACGGTGAGCGAGAAGGCGGTCGAGGAGCTGGGCGAGGAGTGGTCGCTGAAGCCTGCGCGGACCGTCGGCGCGGGGCTTCCGGTCGCGCCCGTTCCGGGGTACTGGGTGACGACCGTGAACGCCTGGCGGGTGCAGGTCCGCGGAGAGTATCCGCGCTTCGCGCTCCGTGCCGACGTGGGAACGCCCGGCGAGCGCTTCGCGTACGTCCGGAGCGAGGGCGACGTGACCGTCGAGGTCGGCGGCGAAACTGTGCAGCTCGGCGAGACGGACCCGGTCGCGTTCGAGACCGAAACGGTGGTGGCCGTCGCGGTCCCGGCCGGTCCGCCCGGCGTCGGCGACGTTGACGGAACTCGCGACGAGCGATCCGAGGGGTGGCCGTGCCCCGGCGCGATGGGGGAGCCGTCACCGAAAGGCGACGGGGGCGGGAGCTGTGCGGAGCCGTGACCCGACCGCAGCCGTTTTGAGACGCGACGACCGAGTGCGACCATGTTTCACGAGGTCGTCGTCGACGGCACGACGGGAGCCGAGAGCGGCGCGGACGAGGTGACCGCGGCAGCCCTGCTCGCGTCGTTCGAGACGCTGGTGAGCGAGGCGGCCGCGGAGGCCGAACGAGAAGCGCTCGCCGAGGAGACGGGACTCGACGAACCGACCCTCGACGCCGCCCTCGGCGGTGACGTGGCGGAGATCCGGTTCGAAGACGCGGCCGCGATCGTCGCCCTTCCGACCGATCGCGACGGCGACGCAGTCGTCGCCGAGGTCCGCGACCACCTGCTGATGGGGATGGCGACCGCGGTGCTCGACGTCGACTCGATCGCCGCCGCGATCGACGCGGATCTCACGGGACAGGAGGTCCAGCAGGCGCTCGAGGGGCGCGCCGCGATGACGCTCGGCCAGCTGGCGGAGATCATGGCGGTCATCGAGCAGCGGAAGCCATGAGAGTCGTCGTCGTCGGCTGCGGCTACGTCGGCCTCGAACTCGCCCGACAGCTCGCGGAGCGGGGACACGCCGTGACGGGGGTTCGGCGATCCGACGCCGGGATAGACGCGATCGGATCGGTCGGGGAGCGCATAGACGGCGAGGGGGACGCGGAAGGCGAGGGGCGGGTGGACGCCGTCCGCGCGGACGCGACGGACGCGGCGTCGCTCGACGCGCTGCCCGACGCCGACGCGGTCGTGTTCGCGGCCAGCTCCGGCGGGCGTGGCGCCGCGGCCGCCCGCGAGGTGTACGTCGACGGCCTCCGAAACGTGATCGAGGCGTACGGCTCGCGCGGGTCTGCTCCGGACAGACTCGTCTACACGTCGTCGACGGGCGTGTACGGCGACCACGGCGGCGCGTGGGTCGACGAGGAGACACCGATCGAACCCACGACCGAGAAGACCCGCGTCCTCGCCGAGGCGGAGCGGACCGCGCTGGAGACGGCGGCCGAGTTCGGGATCGACGGGACGGTCGCGCGCTTCGCGGGGCTGTACGGACCCGACCGCTACCGGCTCGACCGCTACCTCGACGGCCCGGTCACGGCCGGCTACCTCAACATGGTCCACCGCGACGACGCCGCCGGGGCGGTCCGATACCTCCTCGAAACCGACCGCGCACGCGGTGACGCGGTTCTGGTCGTCGACGACGAGCCGGCCGACAAACACGCGTTCGCCGACTGGCTGGCCGACGCGTGCGGCGTCGCGCGGCCCGAAAAGCGATCGAAGAGCGAACGGATCGCCGCCGGGGACCTCTCCGAAGCGGCCGAACGGCGGATCCGGACGAGCAAGCGCTGCTCGAACGACCGCCTGCGGGCGCTCGGTTACGAGTTGGCCTATCCGACCTTCAGAAAGGGGTACTGCGACGCGGTGCGGGCGTTCCGAACGGCGGACGAGTGATCCGTCCGACCGGCGCGGCCGGCTTCGCCCCGGTCATCGCGTCGTTGTCGGTGGGTCGAAACGGTAACGAACCTTGATGTATCGTGAGCGAGTCGACCGGCACGTATGTGGTCTCTGAGCGGGATCGACGACCGGCTCTCGCAGGCGGAAGTGCTGGCGCGGGAGAACCCGGAGCTCGTCGTCGTCGCCGCGGTCGTCGCGCTCGTCGCGCTCGTCGGTGCGTACGTGCTGTTCCGCGCTCGCAGGACGCCCGGCGTCAGGTTCCGCCGGCTGTTGGCCGATCGCGACGAGGTCGCGGTGCTGATGCACCCGAACCCGGACCCGGACGCGATGTCGGCGGCGCTCGGCGTCGCGTCGCTCGCGGAGCAGCTCGACGTCGACGCGACGGTCCAGTACCCCGGACAGATTCGTCACCAAGAGAACCGGGCGTTCCGCACGGTGCTCGATCTGGACTTGAAGCCGATCGAGCACGTGAGCGACCTCGCCGCCGAGTCGGTCGTGTTGGTCGATCACAACGAGCCGCGGGGGTTCGCCGGCGCCGACGGTGTGCTCCCGTTCGCCGTCGTCGACCACCATCCCGGCGACGGCGCCGGCGACGCGTTCACCGACGTGCGGACCGACTACGGCGCGACGGCGTCGGTGATCGCGGAGTACTTCCAACAGAACGGCGCGACGCCGGTGCCGCCGGACAAGCACGCGAGCGAGACGGACAGCGACCTCACGCTCCCCACCGACACGGCGACGGGGCTCCTGTACGGGATCCTCACCGACACGAAACATCTCACCGTCGGCGCGAGCGAACCCGACTTCGCCGCCGCCGCGTACGTGTACCCCGGCGTCGACCAGGACCGGCTCGACCGGATCGCCAACCCCGCGGTCGACGCCGAGGTGTTGGAGGTGAAGGCGCGGGCCATCGCCGGCCGCCGCATCGAGGGGTCGTTCGCGGTCGCCGACGTGGGGGGCGTGAACAACGTCGACGCGATCCCGCAGGCGGCCGACGAACTGATCCAACTGGAGGGCGTCAGCGCCGTCGTGGTGATCGGCGAGCGCGACGGGACGGTTCACCTCTCCGGCCGGTCGCGGGACGACCGCGTCCACATGGGGAACGCCATCGACGCCGTCATGTCCGACCGCGACAACAGCAACGGGGGCGGCCACTCACGGATGGGCGGCGGGACGATCGCGCCGACGGTCGACCCGACCGGCGACGAGGATCCGGAAACCGTCGACCGCGACGCGCTCGCCGACGACCTGTTCCGCGCGATGGCGGGCGACGTGTGAACGGCGACAGACAGCGGGAGAGGAGCAGCGCCGGAGACGGAGCAGCCACCGGGAGTTAAGTCGACAGCGACGAAGGGTCGGGTATGAGCACGGATCTCGCGCTCGGCGATCTGCCGACCGACGACGGGTGGCGCGCGCTCGTCGGCGTCGGCGTCGGTTACGCGATCGCGACCGGACTGATCTTCGCGTTCCTCTTCGTTCTGCCGTACGTGGTCGTACGCGCGCTGTAACGGCCGGCGACGCGTCGAACTGACGGACGGCGTCTCGAACGGTCGACGACGTGACCGAACAGGGGAGAAATCGGAAGCGGTGAGCCGTCTCAGGCGAACGCCAGCGAGTCGTCGGCACCGGTCTCGTCGTCCGTCTGGAGCTTCTCGTGAGCTCCGAGGAAGTCGTCGAGCGTAACCTCGGTGCGGTCGTCGCGGATCGCGAACATCCCGGCCTCCGTGCAGATGGCCTTGATGTCGGCGCCGGACGCGTCCGGCGTCAGCTCGGCGAGCTCGGTGAAGTCGATGTCGCTCGCGAGGTTCATCTTCCGGGTGTGGATCTGGAAGATGATCTCGCGGCCCTCGGTGTTCGGCTTGGGCACTTCGATGAGCCGGTCGAAGCGGCCCGGGCGGAGGATGGCGGGGTCGAGCATGTCGAAGCGGTTGGTGGCGGCGATGATCCGGACCTCGCCGCGCTCGTCGAAGCCGTCCATCTCCGAGAGCAGCTGCATCATCGTGCGCTGGACCTCGGCGTCGCCCGACGTCTTCGAGTCCGTCCGCTTCGAGGCGATCGCGTCGATCTCGTCGATGAAGAGGACGGCGGGCTGGTTCTCCCGCGCGACCTCGAACAGGTCGCGGACCAGCTTCGCCCCCTCGCCGATGAACTTGTGGACGAGCTCGGAGCCGGCCATCTTGATGAAGGTGGCGTCCGTCTCGTTGGCGACCGCCTTCGCGAGCATCGTCTTCCCCGTACCCGGCGGGCCGTACAGCAGGACGCCGCTCGGCGGCTGGATGCCCACGTCCTCGAACATGTCGGGATGTTCGAGGGGCATCTCGACGGTCTCGCGGACCTCTTGCATCTGGTCTTCGAGCCCGCCGATGTCGGCGTAGGTGACGTCGGGCGAGTGCTCGACCTGCATCACGCGGGCGCGCACGTCCGTCTCCTTCTCCAGCTTCTTGACGACGGACAGCGAGTTGTTCACCGCGACCCGGTCGTCCGGGTTGAGCTTCTCGCGCATCTCGGCGGTGATCTCGGTGAGCGCCTCCTGGTTGTTCCCGTGCTGCTTGATGACGGCGCCGTCGGGCGTGATCTCCTGAACCGTCGCCACGAACAGCGGGGACTGCTTCAGCTTCTTATTCTCGTGTGTGAGCCGCTCGAGCTTCTGCTGGTACTTGTTGTTCTCGGCGTTCGCGTCGAGGAGCTTGTCGCGCATCTCCTCGTTTTGCGACTCCAGCACGTCGAGCTCCTCTTGGAGGGACTCGATCTTCTCCTGTCTCGACGCCGACCCCTCGTCGTAAGGGAGCTCGACGTCGTCGACGGTGTCTGTCATTGTGCGTAATAAAGCGTCTCGCGGGTAAGAGGTTTCGGGTGGGGGAGAGATACCAGGCTGTGTTCGCCTAAAATATTTCCAATAGTAATTAAATAGGATAGTAAATATTATCTAATGGCATGAATTAGGAGAGTGTACGCATGAGTGCCACCGACGCCGTCACCGCCGAGGAGGACGTCACGGACCGCTGGAGCGCCGTCAGAGACCTGCCGCCGAGCGCGAAGCTCGTCGCGAAGGTGCTCGACTACAACGACACGCTCACGCAGAGCGAGCTCGCCGAGGAGACCCTGCTCCCGCCTCGGACCGTCAGATACGCGCTCTCGCGGCTGGAGGAGGAGGAAGTCGTCGACTCCCGGTTCTCCTTCGCCGACGCCCGGAAGCGGCTGTACACCCTGTCGGTGTAGCCGATCGGGAGCGACCGCTTCTTCTCGGACCACTCCCCGCCGCGTACACGCTCTCCATCCGACACACCCCAGAGCCACCGCTTATGAGCGATAGCGACCCAGCACGCCCATGGTCTCGACCGCCGCCGTCAAGCGGGCGCTCTCCGCGCTGGCCAGTCGCACCGACACCGCGACCCGACCGTCCGTCGCCGTGATCGACGAGGCCGAGGCCGCGCGGGGCGACCTGCGCCGCGCCGCCGCGTTCGTCGACGCCGACGGGCTCGACCGGCTCGACGACGCGATCGGCGCCGCCGAGCGCGCAGGTGACGAGGCCGACGCGGAACGCGGGCGCGAGGCGCGCGCCGCGTTTCGCCGGTTTCGCGAGGCGGCCGCTGGCAGCGACGTGCGAATCGTCGATGGCTGGAGCGACGAGAACGACGAGAGCGACGAGCGTCGCCGATAACCCGCCGGACCACTTCCGCCCCGCCCCCGGAACCACTAAACCCGATACCGGCCAAGACCGGGGCAGATGACACGGGTGATCCACACCGGCGACACCCACGTGGGGTACGCGCAGTACCACTCGCCGGTCCGACGACAGGACTTCCTCGACGCGTTCGCGGCGGTGATCGACGACGCGATCGACGGAGAGGTCGACGCGGTGGTCCACGCCGGCGACCTCTTCCACGATCGCCGACCCGAGCTCGCCGACCTGATGGGAACGATCTCGGTCCTCCGACGGCTCGACGACGCCGGGATCCCCTTCCTCGCCGTGGTCGGGAACCACGAGGCGACGCGGGGGGGCCAGTGGCTCGACCTGTTCGAGCGGCTGGGGCTCGCGACGCGGCTCGACGACGAGCCGACGGTCGTCGGCGACACCGCCTTCTACGGCCTCGATCACGTCCCCGTTTCGCGCCGCGACGACCTTGACTACGCGTTCGCGGACCACGACGCCGAGTACGCCGCCCTCGTCGCGCACGGGCTCTTCGAACCGTTCGGCTACGCGGACTGGGACACGGAGGAAGTGCTCGCGGAGAGCGACGTGGCGTTCGACGCGATGCTCCTGGGCGACAACCACACGCCCGACGTGGCCGAAGTCAACGGCACGTGGGTCACGTATCCGGGGTCGACCGAGCGGGCGAGCGCGAGCGAGCGCGAGGGGCGCGGGTACAACCTCGTCACGTTCGACGCCGACGCCGCCGGGGGCGACGACCGCGTGGAGATCCGGCGGCGGGCCCTCGACACCCGCCCGTTCGTCTTCGTGGAGGCGGATCTCCGCGAGGGAGAGGGCGCGGCGCGAGTGCGCGAGCGAGTCCGGCAGCACGACCTCGACGACGCGGTCGTCCTCGTCGACGTGACGGGCGAAGGCGATCCGGTCACGCCGGCCGCGATCGAGGAGTTCGCGACCGACGAGGGGGCGCTGATCGCCCGGGTGACCGACCGCCGCGAGGTGGAGACGGACGCCGAGGTCGACGTGAGCTTCGCCGACCCCGAGGACGCCGTCCGAGAGCGGGTCGAAGAGATGGGGCTGTCGGAGGCCGGACTCGACGTCGAGGAGGCGGTCCGCGCCGACACGGTCCCCGACACGAACGTCAGGGAGACGGTGAAACGACGGATAGAGGAACGGGTCGACGACCCCGACGACCTCGGCGCGTTCGACCGGAGCGAGGCCCGAGGCGGGGCCCGAGACGAGCCCGGCGACGGCGTCGAATCCGAAGCGGACGACGGCGGTGCCGACGAATCGACCGACGGCGACGCCACAACTGAACCGACCGACAGCGGCGACGAGCCTGACGGGCAGGTCTCCATGGAGGACTACCTATGAACTTCGACCGGGTCCGGCTCGCGAACTTCAAGCCGTACGGCGACGCCGACCTCCGACTGGCCGAGGGCGTCACCGTCATCCACGGACTCAACGGCAGCGGGAAGTCCTCGCTCTTGGAGGCCTGTTTCTTCGCGTTGTACGGGTCGAAGGCGCTCGACGGCACCCTCGAAGACGTGATCACGAACGGCGAGGAGGAGACCGACGTGGATCTCTGGTTCACGCACGACGGCGTCTCCTACCACGTCGAGCGGCGACTCAAGCGGTACGACGGGCGGATCGACCACCGGTGCACCCTCGAGTCGACCGACGGGAGCGACGTGTCCCGCGACGGCGCCCGGGCGGTCCGGGAGTTCGTCACCGAGCTCCTCCGGATGGACGCCGAGGCGTTCGTCAACTGCGCGTACGTCCGGCAGGGCGAGGTGAACAAGCTGATCAACGCCACGCCGCGCGAGCGGCAGGACACGATCGACGACCTGCTCCAGCTCGGCAAGTTGGAGGAGTACCGCGAGCGCGCCGGCGCCGCGCGGCTCGGCGTCGAGGACGTGCTGGAGAACCGCCGCGGGCGGCTCGACCAGCTCGACGACCAGATCGCCGAGAAGGAGGAGAAGGGCCTCCACGATCGGCTCAACGCGCTTGAGACCGACCTCTCCGAGGTCACCGACGAGATCGACCGGTACGAGACGCAGCGAGAGCAGGCGAAGGAGACCCGCGAGGCCGCCGCGGAGACGCTGTCGGCCCACGCGGAGAAGCGGGAGAAGCTGGAGTCGATCGAGGCGGAGATCGACGAGCTCGAATCGACGGTCCGGTCGACCGAACGCGAGCGCGACGAGCACCGCGATGCGATACGGGAGAGCCGCGAGCGGATCGCGGAGATCGAGGCCGCGATCGACGAGCGGCTCGACGACGCCGGGATCGACGCCGCGAGCGACGAAGCCATCGCCGAGCGGCGCGCCGAACTCGACGACAGGGAGGAGGCGATCCGCGAGGAGCTCGACGACGGGCGAGTGAGCGCCGAGGCGTTCCGGAATCAGGCGACGAACCTCGCCGGGAAGGCCGACGACCGCACCGAACGCGCCGCGGAAGTCGAGGCCGAGGCCGACGACCTCGCCGACGAGGCCGAGGCAGCCGCGGACGAGGCCGACGAGCGCGAAGCCTCGATCGAGGAGCTCCGCGAGGAGGCCGACCGGCTCCGCGAGCGGTTCGCGACCGCCGACGCCGAGGTCGACCGCGACGGCGTCGCCGACGAGCGGGAGGCGCTCCGCGAGCGACGGGGCGAGGTCCGCGAGCGGATCGCGGAGCTGTCGGCGGAGCTGAAAAACGCCCGGGAGCGCGTCGAAGAGGCCGAGGAGCTGCTCGCGGCGGGGAAATGCCCCGAGTGCGGCCAGCCGGTCGAGGACTCGCCGCACGCGAGCGGGATCGACGAGGACCGCGAGCGGGTCGCCGAGCTGGAGGCCGAGCTGGAGGCCGCCCGCGAGCGCGAGGGCGACCTCGGCGACCGGATCGCGGAGCTCGACGACCTCGCGTCGGCGGCGGACCGGCTCGACGAGATCGACGAGACCGTCGAGATGCTCGAAGAGCGGGTCGAGGAGAAGCGCGCGGAGGCGGAGCGGAAGCGAGAGGCGGCGACGGAGAAGCGAGCGCGCGCCGAAGACCTCCGCGAGGAGGCCGAAGAGACCCGCGATGTCGCCGCCCAGAAGCGCGAGGAGGCGACGGAGGCCGCGGCCCGCGTGTCGGAGCTGGAGGACGCGCTCGCGGCGGTCGACGACGCGCGAGAGGCGGTGGCGGCGATCGAGGAGCGGCTCTCCGCGATCGCGGACGCGGAAGGCGAGATCGAGCGCCGCCGCGAGAAGCGGGAGAACCTGAGCGAGGTGAACGACGAGCGACGCGAGCGGCTCGCGGACAAGCGCGAGCGCCGCGACGAGCTCGCCGAGGCGGTCGACGAGGACGCGGTCGACGAGGCGAAGGCGAAGAGAGAGCGGGCGGAGGAGTACCTCGAGCAGGTCGAGGCCGAGCTCGATCGGCTCGCCGAGCGGCGGACCGAGCTCGAGAACGCGATCGGCGGAGTGAACGGCGAGATCCGAGAACTCGAGAGTCTCCGCGGAGAGCGTGAGGAGCTGGCCGACACGGTCGCGGCGCTCGAAGACCTACACGAGGAGACGAGCGAACTGGAGGCGATGTACGGCGACCTCCGAGCGGAGCTCCGCCAGCGCAACGTCGCCGAGCTGGAGCGCACCCTCAACGAGACGTTCGACCTCGTCTACGGGAACGACGCGTACTCGCACATCGAGCTCGACGGCGAGTACGTCCTCACCGTCTACCAGAAGGACGGAGAGCCGCTCGACCCCGAACAGCTCTCGGGCGGCGAGCGCGCCCTGTTCAACCTCTCGCTGCGCTGTGCGATCTACCGGCTGCTCTCGGAGGGGATCGAAGGCGCGGCACCGACACCGCCGCTCATCCTCGACGAGCCGACCGTCTTCCTCGACTCCGGACACGTCTCCCGGCTGGTCCGGCTCGTCGAGGAGATGCGCGGCTTCGGCGTGCGACAGATCCTCATCGTCAGCCACGACGACGAGCTGGTGGGCGCGGCCGACGAGCTGGTGACGGTGGAGAAGAACCCGCGCTCGAACCGGTCGACGGTGCGGCGGGAGGACGCCGCCGCGCTCGACGTCGCCGAACTCGCCGACGACTGAGCGGGCTCGGGCGGAAGCGCGTCAGTCGGGGCCCGACGACCCGCCCCGCAGCGCCCCCATCGCGTCGACCGCGACCGTCGTCGCCTCGTAGCCGCGCCGCCCCGCGACCTCGACCTCCTCGATCAGGCCGGCCGCGCGGAACTCCGTGAGCGTGCCGTGGAGGTCGGACTCGCACATGTCGGCCGCGTCGAGGAGGTCGATCGCGGCGAGCGGCCCCTCGTCGACGACCACCGCGAGGAGCCCGAGGGACTGGTCGTCGCGGACCGCCCCGAGCGTCCGGCGGACCGGAGCCGGCACGCCCGAGGCCGCGGTCACGAGCGGCGACTCCCCGTCGACCACGCGAAGCTCGTCGTTGTCGACGTACCGCTCCTCGCCGGTGTCCGGGTTCCGGACCCTGCTCGACTCGGCGGAGCGTTTCACGAGGAGGTACGTCTCGCCGGCCGCGTCACGAACCGTCTGCATGGATCGGAGAAAGCGGTCGCGCGGACATTACGCTTCCGGGGTCTCGGTGTCGTCGTCCCGCTCGGCGTCCGGAGCGGAGTCGGCGTCATCCGACTCGGCGACTGGCTCGTCGGTGGTGGCTTCGTCGTCGGAATCCGACTCGGCGGCGTCCCGCGAGCGCTCCCACGACCGGTACGTCTGGTACGTCCGAACGCCCGCGAGAAGGCCGGCGGCGAACAGGGCCGGACCGATCCGCGACCACCCCTCGAAGAACCACAGCATCGGCCCGAGCGCGACGAGGAGCACCGCGGCGTTGGCGTAGATGACGGCGATCACGAACGCGCGAAGCGTCCCCGAATCGACGTCGCTGGCGCCCTCGAAGTCCCCGCCGTCGTCGAACGTCTTCACCGAGGGCGCCTTCGGGATGTCGGGCGTCATCTCCCGCTCGGCGTCGGAGCTCTCGCCGAAGGAGACCTCGCCCTCGTCGTCCTCGTCGAGGCTGAACACGTCGGACGTACGCGGGGACGGGGCAAAGGGGTTCCGTCCGACCGCGAGAAGGCCGGCGACGCGTCGGCTGGGAGTGAGACGCGCGGCGGAGGAACGTGAGACGGACGAAGCGACGACTGCGGCGAGCGGAGCGTCGATCAGGTCGCGTCGGCCAGCCGAACGGTTCGGCTCGCCTCGACCCACGCGAGGGGGTTCGCGGCGTCGAAAAGCACCACGTTCCCGTCGTCCTCGTACACCTCCACCTCGGCGTCGACCGCGTCGCGACCGGCCGGGCGAGCCACCTCGGGTTCCGAACGTGGGTCCGAAGACATAGAGCGTGGTATGCCGTCACACATTATATGCCTTTCCGTGCCGGGACTCCTCGCCGCACCCGAAAGCCGAGTTTTTTAGCCGGGTGCGCCGAAGCGGGGGTATGACTCAGTCGGGGTTGTCGGACTTCTCGTCGGCCAGCGCGGGCGACGGGGAGAGCGACGACACGGAAATCGAACGGGAGGAGCTGGCCGCACAGGAGGCGGCCGCCGTCGCCGGCGGCGGGCGCGGACACGTCAGCGACGTGGTCGACGTCGACGAGGCGAAGTTCCCCGAGTCGACGGGGACCGTCGAGCTGATGATCACCCAGATCGACTACGCCGTCGAGGGGTACGGGAGCGACGAGTACCCCGTCGTCCACGTCTTCGGTCGACGGCCCGTCGAGGACGGTGACGACATCCGCGAACACGTCCGCGTGCTCGGCGTCGAGCCGTACTTCTACGTCCCCACGGCCGACCTCGACCGCGACCCGGTCGAGGAGTACGACGTGGTTATCGGTACCCGCGAGGAGACGCCGGACGGCGAGGGGTACGAGAGCATCCGCGGCGAGCCGCTCACCCGGATCGTGACGCGAACGCCGCGCGACGTGGGGGCCATCCGCGACGACTTCGCGACCAGCTTCGAGGCCGACATCCGCTTCCCGAACCGATTCCTGATCGACAACGGACTCAACGGGGGGATCCGCGTGGAGGAGCGCCGGCTCGACGACGGCTCGGGAACGATGCAGGTCCACGAGGGGCAGTTGGAACCGGCCGAAGTCGACGCCGAGATGCGGGTGAACACCTTCGACATCGAGGTCGACGACCGCCGCGGCTTCCCCGAAGACGGCGAGGAGCCGATCATCTGTCTCACCAGCCACGACTCCTACGACGACGAGTACGTCGTCTGGCTGTACGACGCGCCGGAAGCCGAGATCCCTCCCCCGTCGGATCTCCCGGACTACGAGGGGATCGTCGACGAGGGCGGGGATCTCACCTTCGAGGTGCGCACCTTCGAGGCGGAGGCCGCGATGCTCGACGCGTTCATCGAGTATCTCAACGAGACGGATCCGGACCTGCTGACCGGGTGGAACTTCGAGGATTTCGACGCGCCGTACGTCCTCGACCGCATGGAGGTCCTCGACGACGGGAGCCAGTACGACCTCTCGGTCGACCGGCTCTCCCGGATCGGCGAGGTGTGGCGCTCCGGGTGGGGCGGCCCGGACATCAAGGGCCGGGTCGTCTTCGATCTGCTGTACGCGTACAAGCGGACGATGTTCACCGAGTTGGAGTCGTACCGGCTCGACGCGGTCGGCGAGCGCGAGCTCGGCGTGGGGAAAGAGCGCTACACCGGCGACATCGGCGACCTCTGGGAGCAGGACCCGGAGCGCTTACTGGAGTACAGCATCCGCGACGTGGAGCTGTGCGTCGAGATCGACCGGAAGCAGGACGTGATCGCCTTCTGGGACGAGGTGCGCACCTTCGTCGGCTGCAAGATCGAGGACGCGCCGACCCCAGGCGACACCGTCGACATGTACGTCCTCCACAAGGCGTTCGGGAAGTTCGCGCTCCCGACGAAGGGGCAACAGGAGTCTGAGGATTTCGAGGGCGGCGCCGTCTTCGATCCGATCACGGGCGTCAAGGAGATGGTGACGGTCCAGGACCTGAAGAGCCTCTATCCGATGTGTATGGTGACGATCAACGCCGGCCCGGAGACGAAGGTCGACCCCGCGGAGTACGGCGACGAGACGTACGTCGCCCCCAACGGGACGCACTTCCGGAAGGAGCCGGACGGGATCATGCGCGAGATGGTCGACGAGCTGCTCTCCGAGCGCGAGGAGAAGAAGGCGCTCCGGAACGACCACGACCCGGGCACCGAGCCGTACGAGCAGTACGACCGACAGCAGGGGGCTGTCAAGGTTATTATGAACTCTCTCTACGGCGTGACGGGATGGGATCGGTTCCGGCTGTACGACAAAGAAGGCGCAGCAGCCGTCACGGCGACCGGTCGCGAGGTTATCGACTTCACCGAGGAAGCCGCAGAGGAACTGGGCCACGACGTCGCGTACGGGGACAGCGTCACGGGCGATAGGCCCATCGTCGTGCGCGATCCTGAGGGAACAGTTCGAATCCTGCCAATTGCCGATCTCTTCGAGCGGTCGGACGCGACCGCGAGCGAGAACGTGCTTATTACCGCCGACGGCGGATCGGTCGCTTCGGTGTCGATCGACAAGGAACGGCGTCGCCTGGACGGATGGGAGGCGCTTTCGGTGACCGAGGACACCGAACCGGAGTGGCAGCCGATCGAGCAGGTGATCCGGCACGAGACCGACAAACCGGTGGTGAATCTCCAGCACAAGTTCGGCGAGTCCACGACGACTAGAGACCATTCGTATGTCGTCGAAGAAGACGGACAGCTGGTCGAAACGAAGCCGGAAGACGTCGAAGAGCCACTTCGGGTACCTGATCTCCCCGAGGTCGAAACAGTGAAGAAAATCGACGTGTACGACGTGTTGGAAGGATACACGCGAGAGTATGAGGACGGCCGAAGCGTCGGCAGCGAGAACGCGGAGAAGAAGGTCAAGCGAGTCCACGCGAACGACGACTGGGTCTGGTTCGGCCACAAGCATCACGATGCGATAGAGAAGAGCATCAAGGTACAGCGATACGTCGATTTGGACTCCGAAGACGGACGGGCGCTCGTTCGGTTGCTCGCCGCGTACGTCACCGAGGGGAGCGCATCGACAGTCGAGACGACGGCTTCAAGATTCGGCGCAAGCATCGCCGAATCCAGAACAGAGTGGCTGGAAGGCCTCCAAGAGGATTACCTCCGTCTGTTCGACGGAGCGATAGCGAGTGTTATTGCGTCGGACACGTCCAACGAACGAACCGTCGAGTACGGAACCGACGACGGGGACCAGCCAGTAACGTACGACGACGGCACCCACAAGCTCCAGATGATGAACGAGCTCTCGGCGGTGTTCTTCCGTGAGTTCGCCGGGCAGACGTCGCGTGGGAAGCGCATCCCTGGGTTCGTGTTCAACCTCTCCGACGATCTCCAACAGCTCTTTGTCGACGTGCTCGTCGAGGGAGACGGCTCACGCGAATTCCCGCGGTACTCGGCCGAGTACTGCGAGCGGAATTTCGACTTCGAGACGACGAGTCGAGAACTCGCTGCGGGGCTCTCCACGCTGCTCACACAGCGCGAGGAGAAACACTCGCTGAAGTACAGGGAGAGCAAAGGAAGCTACACGATTCGAACGTGTGATTACTACCGAAACGGGCGGGATCCGGTCGTCGAGGAAGTGGATCACGACGGGTACGTGTATGATCTCAGCGTCGCCGAGAACGAGAACTTCGTCGACGGCGTCG
The DNA here is from genome assembly GCF_052439115.2 of Halorubrum sp. FL23. Lineage (NCBI taxonomy): Archaea > Methanobacteriati > Methanobacteriota > Halobacteria > Halobacteriales > Haloferacaceae > Halorubrum > Halorubrum sp. FL23. The sequence continues at coordinate 187,148 of NZ_JBQVRO020000003.1, forward strand.
GCGGGGTCGTCCTTCATAACACCGACTCCGTCATGCTGTCTCTCGGACAGGAAGTGGATAAAGCGGAGGCCATCGAGACCTCCTTCGAGATAGAGGACCACATCAACGAGCGCTACGACGACTTCGCGCGAGAGGAGCTCAACGCCGATGCTCACCGCTTCCAGATCGAGTTCGAGAAGCTCTACCGGCGGTTCTTCCAGGCGGGCAAGAAGAAGCGGTACGCGGGTCACATCATCTGGAAGGAGGGGAAGGACGTCGACGACATCGACATCACCGGGTTCGAGTACAAGCGGTCGGACATCGCCGGGATCACGAAGGAGGTCCAGCAGAACGTCATCGAGACGATCGTGACGGGCGACGACATCGACGAGGATCTAGAGGAGGTGAAAGCGTACCTCGTGGACGTGATCGCCGAGGTGCTCGACGGCGACGTGGACCTCGACGAGATCGGGATTCCGGGCGGGATCGGCAAGAAGCTCGACGCCTACGAGACGCCGACCGCGCAGGTGCGCGGAGCGAAGTACGCCAACCGCATGCTCGGGACCAACTTCGGGAGCGGGTCGAAGCCGAAGCGGCTGTACATCGAGAAGGTCCATCCCGACTTCTGGGCACGGATGGAGGAAGAGAAGGGGCTCGACCCGCAGCGAGATCACCTGTACGGGGAGTTCAAACGCGACCCGGACGTGATCTGCTTCGAGTACGCCGATCAGGTGCCCGACGAGTTCGAGGTCGACTGGGAGAAGATGCTTGACAAGACGCTTCAGGGCCCGATCGAGCGCGTCATCGAGGCGCTCGGGATGTCGTGGGAGGAGGTCAAGACGGGGCAAGAACAGACCGGGCTCGGCTCGTTCATGTGAGCCGTTTCGACGCCTGAATCGGAAGCCCAAAAACCGCTTTTCGATAGTTGAGAAAAATTCTTACCGATCTCGGGAGATTCTACGGGGAGATGCGTAACCATTAACCCGTCAAGTCACCACTGTTGGGACACGAGGCACGAGAATACATATGGCAACTCTCGAAATCAACGATCTTCACGCGCGAGTGGCGGAAGAGGACGGCGAACGCATTCTTCGGGGGGTCGACCTGACCGTCGAGTCCGGGGACATCCACGCACTGATGGGCCCGAACGGCTCCGGGAAGTCGACGCTCGCGAAGGTGATCGCCGGCCACCCCGCGTACGAGGTCACCGGCGGCGAGGTCCTCCTGCATCTCGACGAGGAGGACGTCGCCGACATCGACGCCGAGCTCGACGACGAGGATTACCACTGGGAGCTGCTTGAGCTCGAACCCAACGAGCGCGCCGCGCTCGGCATCTTCCTCGGGTTCCAGTACCCGGCGGAGATCGAGGGCGTCACCATGACGAACTTCCTCCGGCAGGCGCTCAACGCCAAGGCGGACGAGCGCGAGGAGCTGTTCGAAGAGGAGGAGGAGGCGGAAGCCGACGCGGACGACGAGGACGACGGGTACGACACCTCCCCGATGGAGGGCCCCGCGGACGACGGCGAGATCGGCGTCGCCGAGTTCCAGGAGATCCTCTCGGAGAAGATGGAGCTGCTCGACATGGACGAGAAGTTCATGCAGCGCTACCTCAACGCCGGCTTCTCCGGCGGCGAGAAGAAGCAGAACGAGGTGCTGCAGGCGGCGATGCTCGAGCCCGCGGTCGCGGTGCTCGACGAGATCGACTCCGGGCTGGACATCGACCGGCTGCAGGACGTCTCGAAGGGGATCAACGCGCTCCGCGACGAGCAGGGCACGGGCGTCCTCCAGATCACTCACTACCAGCGGATCCTCGACTACGTCGAGCCCGATCACGTCCACGTGATGCTTGACGGCGAGGTCGTCAAGAGCGGCGGCGCGGAGCTCGCCGAGAAGCTCGAGGACAAGGGGTACGACTGGGTCCGCGAGGACGCGTTCGAGGCCGCGTAACCGAATCCAGTCACGCGATACACGTAAGTCCGGAACAACGTAACATCATACTATGAGCTCACAACAGGACGAACTGAAGGAGACAGACACCGAGGCCCGCTTCGAGTTCAAGAAGGAGGAGAAATCCGCCTTCCAGACCGAGAAAGGTCTCACCGAGGAGACGGTCCGCGTCATCTCGGAGGACAAAGACGAGCCGGAGTGGATGCTGGAGCGGCGCCTGCGCGCGCTCGAGCAGTTCCAGGAGATGCCGATGCCGACCGACTGGCCCGCCCAGCCGGACCTCAGCGAGGTCGACGTCGACGAGATCATCCCGTACATTCGGCCGGACGTCGACGTCCGCGCCGGCGTCGACGACTGGACCGAACTCCCGGACGAGATCAAAGACACGTTCGACAAGCTGGGCATCCCGGAGGCCGAGAAGAACGCGCTCTCCGGCGTCGGCGCCCAGTACGAGTCGGAGGTCGTCTACCAGAACATGCAGGAGCGGTGGGAGGAGAAGGGCGTCATCTTCTGTAACATGGACGAGGCCGTCCAGGAGCACGAGGAGCTCGTCCGCGAGCACTTCATGACGAAGTGCGTCCCCCCGAGCGACAACAAGTTCGCCGCGCTTCACGGCGCGATCTGGTCCGGTGGCTCGTTCGTCTACGTGCCGGAGAACACCACGGTCGACATGCCGGTACAGGCGTACTTCCGGATGAACTCCGAGGGGATGGGCCAGTTCGAGCACACGCTCATCATCGCCGAGGAGGGGTCCGAGGTCCACTACATCGAGGGCTGTTCGGCCCCGAAGTATTCGGCGTTCAACCTCCACTCCGGCGGCGTGGAAGTGTTCGTCGGCGAGGACGCCCACGTCCAGTACTCCACGGTGCAGAACTGGTCGAAGAACACCTACAACCTGAACACCAAGCGCGCCATCGCCGAGAAGGGCGGGCGCATGGAGTGGATCTCCGGATCGATGGGGTCGAAGGCGACGATGCTGTACCCCTCGACGATCCTGAAGGGGCGCGGCGCCTCCGACAACCACATCACCATCGCCTTCGCGGGCGAGGGGCAGGACATCGACACCGGGGCGAAGGTGTACCACAACGCGCCCGAGACCAAATCGACCATCGAGTCGAAGTCCATCTCGAAGGACGGCGGCCGCACGAACTACCGCGGACTCGTCCACATCGCCGACGGCGCCGAGAACTCCTCGACCGCCGTCGAGTGCGACGCGCTGATGTTCGACAACGAGTCGACCTCGGACACCATGCCGTACATGGAGATCAACGAGTCGAAGGTCGACGTCGCCCACGAGGCGACCGTCGGGAAGATCGGCGACGAGGACATCTTCTACCTGCAGTCGCGCGGGCTGGACGACGACGACGCCAAGCAGATGATCGTTTCGGGCTTCATCGAGCCCATCACGGAGGAGCTGCCCATCGAGTACGCCGTCGAGCTCAACCGGCTCGTCGAGCTGGAGATGGAGGGCTCGCTCGGATAACATGAGCACGCAAGCAATCGAGAGCCTCTCTGAGGACACGGTACGACGCATCGCCGAGGAACGCGACGAGCCCGAGTGGCTCTTGGAGACCCGTCTGAACGCGCTTTCCGCGCTTGAGACGGCCGAGCTGCCGGACGTGATCCAGACGCCCGGGCGGCGCTGGACGGACCTGGAGGCGCTCGACTTCGAGTCGCTGGTCGATCCGCTGAACCAGTCGGACACGACGGAGCGGTCCGTCGGCGACGATGAGGTCGTCGTCCTCCCCTTCACCGAGGCGTTCGACGAGTACGGCGACGTCATCGAGGCGAACTTCGGCTCGGTGCTCGACCCCGAACACAACTACCTCACCGCGCTGTCGGTCGCGCTCTTCACGACCGGGACGTTCGTCTACGTCCCCGAGGGCGTCGACGTCGAGGACGTGACGGTGCGCGCGGAGATGAACTCCCGCTCGCTGTTCAGCCAGACGCTCGTCGTCGCCGAGGAGTCGTCGTCGGTGACGATCCTCGAGTCGATCGAGCCGGGCGACGGCGAGGTCGACGCCGACCGGTACTTCTCGAACCTCGTCGAGATCGCGGCGGGCGAGAACGCGAGCGTCCAGTTCGGGTCGCTCCAGAACCTCGACGACGAGACGTACACCTACTCGCTGAAGCGCGCCGACGTCGGCGTCTACGGCACCGTCGACTGGATCGAGAGCAACTTCGGGTCGAAGCTGACGCGCTCGGACGTGGAGTCGGAGCTGAACGGCGACGGCGCAGAGAGCCAGATCGTCGGGACGTTCTTCGGCACCGAGGACCAGCACTTCGACATCAACGCCCGCGTCTGGCACCAGGCCGAGCACACGACGGCCGACCTGGTCACGCGCGGCGTGCTCGACGACGTGGCCCGCTCCGTCTACGAGGGCGTCCAGGACGTCGGCAACGACGCGTGGAACACCTCCAGCTACCAGCGCGAGAACACGCTGATGCTGTCCGACGACGCCGAGGCGGACGCGTCGCCGAAGCTGATCATCAACAACCACGACACCGAGGCGTCCCACTCCGCGACGGTCGGGCAGGTCGACGCCGAGGACCTGTTCTACTTGGAGAGCCGCTCGATCGACTCGCACACGGCCCGAAACATGCTCGTCGAGGGCTTCTTCGTCCCCGTGTTAGAGGAGATCGCGGTCGACGAGTTCCGCGACGACGTCGAGGAGCTCGTCTTCGAGCGCCTGCAGTAGTCCGGTCGCGGACCAGCGGCGTTTCTATTTCTCCGCGAACGGCGCGATGAGCGGTGAGCGTCTCGATCGGTCGGCGAATGAAGGGGAACTCCTTAAGTCGGACTACGTCTGAGTTGACGTGTATGCGAAGGGTCGTATCGAACGGTGACGGGTGGTCGCCGTGAGCGTGAGCCAGCGGATCGCCTCGGACGACCAGCTCGCCCGGCTGCTACAGATCGGGATCGTGCTGGAGGAGGTCGTGGAGGCGCGGGCGCACCACCACTACCAGAGCCTCGACGCCGAACTCGATCAGGAGATCGAGGACCTGCTCGCGGACGCCGCCGAGGAGTCCGCCGAACACCGCCAGCGGCTCGAATCGCTGATCGAGGGGCTCGGCGTCGACAGCGTCCCGTTCGACGAGATCGAGTCGCTCGTGGACGCGCGGTACGGACGGACTCAACCGGAGGACTTCGACGGGGTCCTCTACGACCAGCTGTGTAACGAGGAGACCGCTTACAAGTTCTACGACGACCTCATTCAGGCGATCGAGGAGTCGGACGCCGAGTTCTCGCTTGACCGCACGGAGCTGCTGGACGAACTGCGGGCGATCCGCGAAGACGAGGCCGAGGGGGTCAGCGAGGTAACGGAGGTCATGGAGCGACGATGAATCAGGGGATCGAGCCGACGACGAGCGCCGACGGAGGGAAGCCGTGAACACCGCAGACCAGTACCTCAAAACGATATACGTCGTACAGAAGCAGGAAGACGGTCCCGCCTCGACCGGGTCGATCGCCGATTCGCTCGGAGTCAGCCCGGCGAGCGCCAACGAGATGATCGGAAAGCTCGAGGAGCGCGGGCTCGCCGAACACGAGAAGTACAAGGGGGTACAGCTCACCGACGACGGGATCGTCCGGGCGCGGGACGCGCTCCAGACCTACTGTATCATCGAGCGCTTCCTAGCGAACGTGCTCGCGGTCGAGGAGTTCCGCGACGAGGCCCGCGAGCTGGAGGCGGTCATCGACGACACCGTCGCCGAGCGGCTCGACACCATTATCGACCGCCAGCCGGAGTGTCCGGACTGTTTCGATCCCGAGACCGACGCGTGCGCGTGTCTGGAGATCGCGACGCCCGTAGAGCCGGAGCAGTAGGGGAGAAAGCCGGAGAGATGTTTTCGACGCCGACGCTTAGACGCCCGTCGAGTAGCGCAGGATCCCAGCGATACCGCCGAACGCGTCGAGCAGCTGTTCGCCCTTCTCGAAGTCGGTGGAGATGAACTTGGTGTCGGTGCCTCGCTGCTCGGCGATCGCCATCAGGTGTTCGATCACGTCCTCGCGCTCGTCGACCTCGGCCTCCTCCCCGCACTCCGAACACTCGTGAGACGGGGTGGAGTGTCGCGAGTCGATGACTTCGTACTCCTCGTGGCCGTTCGGACACTCGTAGACGACCACGTCGGAGCGGAGGTCCTCGGAGATGAGCAGGCGGTCGACGGAGCCCATAATCAGGTTTCGGCGGGTCTGGTCGAAGCCGTACGTGGCCTCCTCGCCGGTGTTGAGGTTCTCGAAGAACTCCTCCATGTGGCGCTTATCCTCGACGATCTCCTGGTCGGCGAGCGCCTCGCTGGCGTTGTCGACGAGGTCCTTCAGCCCGGACTCGTCGGTATACGCCACGTCGAACTTGCCGAGCACCTTGTCCTGAAGCTCGTGGTGGAGGTAGTCGCCGTCGAGGAACTCGTCTTTGGTCGGGGAGGGGCCGCCGACGAGGATGCCGTCGAGCTCGTGGCGCTTGTCGACGAACAGGTCGTTGGCCATCCCCGCGACCTCCTGGTAGAAGTTGTCGATCGCTTCCAGCCGCAGTCGGGCGAACCGCTGGGCGGACTGGCCACCCTTCCGCTGCTTGCCGGGGACGAGCGAGGAGGCCGACTTGACGGCCTCGACCCGCTTCCCCTTCAGCCAGCCGACGTTGGCCTCGCGGCGGTCCAAGACGATGAGCCCGAACAGCCCGGTGTCCTCGAGCATGTGTTCGAGCGGCTCGGTGAGGAACGCGGAGTCACAGTGGTACCGGAACGACTGGACGGGCTGCGGGGGCGACTCCAGCGTCTTGGTGACCATGTCGGTCTGACCGCCGCCGGCGTCGATCGCCCCGGAGAAGATCACCATGCCGTTCTCCGGCGGGAAGGTGTCGTAGTAGCGGAGGCGGTCCTTGATCGACGTGAGCGCGTCCTGCACGTTCGTCCGGGTCTGCTTGGACTTGATGTTGGACGCCTCGCTGTGTTCCTGCGTGACGTGCGCGACCACGTCGGATACCTGCCGGTCTTCGGGGATGTAGATGGTGACGAGCTGCGTCCCGGAGCCCTCGTACTCGCGGAGCTCCTCGATGACCTTGCGGAACTCGTACTTCCGCCGGTCTTCGCTCGCCTTCTGTGCGTCGCTACTCATTACCCAAACTACGGCGGCGTGCGTGTAAGTAAGCTTTGACCTCCCCGCCGGCGCGGCGGAGCCGAGCCGCACGGCCGCCGAACGCGGTGCTGCGTGCCTCGCCGTCTCCTACATCGACTCCGGCGCCTCGACGCCGAGCACGTCGAGCGCGTTCGCCATCGTGTGCTTCGCGGCCGCGACGAGCGCGACGCGGGCGGCACGCAGCTCCGCGTCCTCGGCGGTCACCACGGGACACTCCCGGTAGAAGGCGTTGTACGCGTCCGCGAACTCGCGGGTGAACGTGGCGATCGTGTGCGGCTCCAGGTCGTCCGCCGCCGCCTCGATCGCGGCGGGGAAGCGAGCGATTTCGCGGAGGAGGTCGCGGGCTTCCGCGGTCTCCAGCGTCGACGCGTCGACGTCGAGAGCGCCGCCGTCGACGACTCCCGCGTCGTCCCCCGTCACGCCCGGCACCTCGATCCCCGCGTCGGCCGCCTCGTCTAAGATTCCGCAACAGCGCGCGTGGACGTACTGGACGAACGGGGCGGACTGCCCCTCGAAGTCGAGCGCGTCCTCCCAGTCGAAGGTGATCGCCTTCGCGGGCTGTTTGGAAACGATGTCGTACCGGACCGCGCCGATCCCGACCTGGTGGGCGATGCGCTCGACGTCCTCGTCGGTGAGGTCGTCGTCGCGGATGCGGTCGTCCATCCGCGTTTCGACCGCGTCGCGAGCGCGCTCGATCGCCTCGTCGAGCAGGTCGTCGAGCATCACGCCCGTCCCGCGCCGGGTGGACATCTTCCCCTCGGGGAGGTTCACGTACGAGTAGATGACGTGGCCGAGCTGGTCGGTGTCGTTGCCGAGCAGCTCCAGCGTCGCGTCGAGCTGGTCGGCCTGCAGCTTGTGGTCCTCGCCGAGCACCGTGACGGCGCGGTCGTAGTTCGCGAACTTCCACTCGTGGTGGGCCAGATCGCGGGTGGTGTAGAGGCTGGTGTCGTCCGAGCGCAGGAAGACGAGGTTCTTGTCGATCCCCCACTCGTCGAGCTCCAGCTGCCAGGCGTCCTCCTCGTAGACGGCGTGGTCGGTCTCCTTGAGCCGCGCGGCGACGTCGTCGGTCGAGCCGTCGCGCATGAACCGCGTCTCCTTGACGAACTCGTCGAACTCCGCGGGCAGGCGGGCGAGGCACTCCTTCATGCCGCCGAGCACCGCGTCGACGACCGCACTGACGCGCTCGTACGTCTCCTCGTCGCCGGATTCGAGCCCCTGGAGGATCGCGGCGATCTCGTCTTCGGCGGCCTCGACGGCCTCGGGGTCGGCCTCCTCCAAGAACGCGTTCCCCTTGCGGTAGTAGCGCACGAGGTCGTACTCGGCGCGGTCGCGGGCCGGTTCGGCGTCGAGATCGGACTCGTCGAACCGCTCGTACGCCCACGTGAACACCGCCATCTGGCGGCCCGCGTCGTTCACGTAGTAGTGGCGGTCGACGTCGTAGCCCGCGTACGCCAGGAGGTTCGCGACCGCGTCGCCGACGATCGGGTTGCGCGCCCGACCGACGTGGACCGGGCCGGTCGGGTTCGCGCTCGTGTGCTCGACGACGACGGAGGTCTCTTTGTCCGGGAGCGCCCCGTAACCCGCGTCGGGGGCGGCCGCGTCGAGCGTGTCGGCGAGGTAGCGCTCGCCGGCGTGGAAGTTGACGTACGGGCCGGCGGTGTCGACCGTGTCGAGGTAGTCGTACCCGTCGACATCGACCGCCGCCGCGACCGTCGCGGCCACGTTCGGGGGCGCGTCGCCGACCTCGCCCGCGAGCCGGAAGGCGACGCTGGAGGCGAGCGTCGCGTCCATGTCGTCCGGCGGGCGTTCGATGCCGAGGTCGTCGGTCGGGAGGTCGAGGTCGTCGAGCGCCGCGGTGAGCGCCGTCTCGACCTCCGACCGGAGCTGCCTGAACATACCGTCCGTTCGACGGGCGGGTTAAAAGGCCCTTCCGAAGCGGCGCGGGCGGAGCCGCGCCGTCCGCCGAGGCTGCGGAGGCGTGAGGGCGGGATTTTCGAGGTCCCCTCGACGTCGGTAGCGGCGAGCCTACCGCAACCGCGCTGTCGAACTCAGTCGGGCCCGTCAGGCGCGGCGCGGCCGAGACGGGGGTTCATTCGGCACCGAACTCGACGCCGGTTATCTCGAAGCGTGCGCCCCCCTCGTCACCGTCTGTCACGTCGATCTCCCACTCGTGGGCCTCCACGACCCGTTGGACGATACCCAATCCGAAGCCGGTCCCGTCCGCCTGCGTCGAGTAGCCGGCGTCGAAGATGGCCTCGCGTTCGTCCGCGGGGATTCCGGGGCCGTCGTCCTCGACGTAGAACCCCGCGTCCGTCTCGCCGACCGTCACGGTCACGTCCCCGTCACCGTGCTCGATGGCGTTCCGAATCAGGTTCTCGAACAGCTGTTTCAGACGGCTCTTGTCGGCCCGTACGGTTCGGTCGGTGTCGGTGATCAGCGTGGCATCGCCCGTTTCGACGTTCGCCCAGCACCCCTGGATAAGTCCGGTCAACGCGACCGACTCGAACTCCGTTACCGCCTCGCCCTCACGGGCGAGCGTCAGGAGGTCTTCGATCAACGCCCACATTCGCTCGTGGGCGCGCTTCACGTGTTCCAAGTGCTCGCTGTCGCACTCCGTGGCAGCCAGCTCCAAGTGCCCTTCGGCCACGGTGATCGGGTTCCGAAGGTCGTGAGAGACGATGCTGGCGAACTCTTCGAGCCGGTCGTTCTGCTCGGTGAGCTCCCGTTCGCGATCCCGGAGCTGCGCGGTTCGCTCGACCTGTTCAAGCGCTCTCGTCAGCCCGCCGGCCAAGATCTCGCCCAAGAGCACGTCCTCGTCGTCGAACGACTCCGGTGACGGCGATCCGGCGATCAGGATCCCGTAGTCCGCGAGCGGGAGGTAGAGTTCGCTCCGAACCGGCGTGTCCGGATTGTATCGGTCCGGGTCTTCGTGGACGTCGTCGACTGCGCGTGGCTCCCCTCGCTGATAGACGCGCCAGGCGATGCTGTCCTCGCCGGTGAACGACGGAGGCTCGCCGATGAGGTCGTACACCGCGTCGGTGGCCGCCGCCGGGACGAGCGCCCCGGCGTCCTCGTCGTAGAGGTGGATCGCATTAAGCTCGATTCCCAGGAGGTCTCTGGTCGTCTCGGTTCCGATCTCGAGGATCTCGTCCCGCGTTTCCGCACGCATGAGCACTTGGGTGACCTGATTCAACGCTTCGAGCTGCTGCTCGCGGACCATGCGTTCGGTGATCTCCGTCGCAACGCCGAAGACGGCGACGGGCGAGTCCGGGTCGGAGCGCCTCCCCGTATCGTAGACGGGGACCTTCGTGGTCAGGAAGATCAGCTCGTTCCCGTCGACGGCGATCGATTCTTCGACCTCGATCGGCTCGCCGCGCTCGATGACGGTACGGTCGTTCCGTCGGACGTCGGTAGCCATCTCCGAGGAGTGGATCTCGCCGTCCGTCCGCCCGACGATTTCCTCGTCCCGGAGGTCGAAGAGGTCGCGGTACGCCTGATTGACGAAGAGGTACTCACCCCCCTCGTCCTTCATAAACATCGGCGTCGGCGTGTTCTCGAGGACGGCTTCGAACCGCCGCTGGATCGTTTCGATCTCGTGGTCGCGGATCTTGCGAGCGGTCACGTCCCGGTACACCCACAGATGTCCCTCGCCGTTCGGGAGCTCGATCGGTCGGTGGGTCCGTTCGAACGTTCGCCCGTCAGCGAGTTCAAGCTCTTCCTCGTCCGCCGGTTCGCCTTTCGCGATCAGTTCGTTGGTGCGCTCGACGAACCACTCGGAGTCGGCGAACATGTCGCTGATCGCTTCGGCCAGACGCTCACAGTCCTCACCGACGACTCCCTCGGGCGAGCTCGGCAGCTCGAAGAGGTCGAACATCTGCTGATTGACCGCCAAGACGTTCCGAGCGTCGTCTTCGACGAGAACGCCCTGGGGGAGCGCGTCGAAGAGCGTCGAAAGCAGCGCGTTTGTCTGTTCGATCTCCCGCTGATGTCCCTTCTGGGCGGTTATGTCACGGGTGACGCCGACGACTCCTTCGACGGTCCCGTCGATCGTGAGCGGAGTTAATCGGTACTCTAACACGGCGTGTCCGTGGTTGGGAAACTCCGCTTCGATCTCCCCCGATATTTGGTCGCGCTGTCCGTCGAGAAGCGCTTGATAGGGGTCTCCGTTGTCGGCCCGCTCTTGGACGATCTGGATGAGGTTGCTCTCTTCGCCTTCGAGCGCCTCGCGAGTCGTATTGTACCAGCCGGCCAGATACTCGTTCACGATCTCGAAGCGGCCGTGTTCGTCGTAGAGGCAAGCGGCTTCGTACATCGAGTTGATCATGTGTTTATACCGGCTGAGGTCTCGGTCTCGTTCGACCAGTTTCTGTTGAGACCGGCGTGATTCGACGACGTTCCCGATGCGATTGGCTAAGACCGCGTAGTGGTCAGTTCCGCTCCCTTTTTGCAGGTAATCGGTGACCCCCGCGGTGATCGCGTCCGAAGCGACTTCCTCGGACCCCTTCCCGGTGTACAGGATAAACGGGAGGTCGGGACACTCCTCGCGCACCTCCTCGAGGAACTCGATCCCGTTCATGCTCGGCATATCGTGATCGGAGACGATGCAATCGAACGCCGGGAGTTCGAAGGTAGCGAGCGCGTCGCAGGCACTGGTCGCCGTTTCGACCTCGAATCGGTCATCCTCACGTTCGAGGAACGTCGCGGTCAGATCTGCGAAATCTGGTTCGTCATCGACGTGGAGGACGGCGATCGTGTCAATCGTGCCAGTCATTCCTGTGGCACGATGACATGGCTAGGCATATGTGTATGGGGGTGTCTCTCAATCTGAATAATTGCCCCTGAGATCGCAGCCGTAGCTGCGGGATCGGAAGCGGGCGCGTCGTTCGCGCCCCGTATACAGCGCAGCCTCCGACGCCTACTCCGCGATCTCGTCGATCAGTTCGCGCGCGCTCCGCCGGACGGCCTCGTCGCTCTCGATCGAGGGCTCCCAGCCGAGGTCGGTGAGCTTCTCGATCGACAGGCGCATTTTGGGCACGTCGCCGGTCCAGCCGCGGTCGCCGCCGGTGTAGGCGTACTCGGGGTCAACGCCGAGCTCGTCGCTGACGATGTCGGCGATGTCGGTGACGGACGTGGTGGTCTCCGTCCCGAGGTTGTACACGTTCAGCTCGTCGGCGGCGTGCTCGACGACGTGCTGGATGGCGTCGACGCATTCGGAGACGTGCATGTACGACTTCTCCTGCCGTCCGTCCCCGAGGATCTCGAGCTCGCTCGGGTCGGCGTCGAGCTTCTGGATGAAGTCGGGGATCACGTTCCCGCGCTGGTGGGGGCCGACGATGTTCGCGAAACGGAACACCCACGATTGCACCCCGTAGGAGTGGGCGTGCGTCGAGATCAGCGCCTCGTCGGCGAGCTTCGAGGAGCCGTAGATGGAGATGGGCTCCAGGGGGCCGTGGTCTTCGGGCGTCGGGCGAGGCGCCTCGCCGTACACCGTCGAGGAGGAGGTAAAGGCGAGCCGGTCGACGCCGACCTCGTGCATGCGTTCCAAGACGTTGTACGTCATCTCCGTGTTCGCCTCGAACAGCTCCCGGTCGTCGTCGTAGTTCGTGTCGGTGTACGCGGCGAAGTGGAAGACGACGTCGAGGTCGCCGGTGACCGCCTCGGCGACGCCGTCGGGAGCGGTGAGATCCGCCCGGACGAACTCGACGCCGTCCGGGACGCGCTCGCGGTCCCCCTTCGAGAGGTCGTCGGCCACGCGGACCGTCGCCCCGCGGTCGCGGAGCCGCGCGGCAAGGTGGCTTCCGACGAGCCCCGCGCCGCCGGTGACCAGTGCGGTCGAATTGGAGAGGTCCATACCGGGTTCATGAGGCCGAGTCGGGTAAGTAGGTGCGGAATCGGGACGCGGCTCACGCGGGAGCGGCGCGAGGGAGCGGCCCCGCGTTCAGAGCCCGTCCTCGCCGCCCTCCTGCGCGAGCATGACGACCATCGAGAGCCCGGAGATGACCAGGAGCAGGAGGGTCGGGACGACGGCGTACTGGTAGAGCCCGGACTCCTGTGCGCGCCAGATCTGCGTGACGATCGTCTCGAACCCGGAGGGGCGGAGAATGAGCGTGACCGGGAGCTCCTTCATCGTCGTGAGGAACACGAGGGCGGCGCCGGCGACGATCCCGGATCTGACGAGGGGGAACGTCACGCGGCGGAAGGCGCCCATCGACGACTCGCCGAGCGCCCGGCTCGCCTCGACGAGTCGGGGGTCGACGCCCAGGATCGAGGTCCGCGTCGACCCGACCACCTGCGGGAGGAACCGGACGACGTACGCGAACACCAGGAGCGGGAGCGTCTGGTAGAGCCACGGAAGGTAGCCCGACCCGAAGTAGACCAGCGCGAGCGCCAACACGATCCCGGGGACCGCGAAGCCGACGTACGTCGCGCGTTCGAACAGCGTCGACAGCGGGGTGTCGTGGTTCGCGGCGAAGTACGCGACCGGGAGCGCCGCCAGCGCGGCGACGACGGCGGCCGCCGCGGCGACCGACACCGAGTTGAGCGCCTGTACCCACTCGAACGCCATCGAGGGGCGGCGGCCCGTGTCGGTGCGGACGAGCCACAGATAGAGGATCCACAGAGGGACGACGAGCGCGACCGCGGACACGGACGCTGGCAGGAGCGTCGCCGGCCAGCGCCAGCGCCCCAACCCGACGAGCCGGTCGGTGTGACCCGCGTCGTCGCCGTGCGCGCTGCCGTCGGACTGCACGAGCCGCTCCAGCGCGAGCACGACGAGCACGACGGCGAGCAGCTGCAGGGAGAGGAGGGCGGCGTAGTCGCTCCCGAAGGAGTTGTACTCGACGTATATCTGGCGCGTGAAGACGGGGAGCCGCATGATCGTCGGCGTCCCGAAGTCGGACACCGCGTACAGCGCCGCCAACAGCGACCCGGCGGCGATCGCCGGGCGGATCACGGGGAGCGTCACGCGGCGGAACGCCTCGAGCCGCCCGTGGTTCAGCGTCCGCGCCGCCTCGATCAGCGTCGTGTCGAGCGAGAGGAGGGCGGCGCGCGTGGTCAGGTAGACGTACGGGTACGTGTACAGCGAGATGACGAGGATCGCCCCCGGAAGGCCGTAGATGTCGGGGAGCCGCTCGATCCCGAGCGGCGCGAGCAGGTCGTGGAACTCGCCGCTCGGGCCGAACGCGGAGACGAAGGAGAACGCGCCGACGTAGCTCGGAACGACGAGCGGGAGCGCGACCGCGATCGACCAGAACCGGCGGAAGGGGAGGTCGGTCCGCGCCGTGAGATACGCGAGCGGAACGCCCACCAGGATCGAAAACGCGGTGACGCCGCCCATCAGCAACAGGCTGTTCACCAGGATCTCGGCGGTCCCCGCGCTGAACAGCAGCTCCATCGCCCGCGACCGCTCGACGGTGACCGCCCGGATCACCAGCCACGCCAGCGGGAACACCAGCGTGCCGGCGATGGCGGCGGAGAGCAGCGTCAGCCCCACCGGTAGTCGGTCGTCGCCGTCTGTCAGGATGTCGCGGATCCGGCGTGTCAAGCTCATGGTCCGGAAGGGACGGGTTATCGGGAGGAGGCCACACCGACCGTTAGCAGTTGCGATCCGGTCGTCGATCGGGTCCGACGGATATAATAGTTTAGGGAAGCCTAAACCGAACATGGAACTGACGCGGCGCGACGCCGTTGCCGCGCTGGCGACCGTCGGCGCGACCGGCGGCGTCGCCCTCGGCACGCGCCGATCGGACGACGGAGGCGACGGCGCCGAGGGAGCGGACGGCGCCGGGGAAGCCGAAGCGGCGGCTCTCGACGAGGCGGCCGTCCGCGCGTCGATGGCCGCGGTCGCGACCGTCGTCTACCCGGAAGCGGTCGACGGGGTCGAGGCGTTCGTCGACCGCTTCCTCGACGGTCGGCTCGACGGGTCGGCACACGCCGCGGGACTGCGAGCGACGGTCGGCGACCTCGACGACGCCGCCCGCTCGTGGCACGGGGCGCCGCTCGTCGACCTTTCCGAGACCACGCGGGACGAACTCCTCCGCGAGGTCGGCGCCGACGTCGCCGACGAGGTCCCAGACGGAACGCTCGCCGAGCGGGTGCGCTACTACGTGGTCAACGAGCTGCTGCTTGCGCTGTACGCCTCGCCGACCGGCGGCGAGCTCGTGGGACTGGAGAACCCGCAGGGCCACCCCGGCGGGACCGAGAGCTACCGGCGAGGGCCGCGATGAGCGCCGGAGACGTCGACCGGACTCCCGTGGCGGACGCGGAGGTCTGCGTGGTCGGCGCGGGGCCGGCGGGGGCGCTCGTCGCGGACCGGCTGGCCCCCGATCACGAGGTGGTCGTCCTCGACGCCGGCCCCCGGTTCGATCCCGCCGACCGACTCGCGCGACAGGAGCGGGCGATCCGACCGAGCGACGGTCGACCGGACGTGTGGGACGTGGGGGGTGAGCGCGACGCCTACGCCACCTCCGGGGAACGCTCCTACCCGCTGAACCACGCCCGCGTCAAGGGGCTCGGCGGGTCGACGCTCCACTGGCAGGGGATGGTGATGCGGCTCCACGAGGACGATTTTAACTCGGGGACCGAGCGCGGCGTCGGCCCGGACTGGCCGATCGACTACGCCGACCTCCAGCCGTACTACGCGGAGGCCGAACGCGAGCTGGGCGTCGCCGGTGCGTCGGACAACCCCTACGCGCCGCCGCGCGAGGAGCCGCACCCGATGCCCGCGTTCAAGCCCTCGTACAGCGACTCGCTGTTCGCGGAGGCCTGCGAGGAGCTCGGGATCGACATGCACTCGGTGCCGAACGCGCGCAACTCCGAGGCGTACGACGGTCGGTCGGCCTGCGCCGGCTACGGCACCTGCCAGCCCGTCTGTCCGGCCGGCGCGAAGTACGACGCCACGGTCCACGTCGAGCGCGCGGAGGAGCGAGGCGCGACGGTCATCGACCGAGCGCCGGTCCAGCGGCTCGAACACGACGGCGACGACTCGGTGACCGCCGCGGTGTACGCGACGCCCGACGGGACCGAACACCGGCAGGAGGCCGACGCGTTCGTCGTCGCCTGCGGCGGCGTGGAGACGCCGCGGCTCCTGCTGCTCTCGGCGACCGACGCGTACCCCGACGGCCTCGCCAACTCCAGCGGGACGGTCGGGAAGTTCTTCATGGACCACCTGTTCGCGGGGGTGCGCGGCACCCTCGACGAGCCGACGCGACAGAATCACGTCGGCTTCTACACCAGCGCGTGCGACCAGTTCTACGACGAGGCGGACGAGGAGGTCGCCCCGTTCAAGCTGGAGTTCTTCAACTACGCCGGCCCCTCGCCCGTCGAGATGGCGCTGACCGGCGACGACTGGGGCGACGAGCTGCTGGGTCGGCTCCGCGACGGCTACGGCACTCACGTGGCGATGGGCGGGCTCGTCGAGCAGCTCCCGCGGTCGGACAGCTACGTGACCCTCCACTCCGAGCGCACCGACGACCGCGGCAACCCCGTCCCCGAGGTCCACTGGAGCGTCGGCGACCGGGCCCTCCGGACGATCGAGCGCGCCAACGAGATCCAGCGGTCGATTCTCGAAGAGCTCGGCGCGGAGATCGAGTGGGTCGTCGGCCCCGACGCGACCGGCCCCGCGTACCACCACATGGGAACGACTCGAATGAGCGAGGACCCCGACGCCGGCGTCGTCGACGCCGACTGCCGGACCCACGATCTGGAGAACTGCTGGATCGCCTCCAGCAGCGTCTTCCCCACGAGCGGCGCGATGAACCCCACGCTGACGATCGCCGCGCTCGCGCTACGCGCCGCCGACGACGTTCGAGAACGCCTCTCGCAGTTGCTTTAGGTAAACCTAAAAACTCAAGTGCGTAGGGTGACTCGTCGGGAGTAATGAGTTCGATCACGACGCCCGACGACGAGGCGACCGACGGGGCCGACTCCGTCGCTGTCGACGCGACCGCACAGGCCGACGGCGCGACCGAGGAGGAGAGCGGGGACGCGTACACCTTCGACGACCTGAGCGTCGTCATGGGGACGTACAACGAGGAGGAGGCGATCGAGACGGTCCTCGACGACATCGAGCGCGTCACGGACGGGCGCGCCGAGGTCGTCTGCGTCGACGGCTCCTCGGACCGGACCCCCGAGATCGCCCGCGAGCACGGGGCAACGGTCATCGAGCAGAAGCCGCAGGGGTACGGCGTCGCCGTCCGAGAGGCCGTCCTGACCCCCGACCGCCCGGTCGTGGTCACGACCGACTGCGACGACACGTATCCGATGGAACGGCTTCCCGACTTCCTCGACGCGATCAACGACGGCGCCGACGTGGTCAGCGGCGATCGCCTCTATCACGGCGCGGACGCGATGCCGGCGTTCAACCGGTTCGGGAATCAGGCGTTCGCGGCGCTCGCGTCCCTGCTCATGAGCGAGCGCGTTCACGACACCACGACCGGGATGCGCGCGTACCGCCGCGAAGTCGTGCAGGACATCGGGTGGACCGAGAACACCGGCCTCTCCGCGGAGCTGCTGATCCGCCCGCTGATGCGGGGATACGACGTGCGCGAGGAGCCGATCGCGTACGCCGAGCGGCTGGGTGAGACGAAGCTCGACCCGATCGAGGGGGGCGCCGCCATCGCGAAGTCGATCGTGACCGTCTGCCTCGAGGAGCGGCTGCGGCGGTTCTGAGCGGGAGCGATCGCCCTTCGGAGATGGATGGGGCCGTCACAGCAACGCGGACTGCCGGCGTCGACTGTGTATCGGAGCAGTTGCTAACGCGATTTCTGCACGCAGACGAGCGGCTGAAACTGAAAGGACAGAATTGGTACGCACGGGGAGGGCATTTATCTGATGTAGATTCAACGGTCAGTGTAAGATGACGGCTGGAGACGTGATTGGGGGGCTGCTTTTGATTGTAACAGGGCTCGGAACGGTTTACGTTGGGCGTCGAACACAGACAGATGACCGGGCGGATCTCATTTTCGCACCAAACGCCAGTGGCCCACCGGAACACACTGCACGGGTCGGTGGGTGTGGGGCGATTCTCGGCGGCCTCGCCACGATCGGTCTCGGGCTGGTGCTGTGTTTCGTTCCCCCCACCGGACTGCGTTGGTTTGTCCTCCTCGGGGCCTATACTGCGCTCTGCTTGGCGATCGGAATCGCGAGTTGGCGAGGGATCGGAAACCAGCCGAACTGATCCGTTTGCAGATGTAATGAACCGGCGTTTCACCGCTACCACCGATTGACATCCTCCCGCGCCTGAAGACGCGGGAATCCCACGGCACCGCGCCGCTGAGTTGGGATATTAAGATTCGCGGTTCACGACCTGTTCTCGTGGGGCGAAAATGCCCTCACTACGGTCGAACAGGTGAACCGCTGGCTGTGCCAACCAGCCGTTATCCCTATCACCGCCATCTGTGGCGAGACTCGGGAGTACCTTTTGCCGAATGTTCTCCGCACCGTTCACGTCGGCGTTCGCCACCGTGTCGCACTCCTCACACACGTACAGTCCACGCTCCACACGCTGGTTGTCATCCGTGTGACCACATGCTGAACACGACTTCGACGTATCGCGTTCCGACACCAACTCCACGTCGATGCCCTCGGCTTCCGCCTTGTAGTCGAGTAGCGTCGTGAACCGATCGAACGCCCACCCGTGCAAATCGAGATTACCGTGGTCGCCCCAATTCCGAGGCTCGCCGGTCTCCTCGTCTTCTCGGATGCCACCGAGGTCACCAACGACAAGTGTACCGACACCTCGTTCAACACACTCCTCTACGATTGATTTCGAGAGTGCGTGTAAGAAGTGCGTCCGCCGACCAGTTCGCGTCAGGTCGAGACGGGTGGCCTCTCTGGACGAGGAATCGTCGCACTTGGATCTCTTTTTTGTAAAGTAGTATTCGTCTTCTTTGAGTGCGCCACCGGGATACAACACCGATTCACCACCGAACGAGACGGCGGCGAAGTTACAAATCCCGAGGTCAACACCCGCCACTTCGTCACCCGGCGATTCCGGGTCGATGACGGTGCGACAGACAAATTGTAACCGCCACTCGTCACGCTTGTAGACAGCGCGAACCTGTTGAATGTCCCACTCGGTCAGGTCAACATCTGGTCGAGTCTGGTACTCGCACAAGATGAAGTCCGAACGGTGTTTCTTCAGGCTTCGTCCTTTCGAGAGGCGGACACGAGTGAACTGTGCGTCGTGCTTGAAGCCAGCCGATTTGAACGACACGGTTGAACGCGGATGTGAGTCTCCGTGTTTGCGGTAGCCGGGCGGTCGGGCACGGTCGTCGCCGTTCCGACGCTTTTCGAACCAGCCGTTGAACGCTTCAGCGAGTTCTTCGAGAACGCGCTGACTGGATTGAGAATGCAAGTCCGTGTAGCGTTCGTGGCCTTTGAGTTCGGATTTGAGTTCCCCGTCGTCGGGAATCTCGCCCGTTTCGTCCCACTGTTGTTGTGCGTAGTAGCGACCGACATTCCAGAGTTTTGAGGCGGCCCATCCGAGTTGGTCAAGATCGTCACGAACCTGCCGTCGGTTCGTAATCGTGGCCTCGAAAGTTCGGATGGTCCGACTCATTTCTGGCTTCATAACTGGTTATGAACACTATTTTGTTAATACTGTCGGTTGGCATGGCATATCCGCCCTTGCTATCTCGGGTGGACAGTGTAGGCGTTGTCGGATTCATCCTGACCCTGAAGGGTCAGGTATTCTCCTCGATCTGTATAAAGAAGCAGGATTGGCAACTACTGAAAGATGACCGAGACGGTGGTGCGCGCCTCCGAGTGGCCGTCTCTGGCGGCCACGAGGTGCGCGTGCGGGGCCACCATCGCGGAACCGCCGACAACCGCTTGGAACCAACCGCCGGCGACTCACCGATCGTCGACGCCGTCAGCGCGCGTCTCGAAGACCACCCACTCGGCGTGAGCGTCCGGGTCCTCCGGGAGGTACGTCCCCTCGGTGCCGCACTCGGTGACCAGGCGGCACACCGAGCGCTCCGGGGGCCAGACGACCTCGACGCCGGCGTCCGCGGTGCCACCCGCTTCACTACCGCCCGCTTCCCCGCCGCCCGCGGCTCGAACCGCCGCCTCCTGTCGGTAGGTGAACGTCGAGCCCGTCGGGTCGACGAGCGTCACCGTCACGATCGCCTCGTCGCCCTCGGGGGCGATCGGGACGGTCGCGTTCGGCGCGCCGGCCAGCCGCACCCCGTCGGGCCCGACCGACCAGTCGACCGAGAGCGAGCCGTCGGGGTCGTTCACGACGTAGCGCGCGAACTCGTCGCCCGCCCCCTCATCGGCAGCGCCACGCACCGTCTCCACGCGGATCTGCGCGGTCTCGACGCGCTCGGGGATCCCGACCGTCGTCGTCGCGTCGACCCGCGCGCCGGCGCGAACGTCGAGGGGTTCGAGCTTGGGGTCGACGTGGCGGTCCGGGTCCGGCGTCCACTCCCCCTGGTACGCGTACCGATGGAGGTCGCGGTCGGGGTAGGCGTCGATCACCGCGAAGTCCTCGACCGGGTCGCGGTCGAGCGCGTACACCACCTCCCCATCGAGCCCGGGGTCGTTCCGGAACGGCTGGAACGGGTGATGGAGCCACTCGCCGTACGGGGTTGGGACGAAGACGAGGTCGTCGTCGAACGTGGCCGACTCGACCGGCTCGTACGCCGTCTCGTACTTGTCGGCGTGCGCCGCGTGCCGGTCGAGCGGCGCCTCGACCGCGGCGGCGGCGCCGAGCGCCCCGCCGAGGAGCGCGAGCGCCGCGACCGCGACGACCGCGGCACGCGCGGTTCGCGGAGGGATCCGAGATGAGAGCCGCGCGCGGAGCCGGGAGAGCCCGCGCCCGCCGGCGGCGACGGCGACGCCGCCGAAAACGGACAGCGGAACGAGGAGATCGAAGTGGTAGAACGGGCCGAAGCCGGCGACGAGCCCGTCGGTCGGGTCCGAGAACGTCGCGAGGAGGTTGTTCGTCCCCCAGAAGAAGAGGTTTCCGAGGACGACGGCGACGACGACGCCGGCGAGCAGGAGCCCGGCGGTGCGCTCGAACCGTCGCATCGCGCGGGCGTCGGCGTCGTTTCGGTCGCTCTCGTCGCTCCCGTCACTCGCTCCGAGGGCCGGCCGGCCGGACAGCCACCGCTGCGCGGCCGCCCCGCCGCCCGCGAGCGCGAGCAGCGTGCCGAGCGGTCCGGCGACGACCCAGCGCGTCGCGAGGTACCACAGCGCGTACCCGTTGGAGCGAAGCGCCAGTTCCGGCGTGTACTCCTCGGTGTGACCGAGGATGCGGCGCTCGCCGAAGCCGGGACCGTCCATCGGTGCGAACGCCTCGTACGGGAAGGTCAGGGGCGACCCCGTCATCCGGAAGTTGTACGCGAGCGTGACGCCGACGAACAGGGTGCCGAAGAGGGCCGTGAGCCCGTGGCGGCGGACGGGGTCGGGGAGGGGGAGTGGCGGACCCCCCGCGTCTCGGACCGCGACGGCGACCCGGACGAGCGCGTGCAGGATGAACGGCGCCGCGAACAGCACCGCGGTGTACGGCCGGGCGAAGAAGGCGAGCCCGATCGCGACGCCCGCGAGTCCGGCGAACGCGACGGACCGATCGCGGACGCTTCGGAGGTAGGCGACCGCGAACACCAGGTTCAGGAACGTCGTCGGCGCGTACGGGAGGAACACCGAGGAGGTGACGAGCGCCATCGGCGAGGCCGCGAAGAGGGCGGCGGCGGCGAGGCCGACCCGCCGGTCGAAGACCGTCGCGCCGAGCAGGTACACGAGCGCCGCGTTGCCGGCCGCGACGACCGCGAGCGTCACCCGGGGCTCGCCGAACAGCCACATCGAGACCGCGTACATCGCCGCGGGGACCGGGTTGTACTTCGGGTAGAGCCGGCCGCCGTCCTCGATGAAGAACCACGGGTGGACGGCGTCGGCGAGCTCGCCCGCGTGGATCTCCAGTTGGCCGGAGAGGAGCAGCGCGGCCTGCATGAGGTACACGCCCTCGTCGTGGTTGACGGAGTGGCGCGCGAAGACGGTCGCGGCGATGCCGAAGGTGAGGACGCCGACCGCGACGGCGAGGAGGGCGGCCGCGAGCGTGAGGCGGTCCGCGCGGGCGATCCGGGCGCGCCCGCGGCTCACGAGGCGGCGTGCGAACGAGCGCGGGGCAGAAGGGTCCTGACGGGACGACACGGGAGTCAGTGGGGGGAGTGCCTAGACCTCGACGCCGGCGTCGCGCATGAGGTCGATGGTCGCTTCGAGGTCGGACAGCTCCGCCAAGTCGATGTCGGGAACGTCGAGCTCGTCGATCGTCGGCAGGTCCCCGATCGGCTCGACGTCGGGGATGAGCGGGTACTCGAACGTCGACCGGGCGAAGTAGTCCTGCGCCTCGGCCGACAGCAGGTGGCGGACGAAGTTCCCGGCGAGCGTCGCGTCGCTCGCCGTGTCGACGACTGCGGCGCCGGCGACGTTGAACACCGCGCCGGCGTCACCGCTGGTGAACGCGGTGGCGATCGACGCCCCCGGGTTGCCGTCGAGGACGCGCTGGATGTAGTAGTGGTTCGTGAACGCCGCGTCGATCTCCCCGTCGGCGATCCCCTGACAGGCGGCGAACTCGTTGTTGTACGGGGTGATGCCCGACTCGACGACGGCTTCGAGCCACTCGCGGGTGGTCTCCTCTCCCTCGATGGTCCGCATCGCGGTGACGAACGCCTGACAGGAGCCGTAGGAGGGGGCCCAGCCGAGGTCGCCGTCGAACTCCTCGGGGTACGCCATGATGTCGTCGGGCATGTCCGACTCGGAGAACGACTCGGTGTTGTACGGAACGGTGCGGGCGCGGCCGGACGTGCCGATCCACTGGTCCGTCCGGAACTCCTCGCGGACCAGTTCGGCGACGTCGTCGGGGATCGCCTGCGTGCGTCCCGCGTCGGCGAGCGCGCCGAGCGACCCCGCGTTGACCGAGTAGAACACGTCGGCCGGCGACCCCTCGCCCTCGTTGACGATCGCGTTGACGTGGTCGGTGGAGCCGGCGTACCGAACGGTCAGGTCGAAGTCGTCGTACAGCTCTTCGATGTAGCTAACGAGCTCGCCGACGAGGAACTCGCCGCGCCCGGAGTACACCGTGAGCTCGCCCTCGAGATCGGGCATCTCGGCCATCGGCGTGCCGCCGGGGGCGTCGCGGCCCTCACGGCCGGAGCCGATCTGGCCGATGGACTCCCCGGCGTCGCCGTCGCCGCCGTCGCCGCCGTCGGAACTCTCGCCGTCGTCGTTGTCGTCACCCATGCATCCGGCGAGCCCGACGACGCCGACTCCTCCGGCCGCAGCGAGGAACCGTCGTCGGTCGACGCTCTCGTCTGATCCGTGTGTCGTCATGTGTTTTAGGCCAACCTAAATAGACTTAGTGGTGTCGGTTCAGTCGTCGGCGGGCGCCGGCGTCCGGCGGAGCGCGTCGAGGCAGTCGAGCCAGTCGCGCATGTACTCGCCGCAGTGATTGAGAAACGCGCCGTTGTTCCACTCGGCGAAGTCGCCCTCGGCGAGCGCGTCGGCCATCGCGTCGAAGACGGCCGCGTACGAGTCGGCGTCGTCGCCCGCCGCATCGATGACCTCCCAGACGTGCTCGTTCAGCTCCAACCCCGCCACCTCGTTCGCGAGGTCGTCGAACGTCGACCGCGCGGCCTTGTTGTGTTCACACAGCGGGTCGCCGTTGTAGATCCGCTTGTCGAGCACGTCGCAGGCGCGCTTCAGGAACAGGCCCGACCAGATGTCGTCGAACCGCCCCACGTCCCACTCGTTGTCGTCCATGGGAAGCTGGTAGAACGCCGGGATCACCTCGCGGCGGAACGCGAGGTTCATCGAGCAGACGGTGAGGTAGTTGCCGCGGGCGGCGACGAAGTCGCTCCCGAAGTCGTCGGCCGTCGTCCGCGTCTGGGCCTGTCCCTCCAGGTCGCCGTCCATGAGTATCCGGACGGCGTCGAGGTCGGGGACGTTCGTCCACAGGCCCTGGGAGGCGACGACCTCGCCGGGCTCGACATCGACCGTGTCGGTCTCGACCACCTCGTCCATCGCCGAGTACGGGTAGCCGCGCGGGTAGAGCCCGTGCTCGTCGGCGTTCTGATAGAGCACGTTGACCCAGCTCTCGTCGGAGCGGACTCGCTCGATCTCGCCCCCGAACGCGAGGTTCTCCATGTGGCGGCCGAAGTAGTCCTCGTCGTCGTGCGGGAGGGTGTCGTCGTCGATAAAGAGGCCGTACTCGAAGGAGTCGTCGGCCCACATGTACAGCAGGCCGAAGCTCGTCTCGGCGTGGCTCGCGGCCGGGACGACGTGGCCGTACTCCGCGACCCCGTTGGCCTCGTACCACTCCTCGCGGCGGCTGCCGTCGAACACCTCGCCCGAGACGTCGAGGTCTGAGAGCAATGCTCGCATCTCCTCGACATCGCAGAAATCCTCCGTGACGAGCACGAAGTGGAGCCGAGAGACGTCGAACCCGTGGTCCCGGGCGTTTGCGACGTACTCGCGGAGGCACTCGTACTCCCGAATCGTGGGGACGATCACGCAGATGTCCCCGCTCTCGACGGCTGAGCGGCGTTCTTCCATACCCCGATGTTTTTAGGTGTGCCTAAAACTTTGACGATCCGGGATGCGACGGCTCGCTCTCGGCGTCGGTGGTGCTTCTCCCGTCGGGTTCGGCGGCGCCCTCGCCGTCGACTTCGGCGGGGCTTCCCCCGTCGGTCTGTATCGAGGGAGTCGCCTCGCCGTCCCCGGCGGGCCCGGCCGTCGGCGAGAGGCCGAGCGCGATCGCCGCGACCCCGCCGCCGGCGAGCGTGATCGCGTTCTTCAACGCGTGGTCGAGGATCGCCGCTGCGAGCGCCGTCTCGACCGGCAGTCCCGTCGCGCTCACGACGAGGCCGGTGAACGCCGCCTCGTACAGCCCGATCCCGCCCTGCGAGAGCGGGAGCACCTTCGCGAGGTTCCCGACGCTGACCGCGAGCGTGCCGACGACGAGCAGCGTCGGCGTGGGGACGAGGCCACCGATCCCGCCCACGAGCGCGGCGAGGACGAGCACGGCCGTGAGAACGTCGAGCGCCCAGACGACGGTGCTCCAGAGGAACACCGCACCGAGGCTCCGGGGGTCGGCGGCGACGACCCGGACGGCGGAGCCGAACCGGACGACGGCGTCGACGGCCCGAACGAGTCGGGGGCGCGCGACCCGCGCGCGGAGCGCGGGGCCGACCCGCCGGTCGCTCCGGGCGACCGCGACGGCCGCAGCCGACACCGTTCCGGCGACCGCGGCGATGCCGGCCGCGGCGGCGAGGGCGGTCGAGGGGGCGACCGCGCCGATCGAGTCGCCCGATCCGGGCGAGCGGCCGGTCAGGAGCAGGACCCCGAGCGCGACGCCGCCGAGACCGCCGATCGCCACGAGGTCGAACGCGCGCTCGACCGCGAGCGAGGCGACGCCCGTCGGGTACGGAACGTCCCGGCGCTCCTTGAGCAGGTACGCGCGAACACCGTCGCCGGCCCGCGCGGGGATCACGAGGTTCGCGGTCTGGCTCGCGAACACCGTCGCGGTGAGGAACCCGACCCGACAACGACGGCCCATCGCCGCGAGCACGTCGGCGTACCGGCGCCCGCGGACCGGCCACGAGAGGAGGTAGACGACGAGCGCGGCGCCGAGCAGCGCCGGATCCGCCGCCGTCGCCGCGCCGACCACCTTGTCGGCGTCGAGCGTTCGAACCGTGACGGCGACCCCGATCGCGAGGACGGCGAACGTCCCGACGACCGTGAGCCGCTCCCGCGAGAGGTGGGTTCGGAGCCGGCCTCGAACGCGGCCGTCACTCATGGGCCAACCGCCGTTCGACGACGTTCGAGGAGTCGTTCAGCGTGCACACGTTGATTTAGGCCGGCCTAAATAACTTAACGTTGGCGGTCCTCACCGCCGAGAGCGACGGGCTCGGTTGGCCGAGGGCGGCGAACTGCCGGTCGCTCGGCACTCCGGCTCGTCATATCGGCCCGATCGCTACCCGGAACCCGTTTGTGTGTAGAATTCGAAAGACAACACATGACTGGTTCAGAAGTCGACGCCGAGGCCGAGCGCGTTCGGATGTGGCTCGTCGAACGCACCTACTCCGACGACGAGCAAAACATGGTGATCCTCACGTACGCGACCGCGGACGGCAAGCGCTACTTCCGCAAGGAGCGGGCGCTGACCTCCTTCACCGACGTGCGCGACACGACGGCCGCCGTCGATGCCGCCCCCGAGAACGTGGGCGTCGTCGACGACCCCGCCGACCGTGAGCGGTACGCCGCCGAGGCCGAGCGGATGGCCGCGGAACACGACCCGGACGACGTGATCTGACGCCGCCGCATTCGGATTTAACCGACTCCGGCGTGAACGAACGCACGATGCGTGCCACGGTCGAGACCCTCGCTGTCGCGACGCTCGTCGGAATCGCACAGCTCGCGTTGAGCGTCGTCGGCCTCGCGGGGATCTTCGCGCTGTCGACGCCGCTTACCGCCGCGCCGTGGACGCTCGCCACCAGCGTGTACGCGCACGGATCGATCGGCCACCTGCTGGCGAACGCGCTCGCGCTGGTCCTCGTCGGCCCGCTCGTCGAGCGACGGACCACGCGGCTCCGGTTCCACGCGTTCGTGCTCGGAACCGGCGCGCTCGCTGGGGCCGCCCAGGTGACGCTCGGCGGGCTGATCGGTCCGCCGACGGCGGTGCTGGGACTGAGCGGCGCCGTCTTCGCGCTCGGCGGCTACCTCCTCGCGGGCAACGTCGTGAGCGCGACGCTGTTCGACCGGCTGCGGCTCTCCGCCCGGGCGCAGTTCGCGCTGTTCGGGCTCGCCGCCGTGGTCCTCACGGCGACGACCGCGGCGCCGGGCGTCGCGCTGATCGCCCACGCGACCGGCGCGTTCTGCGGGCTCGTCGCCGGGCGAACGCGGTTGCTCGACGCGCGATAACGGCGCGACCGACGTGTAGTCATCGGCGCCGAACGGCGGCGACGCTAGCGAGCGTGTAAGAAAACGAAGGGAGCGTGTGAACGGACGCCCTAGCGCTTAGTCTTCGAGAACGATCTCGATGCTGACGTCGTTCGGCACTTGGACGCGCATGAGCTGACGGAGCGCGCGTTCGTCGGCGTCGATGTCGATCAGACGCTTGTGGACGCGCATCTCCCAGTGCTCCCACGTCGCCGTCCCCTCACCGTCCGGGGACTTGCGCGACGGGATCTCGAGCGTCTTCGTCGGCAGCGGGATCGGGCCCGACAGGGCGACCCCCGTCGAGTCCGCGATCTCGCGGACGTCGTCGCAGATGTCGTCGAGGTCCTCGGGGCTCGTGCCGGCGAGGCGGACGCGTGCCTGCTGCATCGATTATCGCTCGTTGACTTCAAGCACCTTGCCGGCCGCGATGGTCTGACCCATGTCGCGGATGGCGAAGCTGCCGAGTTCCGGGATCTCGCCGGACGGCTCGATGCTGAGCGGTTTCTGGGGGCGCACGGTGACGACCGCGGCGTCGCCGGACTTGATGAAGTCCGGGTTCTCCTCGGCGACCTCACCGGACGACGGGTCGATCTTCTGGTCGATCGACTCGATCGTACAGGCGACCTGCGCCGTGTGGGCGTGGAAGACGGGCGTGTACCCGGCCGTGATGACCGACGGGTGCTGCATGACGACGACCTGCGCCTTGAACGTCTCGGCGACGCTCGGCGGGTCGTCCGCGGGGCCACAGACGTCGCCGCGGCGGATGTCGTCCTTGCCGATGCCGCGGACGTTGAATCCGACGTTGTCGCCGGGGCCGGCCTGCGGCACTTCCTCGTGGTGCATCTCGACCGTCTTCACTTCGCCGCCCACGTCGGACGGCTGGAAGGAGACGTTGTCGCCCGTGTTGAGCATCCCGGTCTCGACGCGTCCCACGGGGACGGTCCCGATACCGGAGATGGTGTACACGTCCTGGATCGGCAGGCGGAGCGGCGCGTCCGTCGGCGGCTCGGCCTCCGGCAGGTCGTTGAGCGACTCCAGCAGTGTGGGGCCGTCGTACCAGTCGGTGTTCTCGGACTCCTCGGAGATGTTGTCGCCCTCGAACGCCGAGATCGGCACGAACGTCGTGTCGTCGGTCGCGAAGCGGACCTGGTTGAGGAGATCGTTGACTTCCTCGACGACCTGGTCGTACGAGGACTCCTTGTAGTCGACGAGGTCCATCTTGTTGACGCCGATGATGAGCTCGTTGATGCCCAGCGTGCGGGCCAGGAACACGTGCTCTCGGGTCTGGGGCGCGACGCCGTCGTCTGCCGCGACGACGAGCACCGCGTTGTCGGCCTGCGAGGCGCCCGTGATCATGTTCTTCACGAAGTCACGGTGGCCCGGGCAGTCGACGATGGTGAAGTAGTACTCGTCGGTGTCGAACTCCTGGTGGGCGATGTCGATCGTGACGCCACGCTCGCGCTCCTCGGCGAGGTTGTCCATCACGTAGGCGAACTCGAAGCCGCCCTTGCCCTTCTCTTCGGCTTCCTCGCGGTGCTGCTCGATTACGTGCTCGGGGACGCTCCCCGTCTCGAAGAGGAGGCGACCCACGAGCGTACTCTTGCCGTGGTCGACGTGGCCGATAATGGCCAGGTTCTGGTGCGGTTTGTCACTCATGGGGTAATCACGCGCTAAGGCGCTCTGTGAGTAAGTTTCGGTAGATTCCACTAAAACGGTTTCGATACGCCCCACAGACGATCGCGACGCCGTCGGGCGATTCTCGACAACGCGGCGCACGGGAAGACGACACACGGCCCGGTTCGCGTCCCCGGTCCGGTGAGGCGGTTCGGAAGCGAAACGGGTTACTCCAGCCGCCCGACGTCGCCGAGCACCGCGCTCGCGGTCTCCGGACCGCCCGCGCCGCGCCCGGAGATGTTGAGCCGGCCGGCGTGGGTGGTCTCGATCTGGACGATGTTCTGCGTCCCGGAGACCGCGAGGGTTCCGTTCTCGGGGACGAGCCGCGGCGCGACGCGGACGGTCTCGCCCGTCGCCTCACCGATGAGCCGGACGGTCCGACCGTCCTCGGCCGCGAGCCGGAGCGCGGAGCCGGGCACGTCGCGGATCCCCTCGACATCGGCGTCGGCGAGCGTGAACTCCCGGGCGTCGGCCGGGTCGTCCGCCGCGCCGAACGAGAGCACGTTCGCGAGGATGACGCATTTGAGCGCCGCGTCGGTCCCGTCCACGTCGAACGAGGGGTCGGCCTCGGCGACGCCGAGGTCCTGCGCCTCCGCGAGGACGTGCTCGTAGTCGAGCCCCTCGGCGGCCATCCGCGTGAGGATGAAGTTCGCCGTCCCGTTGAGCACGCCCCGGACCGCCGTGACGTGGCCCGGTTCGATGTCCTCGACGGTCGAGACCGCGGGGATCGCGCCCCCGACGGTGGCCTCGAACCGGATCTCGCCGTCGCTGTCGTCGACGAGCCCCCGCAGGTCCCCGAAGCGCTCCGCGACCGGGCCCTTGTTCGCGAGCACGGCGTGGCGGTCGCGCTCCAGCGCGGTCCGGACGTGAGAGAAGCCGGGCTCGGCGTCGCCCAGCGTCGTCGGCGTCGCCTCGATGAGGACGTCGTAGTCCGCCGCCAGCGCGTCTTCCGGATCGTCGTCGCCGACGATCCCGCGCTCGGCCTTGCGGGCCACCACCGCGTCGGAATCGACGCCGGAGTGTCTGCTGTCCACGCCGTCCGCGACGACCGCGCTCGACGAGTCGGCGACCGCCACGACCTCGTGGCCGTACTCGCCCGCGAGGTCGACGACCGATCGACCGACCGCGCCGGCGCCGACGACGGCGAGCCTCACGCTTCCACCCCCGTGAGCGGCTCGACCAGACGCAGATCCTTCTCGTCGGCCAGCTCTCGGACCGCCGCGAGCGCCGCCTCGGTCTCGCCGGCGCGGGCCTCCAAGCGGAGCCGGGCGCTCGACGCCTGCTCGGTCCCCTGCGGCGCCGCCAGCGACACGTCGGCGACGGACGCCGACTCGCAGGCCTCGATCCGGGAGAGGGAGTCCGACAGGTCCGTGTCGATGAGGTGGCCGAAGAGCAGGATGGTCACCTCCTCCGCGTACCGCTCCGTCCCCGCCTGCATCACGTTCACGCCCTCGCTTCGGAGGGCCTCGACGATTCCCTCGAACCGCTCTTGGGTCGCCTCGAAGTCGACCTCGACCGGGATGCGACCGCGGGGCGTCTTGTTGCCGCGCTCGTGGTAGATCGAGAGGAGGTTCCCCCCGTTGTCGGCGATCGGGTGGAGCGCGGCGAGCAGCTGTCCCGGTTCGTCGACGAGCTCGAGCCGCACCGTGTGCGTCGAGGGCGTCGTCGCGGCGTGGCCGCCGTCGGGGGTCGCGTCCTCGCCGTCCGCCGCCTCCTCGGGGACCCCGTCGCGGGCGTCGCTCACGCCGCCACCTCCGCGGGACGCGTGGTGACAGCGATCCGGCACGGTCCTGTCGGCGGGGCGGAGCGGTCGCTTGCTGGCTCCGTCACGATGCGCCGAGCGGGAGTCGTGCCCGTCTGCATACCCGGAAGAAGTCGGGGGATCAGGTATAAGCCTTCGGCGATGGCAGGCGTTGCCTCGCTTCAATCGTGTGAACTCACGGCACGGCGACGGGATCGCCCCGACAAGCGGAACACAAGAGTGAGAGGGGCAAAAGGGAGCACAGGACCGACGCGAGATCCGTAGAAAGCCGCAGAAACCGCGAACCGCGTCGTCGACTTAGAAGTAGTCGTTCTGGAATAATCTTACACAAGTTTTATTCATTGGGCTACTCTACTTGAGGTAGATGGCAGATAAAAAGCGTGTCAATCTGATGGTTAGTCCGGAGACGAAAACAGAGTGGGATAACGCTGTAGAGGACTCAACAGAGTACAGTAGCCTCTCAGATCTTGTTCGCAAGAGTGTCGCACATGAGCTTTCCCAACCGCCAGACGCGGCCCCACGCACAGCAGAGGGCCGCAAGGCGACGCAGTCGGCAGAGACACAAGCCCAAACAGAAGCAATAGAGCAGATAACGGAGACACTCGGTCGAATGGAAACTACTCTGTCAGACTTAGATAGTCGTCTGACAAACGTTGAGCAAGAAGTCACAGCCACCGCGCGCGCAGATCTAAAGAATCAGGTGTTCGGTGCGTTACCTGAGTACGACTCAGAAAATAGCCCGGACGGAAAATCGGCAGCGGAAATAGCGGAGGAAATCGACTCTGAAAGAGAGAGGGTTTCAGATGTTCTCGCACGGCTAGAGGACCAAACAGGTGCCATTAGAGTAACTGCTAGTGAGGAAGGTCAACAATTCTACGCACGCGAGGGCGGGCAATGATGGAGTTTGATGAGATTCTGGAACAATTTGAAAAGCGGCGTAGCAGAAACTCTAGCGAGAGAACAGTTGACATCTACTCACGAGAGATTTGCAATTGGAGGGAATGGTTAACGGAAAAACGCAATAAGGGTCTATGGGAGGTGGAGACTATGGATCTCCGCGTTCGGATAGAGAGTATGTCGGACGCTGGCAAAGCGCCCTCAACAATCACCAAGCAGGTGTCTGCCATTTCGAAATTCTATCAAGATTGTGAAAAGATAGCAGAGAGGTACGATATGCCGGAGGTACCAGAAAATCCCCGTGACGGCCTTGACAGCGAAGATAAGCAGCTACTCAGAGGGGATACGAAAAAGAAAGAAGCGATGAAGGAGAGCGGAGGAGATGAGTATCCGTACTTGGAACCAGAGAAGGTTTCGCAACTTGTTGACAACGTTCCATCTCCCCGGCTACGCAACGAGCTAATTATTAAGCTGCTATTCAACTGCGGATTTCGGCGTGGAGAATTGGCCAAAGCAAAGATCGAACACATAGACAGAGAAGATAGGTCTATCCTCATTCCCCCTCGAAAGTCCCCTGAGTCGCGCAACGTTGCTTATGACGAGGGATACCTTGGCTTCCAACTTGATCAATGGCTCGATTACGGTGGCCGCGACAGCATGACCTACGCTGAGGAATCAGAATATCTCTTTCCGACAAACAGCGGTGAACACATCTCCGGCGTTGCAATGAACCGAATGGTTAGGAAGGCCGCTAAGAGTGCTGGCCTTCAAGAAGTAATTGATGAGTACGTAGATGGTCGCGAAATGCACAAAGTCACGGCTCACACGTTGCGCCACTCGTTTGCCATGCAATCAATCAACTCTGGGATCGACATTAAAACCCTTCAGACTCTCTTGGGTCATGAAGAGTTAGACACTACTCTCATCTACCTAGACCAAGCAAAAGACGAGGCTAAGGAGAACTCAAGGGCCTTCCAGCCTAGAGGGTAGGTATTTACAATCGATTTACGAATTAAGAAAATCAGTCAGAACAAACACGTTGCTACTGAGAAGAAAGATATTCGTTATGTCCTTCTCCTAACAAGCCACAGTCCCGTTGGTGCAACCACAAATCCAAGAAGTCCAAGATTAGATTGGAAGTTATTTTGTTTTCTGTTGTTTTCGAACTGTTTTTGATAGTCTTCTTGGCTTTCGCACGAGAACGATCCTGCTTCCTGACCATCTATTTCAATAGTTTCCACGCCACAATCTACGTCTGGTTCCGGATAGATTGTCTCTGCTAAAGCACCGCCCATCAAACTAAAAGTTATCAACCCAAGAATAGCTGTTATACCAAACACGGTGACTGGACGGATATACCTCTTCAAATCCCGGCTTTCTGGCCTTTCTGCCTCGGGAATTCTACTATCATTACGAATAAGCAAATAAATTAGTATTGACATCACACCAAGTATCAAAACCGCAATAAACCAAAATAATCTGTCGTGGCCTCGACTCTGAGCATCTTTAGCAGTAAAGTACGCTAATACAAAATGAAAAAGACCTGATATGATGAGAACTGATAACAGTAGTCCGATCATTGTATGTTCTAAAAGTAAATTGACTTAAAGTTCTTATGGAGTATGTTCAGAAAGATATTATTAATTTATCTGAGAAATCTCACGGCTACCAAAGACTCAACGCTCACGCTCCCGTCCTTACGGCTAAGTAGCTCGCTGCGAACTCTTCCATAAATTAGAAACATCTATCGAAGGGGGGACGGAAGCCGCTGTCAAGCGGCAGTCTCCCCCCTGAGATGGGTTGCATCCATCGGTTGCGCTAGCTTTCCGGCTACTTCCTAAGGACTCTTAGCCGCCTAGCACGGCGCTGTCAGTCGGGTTATGTTCCCCTTCTGACGGCGTCACTCCGTGGCGGTCCACCACCGTAAGCTGAAACGCTAGAGTCCTGCCTCATGGACAAGACCCTTGACCTCAATCGGATGTACTACTCAACCGGAAGCCCCGCCGGTCACCGTTGCTGCTCTGTTCAAACTCTAACTGAAACCCGGAAGGTGCCGGGAGACTCAGTCGTGCTAAACGTCTACATCGGGCGCGCGTTCCATCAGGAGAGACAGAATCTCACCGTACGGAATCTCTGTAGTCCCCGTCATTTGATAGCCGGCTTCATCGAGTCGTTGCTTCTCGTTCTGACTAACGCGGATCGTTGTTCCTCGTGGCATGATTGAGTTCAGATAGAATGGCTACGCTCGTAGCTACTCCTCCACTATAATGAAAGGTCAACGCTTTATATAGGTATGTCAGAACCCGGTTACAGAGTCTCTAGCGGTGAAAAACAGACCCCATGAGTATAACAGAATTATTATATTATAATATATTCTAAACAATCAAAAGAGCCAATAAAGGCAAGAAAAGCTATTTTACACCTTCTAATCTTTTCTAATACAGTTTCTCGCCCGCGCCACTCTCGCGGCTAAGACTCAAGCCTCGTGCTTTCGTTCTTATAGCTAAGTGATAGGTCGACAAAGGTAGCCTGTGGCTCAGACGAAAGAACAACTCGGATTGTCAGAGGAACAAGCAACGACACCGATCCACGTTAGCGGGGAATTGTGGTCACTACTAAAAGCCGCCCGCTACCTCCATGACGCACGTCGGGACGACAACCCAAACCGAAAGACGGCATTAGAACTGGCGGCGGAACTGGCGCGGTTACGTCGAGAAGCCCAAGAGATGGGAGACACGGAACTTGTCGGGGTCGCCGATGCGCTGGAAAAGTCGGCCCGTGAGGTTTGGACGGCAAACGGTTAGCATACATCTCACAAGGCTCAGGCTCTGTGATGTTCTCCCACGATTTCCGCGAAAATCTGACTGAGATCACGATGCAATGTAAGCCGGGTTACTAATATATGTGCGATGTCTGCTCGACAATGTTCTAACCGTAGAGAGCTTTAGAAGAGCTATACTGGTCTTTCTATCCTCCTTCCATGACACCCGTTTACCTAAACGCAGCTTAGAGTTTGGAACCGAGCGCAACGTCGCACGCAAAACAATAACGCTCCGTCAGTTGAACAGGTTATTCAAAACCTATTCAATCTGATTTCAGAAGTAGTCGATCGACTGCGGCAGTTCCAGCTTCATCCCCTTACGCTCGCGGATCTCCATGATCTTCTCGCGCTGGAGGTTGTCGACGAGCACGCGGAAGCCCGCGTTCTCGGTGTTCCACGAGGCGCGGCCCTCGGTGGCCGAGCGGATGTCGGAGGAGAAGCCGATCATCTCCTCGACGGGCGCGATGCCCTCGACGACCATGAGGTCGCCCTCCTGGTACATGTCGTCGACGCGACCGCGGCGACCCTGAATCTCGCCGGACGCGGCGCCCATGTGCTCCGAGGGCACGTCGATCCGGACGTCCTGAATCGGCTCCAGCAGGCGGACCTCGCCGTCGATCAGCGCGCGGTGGACCGCGTCGCGGACCGCGGGGATAACCTGTGCCGGACCGCGGTGGATGGTGTCCTCGTGGAGCTTCGCGTCGTGCAGCCGGAACAGCGACCCCTGGACGGGCTCGGCGGCGAGCGGCCCGTCGTCGAGCGCCTCCTGAAGCCCTTCGAGGACGAGCTCCATCGTCTCGTTGAGGTGCTGGATCCCCTTCGTGTCGTCGATGAGGATGTTCGTCCGGTGGATGTCCTCGACGTTCTGGGAGGTGTCCTTGTCCATGCCGGCCTCCTGCAGCGCCTCGCGGCGCTCCAGTTCGGGCATGTCCATCGAGACCTCGCCGAGCTGGATGGCGTCGACGATCTCCTGGTCCATCGGCTCGACGGTGATGTAGAACTTGTTGTGGCGGTTCGGCGACTGCCCCTCGACCTCGCGGGAGGACTCCTGCGGCTGCTCGCGGAAGACGACGATCGGCTCACCGGTGATGACCGGGATGCCCTGGTTGTCGCGGATCCGCTGGGTGATCACTTCGAGGTGGAGCTCGCCCTGCCCGCTGATGAGGTGCTCGCCCGTGTCCTCGTTGATCTCGATCTGGATCGTCGGGTCCTCCTTCGCGACCTGCTGGAGCGTCTCGATGAGCTTCGGCAGGTCGTCCATGTTCTGCGCCTCGACGGACTTCGTGATGACCGGCTCCGAGATGTGCTCGATGGACTCGAACGGCGTCATCTCGACCGAAGACACCGTGGAGCCGGCGATGGCGTCGCGCAGGCCGGTGACCGACGCGATGTTCCCGGCCGGAACGCGGTCCACCTCCTCGCGCTCGGACCCCATGAAGAGCCCGACGCTCTGGATCCGGTTCTTGCCGGCCGTCCCGGAGACGTACAGCTCCTGGCCCTTCTCCAGCGTGCCGGAGAAGACGCGACCCGTCGCGATCTCGCCCGCGTGCGGGTCCATGGAGATGTCGGTGACCATGAAGACGACATCGCCGTCCTCGTCGACGAGCTGCATCCCCTCGGCCAGCTCCGAGTCGGCGTCGCCGCGCCAGATGCGCGGGACACGACGGGGCTGCGCGTCGACCGGGTTCGGGAAGTGCTCACAGACCATGTCGAGCACGACGTCCGAGAGCGGCGTCCGGTCGTGGAGCTCGTCGCGCTTGTCGTTCTGCTCGAGGTCCATGATATCGCCGAAGTCCATGCCGGTCCGCTGCATCGACGGCATCGAGACGCCCCACTTGTACAGCGCGGAGCCGAACCCGACCGTCCCGTCCTCGACGGAGACGGTCCAGTCCTCGGGGATGTCTTCCATGTTCTCGGCCATCCCGCGGATGAGCTCGTTGACGTCGGCGATGACCGACATCAGCCGCTCCTGCATCTCCTGGGGCCCCTCCTGGAGCTCGGAGATGAGGCGGTCGACCTTGTTGATGAACAGCGCCGGCTTCACGCCCTCGCGGAGCGCCTGCCGGAGCACCGTCTCGGTCTGCGGCATCGCACCCTCGACGGCGTCGACGACCACCAGCGCGCCGTCGACCGCGCGCATCGCGCGGGTGACGTCACCCCCGAAGTCCACGTGGCCCGGGGTGTCGATGAGGTTGATGAGGTGGTTGGTGTCCTCGTACTCGTGGGTCATCGAAACGTTCGCCGCGTCGATGGTGATGCCCCGTTCCTGCTCGTCCTCCTTCGTGTCCATCGCGAGCTGCTCGCCCGCGGTGTCCTGGGAGATCATGCCGGCACCGGCCAGCAGGTTGTCGGAGAGCGTCGTCTTCCCGTGGTCGACGTGGGCGGCGATGGCGATGTTCCGGATGTGCTCCGGGTTGTCCATCAGCCGCTCGCACTCTTGAACGATCTTCTTGCGTCGGCCCATTATACCGCTTGTTACCGATAGGAGGGTCAAAAGGGTAGTGTTTCGCCTCGGCCGTTTCGACCGGATCGACCCGCGATCGCCGCCGTTTTCGTGTCGATCGGTCGCACGATCGGAGGCTCAGTCGGAGAGCGATCTCCCGTGCGCATCCGGTTCTATTTAAGTAGTCGTCAGAAACGAGGGCGTATGAACGAGACGCTCTCACGGCTCGTCGACAGCGGCGTCGTCGCGGTGCTGCGCGGGGTCGAGGCCGACCAGCTGATCGAGATCACCGAGGCGCTGCGCGAGGGCGGGGTCACCGCCGTCGAGATCACTGCGGACACGCCCGACGTGACCGAAAAGCTCGGCGCGGTCGCCGGCTCCTTCGACGACGAGGTCGTCGTGGGCACCGGGACGGTCCTCGACAGCGAGACCGCGAGGGCGACCCTGATGGCCGGCGCGGAGTTCGTCGTCTCGCCGAGCCTCCACGAGGACGTGATCGAGACGTGCAACCGCTACGGCGCCGTCAGCGCGCCCGGCGTGATGACCCCGACCGAGGCGGTCCGCGGCTACGAGGCCGGCGCCGACTTCGTGAAGGTGTTCCCCGCGAAAACCGTCGGCCCGGCCCACCTCGGCGCGATGAAGGGGCCGCTCGGCCAGATCCCGATGATGCCGACCGGCGGCGTCGGCCCCGACAACGCCGCGGAGTATATCGACGCCGGCGCGTTCGCGGTCGGCGCGGGCGGCGCGCTCGTCGACTACGACGCCGCCGAGCGCGGCGACTACGAGGCGATCACCGAGACGGCCCGCGAGTTCACGCGGGTGGTCGAGGAGGCGCGGGCGGACGACTAGAGCCGCCGGAGATCGCGCGGCCCGACCGCGTCACATGAAGTCCGCGATGCCGGACTGCTTGTTCGTGTCGTCCTCGAAGATCGACTCCAGCGACTGGTCTAACACCTTCAGCCGCTGTTTCGTGTAGGGACGACAGCCGAACCGGTCGGCGACCTCGATCGCCGTGTCGACGTACTTGTTCACCGATCCCTGGTGGACGGTGAGGTTCACCCGACCGCCGCACTCGCGGCAGTCCCCGGACAGGGGCATCCGGCGGTACTTCTCGCCGCAGTCGAGACACCGCGTCTCCTGCCGCGAGAACGCTCTGAGGTTGCCGATGATGTCCGGCAGGAAGTGGTACTCGATCACGCGCTCGGCCACGTCGGTCTCGTCGACCGCGCGCAGCTTCCGGGCCAGCTCCAGCTGGGCGTCCATCTTCTCCATCATGTCGCCGAGCGTCTTGTACGCCGACAGGTCCGGCCCCATCGCGATGTCCGTCGTGTCGTGGGTGTGACCGAACCCGTGGTACTCCTCGTCGGTCCCGAGCGTGTCCTCGCCGATCTGAATCAGGTCCTCGACCGACTCCGGATCGGGCATCTCCAGCGTCGCGTCGTAGAACTCGCGGGGGTACTCCCGCGCGATGTCGACGTTGTGCGCCTCGTCGTCGATCTCCGACGGATCGATCCGCGAGGACATCACGAGGGGCGCGTCCATCCGCCCGCCGCGCTGGTCCGGCAAGAACGATTTCGAGAAGTTGAGCAGTCCGTCCATGAGGAGCATCACGCAGTCCTCGTCACCATCGCAGTTTCTACGTTTGGCTGCGTGAAAGTACGGATGAGCGTATCCCACCGCTGCCGACGTGAAACCCACCACTCTCCCGACAGTCGCCGCGCTCGTGTGCGGCGCCATCCCGAAGACGAGCTCGCCGACGAGGTCGTCGCGCTCGTTGACCTCGTAGAAGCGCGGGATGTCGTAGAACTGCTCCAGCAAGTCGTCGACGAAGTCCGCGGTCTTGAGCATGTGTTCCGCGGCGCCGTCGGAGAGGACGATGTCCTGCACGCGGAGCTCCACGAGCTGGTCGTCGTGGCGCAGCGGTTCGCCGTCGATGTCCGTCTCGTAGCCGATCTCCCGGAGGTGGTCGGCGGTGACGTCGAGCTCCTCGGGCCGGACCGACGTGACGGGGAGGTCGGTCATGTCGTAGCGGACCGTGCCGTCCTTGAACGACGTGACGCCGTTCTTCGCGCGGAGGACTCCCTTCTCGATCGGTTCGGGGGTCTTGTTCCGCGAGGTGAGCCCCTGAACCCCCTTCAGGATCTCGAAGGCCGACTCCCGCTCGCCGACGTTCCCCAGCGCGGAGCGGTACGCGTCGTTGAGATCGACCTCTTGGCGGGTCGCCGCGGTCACCTCCCACTCGCAGCGCGGACACTCGACGCGGCCGGCCTCGTCGGGTTCGCAGACGGTGCCGCAGTCGCTGCACTCGTAGTGGAGGTCGGTGTGGATCTCGCAGTCCGGGCACTGCGCCCGGTACGTGTGCTCGCCGCACTCGGGACAGACGCGGTCGGAGACCTCCAGGTCCAGCCGTCCCCGGTGGCCCGTGTCGTCCATGACGCTCGCCGCCTCCGCCACGTCGCGCTGGGGGCCGCCGGCCTCGTTGATCGGGAACAGCGTGTGGACCGCGGGCGAGAGGTCGCGGCTCTCCGACTTCTCCGGGCGACCCATCCGGTTGCCGATCCGGGTCGGCGCCCGCTCGCGGACCTCGAAGGGAGCGACCTCGTTGACGGCTTTCACTGCGTTCTCGCCGTCGTCCCACTCGCGGGACGCCGCCGAGATGTCCCCCGCTTCCCACGTCTTTCGGAGCCCGTCGTCGACACCGAGCGACCGCGCCAGCGGGCGCCATACCGGGACCCGGAGCGCGTCCGGCGTGGCGACGTGTTCGATCAGCAGCGACTCCAGCGCGTGCTGCGTCGTCTCGGTGCGCTCGAGCGCGAGGACGCCCCCGACCACGTCGCCGGCGGCGACCGCGTCCGCGAGCGCCTCGAACGCGTCGACCGAGACGTCGTGCCAGAGGTAGGTGTACGTCGGGTGGAGCGGGCAGTCGTACTCGCGCGCCCACGCGAGCGCCTCGTCGACGTCTGGGTGTTCGAGGTCGATGTGCGGGTCGT
Organism: Halorubrum sp. FL23; assembly: GCF_052439115.2. Lineage (NCBI taxonomy): Archaea > Methanobacteriati > Methanobacteriota > Halobacteria > Halobacteriales > Haloferacaceae > Halorubrum > Halorubrum sp. FL23. Next base: position 226,733 of record NZ_JBQVRO020000003.1, read on the forward strand.
CCCGCATGGCCTGCACGTCGGCGCCCGCCGCCTCGAACTCCTGGACCCACCACTCGTAGACGTACGAGGCGGGCGCGAGCGGGTGGTTGTTCTCGACGAACTCGCCGTAGTTGACGAGGTACTCGCCGAGATCGAGCACCTTCTCGACGCCGTTCCGGATCTCCTTCGCCTCCTCGGGGTCGTCGATCCGCCGGACCTCGCCGTTCGCGAGCCGGACGGTCGGCCCCTCGATGGAGTCGACGGGAACGACGCCGTGGGCCTTCCCCGGGCGCTCCGTCTTGATCTGGGTGCCCGCCGCGAGGAAGTCGTCGACGAGGTGCATCGTCGCCGGGTGGACCCCGCCGGTCGCGAACCCGTGATTGCGCGCGCGGCCGTACCGGAGCCGGAACCCGCCCGCCTCGCTCGGATGGGTGAAGACGGGGCGACCCGCGATCAGGTCGCGGAGGAACTTCTGCGAGGGCTTCGGGCGGAGAGGGCCGTCGGGCTCGGCGGCTTCCGAGTCCGCGGCGCCACCGTCCGTCGCGTCGTCGGCGTCGTCGCCGCCGGTGTCGTCACTCTCGGCGCTCTCGGCGTCCGCCTCTCCGTCGGCGTCCGCGGCGGCCTCGTCGCTCGCGCCCGCCCCGTCCTTCCCGATCGTGCCGTCGATCAGGTCTTGGAGCCACGGCCAGTCGACCTCGTCCAGATCGCGGGTGTACCGCTGGATCTTCGGGGCCTTCAGCGCGATCCCCTCGGCGGCGACGAGACACATCCCGCCGCGCGCGGAGTTGGTGTCGACGCGCTCCAGATCGCGGAACCCGGAGACCTCCTCGTCGCCCGTCGCCTCCCCGTCGAGCATGACGGGCATGTGCTGGGCGATGAACTTCGACTCCTTATCCTTCGGCGTGTACTGGAGCCCGGTCTCCTTGTCGTAGAGGGCGATCTCCTCGGCGTAGCGCTCGACCTCCACGTCGCGAGGTTTGTACTCGTCGATGTCGAGCAGCGACCGGGCGTAGTCGGCGACGAGCACGGAGAGCGCCTGCGCGGTCCCGCCCGCCGACCGGATCGGGCCGGCGTAGTAGACGTTGACGAACTCGCTCCCGTCATCGTTCTCCAGCAGCTCCACGCGGTCGATCCCCTCGATCGGCGCGGCGACGACCCCCTCGGTGAGCAGCGCGACCGCGGTCCGGACCGCGCCCTCGACCTTACCGGCCCGGGAGTCGTAGTCGCCGACGGTGCCCTCGACGAAGTCGGTGACGAGCTCCAGCGCCGCCTCCTCGCGGGACATCTCGCCTTCCAGCTCGCGGACGCGCTCCGCGACCCCGTCGATCCCGAGGATGTTCTCGACGCGGTCCGCCATGTCGCGGGCGATCGGGATCTCGATCTCCGGTTTCGGGTCGTGACCCTGCCGTTTGGCGGCCTCGGCCACGTCCCACGCCTCGTCGAGCCGGTCTTCGATCCGGGCGAAGTAGCGCTCGTCGTCCTGCCTCATCGCCGCGTGTCCCGCCTCAGAGCCATAGGTCGAGGTCGGTGGCCTCGTCGTGGGAGCGCTCCAGCGGCTCCGCGAACGCCCGGAGATGACACTCGCCGGCCCAGACGGTCCCGGCGTTGAGGTGTCCCGCGAGCGCCTGCCCGCTCGGCCGCGACAGCACGGCGTGCGTGTGGGCGAACACGTCGCCCTCGAGCAGCGAGACGTTGCCGACGCAGGCGGCGACCTCCAGCGGCTCGTCGAACGTCACCGAGCGGTACTCGGTCTCCTCCTGGTCGTAGAACCACACCTCCGCGTCCTGCACGGCCCCGAGCGCCGTGAACCAGCCCGCCTCGACGTCCTCCGCGCGAGCGAGGTCCTCGATCTCCTCGCGCCAGTCGGCGCCAGTTTCGAATCGTGCGACGTACTCCGCCGTCGACTCGACTTCTCGATGGTGCATAGGAACCGTCCACGACCGCCGGGGGCAAAAACCCTTCAGTCGGACGGCGGTCGTGAATTGATATAGCGAAATGTGATTTAACGCGAGTCAGCGACCGTCGGCCACGTCCACACGAAATCGGCCGGAGAGACGCCACTCACCGGATAACCGAACGAACAGCTACCGACGGGTGAAAAACGCGAGCCGCAGAGGGGGAGAACCGCTCAGAACGGGGCCTGGGGGCCTTCGTCGTCGCCGCCGTCGTCGGTCGTCTCGCCGGGGAAGGAGGGCGACATGCCGCCGCTGCTGGTGCCGCCGAGGTCGCCGTCGGCGCCCGAGTCCATCCCGGTGTCCGCGTGAACCGTCTCGATCTCGGGGATCTCCTTGACCATCCGGGACTTGATCGCCTGGATCGTCATGGGGGAGATACCGCAGCCGGAGCAGGCGCCGCCGAGCTGGATCGTGACCTCGCCGTTCTCGCGGTCGAGGTGGCTGATGGCGGCGCTCCCGCCGTGCATCTGGATCTGCGGAAAGTTGCGCCGCAGGAAGTTCGTGATCCGCTCGCGGAGGTCGTTGTCCGCGTCAGTCGTGTCCGTGCTCATGCCAGCGGGTTGGCGTCCGGGCGGCTTATGCCTTTGGTTCGACGGAACGCGCGCCGCGAGAATCGGCGTATCGGGCGGTGAAGCGGCCGGAACGCGGCGGTGTCACTCTGGACGCTCGACGCCCAGCGTCCGGTACAGCTCCGTCTCGATCCGGTCGACGTACTCGTCGAGCGTCTCCTCGAACGTCTCGTCGTCGACGGGGACCGCTCCGCGGATGCGCTCGCGGGGGTTTTCGGGAAGTTCGACGCGGAACTCGCCGTCCTCGTAGAACGGTTCGGACTCGTTGAGCACCGTCTGGTCGATCCCGTGGATCAGCTCCGAGTCGTACCGGTCGTTCATCTGGTTGAACGCGTTCTTGTACGCCCGCTGGAGCTCGTTGAAGTAGTTCGCGTACTTGTCCTCGAACTTCTCGGGGTCGAACTCGTCGGCCATACGCGGGCTGACGGCACGACGGGGAAAAAGCCGGTCGATCGTCGCTCAGGGGGCGGAATCGACCGGCGAGGCGGTCGTCGCCGTCGATCGGGAATTGAGGGCCCGATCGAGTTTTAAATGGTATGTCGCTATACTAAATATGTATTCGCGGGCCATCCGTACCCCACCGAGAGAGCCCCCCACAAGACCCTTCACACGCTGGCGGGCAGAACGAGTATGCGCCGACGCTCCCTCCTCGTTGGCCTGTCGGCCACACTCGGAACGCTCGCCGGCTGCAACACGACAGGGAACGAGTCGACCGATCCGGCAGGCACATCCGGGCCGACAACCGACTCGGGGTTCGCCGGGATGTCGGTGCCGGATCTTCCAGGCGAGAACGAAGTCACTTGGTACCACGAGTCCGACGAAACGACTCAGGGGTTCGTCCGTCCGAGCACCGAAAGGACGGAACTGCCTGCTCAGATCGACTTCACGTATCACAATCGATCACAGGAATCGACCAGTTGCGGCCACTGGAGCCTCTACAAGCTGAGAGACGACCGGTGGTTTCTCGTCGGCCCGTACGGCCACGATGGCATCTGTCACAATCTCCCCGCGGGCGAGAGCGAGACGTGGACAATAGCGGCGGCGACCGGCGAGGTGGACGACGGAGACGCGGATCGCTATCCGTACCTCGGTGGCGGCCGCTACGCGGCCGTCGCGGGATACGGGCACGCGACGGCGAAGAGCGCCGCCCTCGTCGAGTTCGACGCACCGCCGGTCTCCGTCGTGTCGACGGACGACGCGACGAGCGACTCGAACGGGAGCGCGGTGACCGTCACCGCGGACAGGTGGCGTACCGCCGACGGCGGAGAGCGGGCCACCCTCACGCTGGAGCGAGCGCAGACGGCCGGCCGCACGCTCATCGTCGAGCAGGTGATGCGACATCCGAACCGCGGCTACCGAAATCTGCTCGCGTTCGTGGACGAAGACGTCGAGCGGGTGGTCCTCCGGACGGACAGGCAAACGGCAGACTGGATCGTCGACGACGGCGAGACGGCCCGGGTTCGGTACGACGATCAGGCGTACAGTGTCACGAAGAGCGAGCCGTGACCGGGGCTAGCGGCCTCGCTCACCGTAGCCGGCCGAGGATCCGGTAGTCGCGGTCCGGCTTGTACCGGCGGAACAGCAGGCTGTTGGTGAGCACGCTCACGCTGGACAGCGCCATCGCCCCGGCGGCCAGCGCGGGCTGGAGCAACCCGAGCGAGGCGAGCGGGATCATCAGCGTGTTGTAGCCGAGCGCCCACACGAGGTTCTGTTTGATCTTCTGGAGCGTCGCGTCCGAGATCCGGATCGCCTTCGCCACGTCGACGGGGTCGTCTCGCATCAGCGTCACGTCCGCGGCCTCGATGGCCACGTCCGTGCCGCTCCCGATGGCGGTGCCGACGTACGCGACCGCGAGCGCGGGCGCGTCGTTGACGCCGTCACCGACCATCATCGCGTGACTGCCGTCGGCCTGAATCTCCTCGACCGCGTCGGACTTGTCCTCGGGGAGGACCTCGGCCCGGACGTTCTCGGGGGCGATCCCGACCTGCTCGGCGACCGCGCGGGCCGTGCGCTCGTTGTCTCCCGTGATCATCATCACGTCGATACCGCGGTCGCGGAGGGCCGCCACGGCGTCGCCCGCGCTCGGCTTCACGGTGTCCGCGTCGGCGACGGCCCCGACGAGGCGGCCCTCGTTCGTGCCAGCGGCCACGCGGGCGACGAGCATCGCCGTCTTCCCCTCGCGTTCGAGGCGCTCCATCGTCTCCGCGGCGGGCGACGGGTCGATCCCGTTGTCGCGCAGCAGCTTTCGGTTGCCGACCAGCACCTCGTCGCCCTCGACCGTGGCACGGACCCCGTGCCCGGGGACGTTCTCGAACGCGTCGGGCGATCGCACGTCGATGCCGCGAGATTCGGCACCGTCGACGATGGCGCGAGCGAGCGGGTGTTCGCTCCCCCTCTCGGCGGTCGCGGCGATCCGAAGCACCTCGGTTTCGGCGTCGCCGTCGGCGTCGAGCGCGGCGCGATCGTCGTCGGTGGGCGATTGCGACGCCGTGCCGCCGTCCGGGGCGGGATCGCTGTCCGGCACGGACCCGCCGTCCGAGATCGGGTCGCCGTCGCTGTCGAAGGCGACCACGTCGGTGAGCTCCATCTCCCCTTCGGTGAGGGTCCCGGTCTTGTCGAAGACCACGGTGTCGACGTCCTTGGCGCGCTCGAGCACGTCGCCGCCCTTGAACAGGACGCCGTACTTGGCGCCGATCGTCGTTCCGACCATCGTCGCGGCGGGCGTCGCCAGCCCGAGCGCACAGGGGCAGGCGATGAGCACCGCCGAGGCGAACACGACGACCGCGAACTCCGAGACCGTGATCGTCCCGCCCGCGACCGCGGGACCGCCCGCGACGAGGTCCCACAGCGGGAGGGCGTCGACGAACCCGGCGAGCGCCTCCGGGAAGAGGAACCAGACGGTCCCCCACAGCAGGGCGTTGACGATGACCGCCGGGACGAAGTACGCGGAAATGCGGTCGGCGAGGTTCTGGATGTCCGGCTGGCGCGACTGCGCCTCCTTCACCGTGCGGACGATCTGCTTGAGCGCGGTGTCGGCGCCGACCTTCGTCGCCTCGACGACGAGCACGCCGTTCTCGTTCACCGTGGACCCGACGACCTCGTCGCCCGTTCCCTTCTCGACGGGGACGGACTCCCCCGTCACCATCGACTCGTCGACCGCGCTCTGGCCGTCGACGACGACCCCGTCCGTCGGGATCTTCTCGCCCGGGCGGACCTTCATCCGGTCGCCGACCGCGACCTCGTCGATCGGGACCTCGCGCTCGGACCCGTCCTCGTCGACGGCTTCGCCGTCTGCATGCGGCGTCTCCGACGCCGCTCTGTCGACGAGCGTGGCCGTGTCGGCCTCCATCTCCAACAGCTTCCGGAGCGCCTCGCCGGCGCGCCCCTTCGAGCGGGCCTCCAGGTAGTTTCCCAGCGTGATGAACACGAGGATGAACGCGGCCGTGTCGAAGTAGAGGCTCCCGGCGATCACGCCCGAGAGCGCCGCGACGGAGTAGACGTACGCGGTCGTGGAGCCGAGCGCGATCAGCACGTCCATGTTGGCGCGCCCGTTCGTCACGAGCGCCTTGTAGGAGTTCTCGTAGAACGGGCGACCGAGCACGAGCTGGACCGGCGTCGCGAGCAGGAACTGGATCCAGCCGAGACGCACGCCGAAGACGCGGTCCGGGAAGAGCTCGCCGGCGAAGAGGAGGTGGTCGGTCATGAACGCAAGGAGCGGGGCCGCGAGGACCGCCCCGAAGAGGGTCAGCCGGAGCTGTCTGCGGATCTCCCCCTCACGGGCGGCGTCGCGGGCGTCCTGTCGGCTCTCGCCGTCGCTGGACGCTCCGGAGCCCTCCCCGTCACCGTCGCTCCCGCTTCCCTCGCGGACCGGCGAGTAGCCCGCCGACTCGACCGCATCGTAGAGGTCGCCGAGGGAGGCGTCGGCCGGATTGTACCGGACCTGCGCCTCGTCGGTCGCGTAGTTCACGTCGGCGGCGATCACGCCCGGCGTCGATTCGAGGGCGTCCGCGTTGGCCTCCGCGCAGTTCGCGCAGGACATGTCCGTGATCGCGACCGAAACCGTCTCGCTGACCGCGCCGTAGCCGGCGGACTCGATCGCGGAGTAGATCTCGGCGAGCGATACCTCCTCGGGATCGTACTCGACCGACCCCTCGTCGGTGGCGTAGTTGGCGTTCGCCGACGCCACCCCGCCGAGGTCGTCGAGGGCGTCCTCGATCGTCGCCGAGCAGTTGGCACAGGACATCCCCGTGACGTTCAGGTGGGCTGTTCTCGTTGGCATGTCTACTACTACGTGTCCCACCCTTAGGCGGTTTTCTGCTTCGATTTCGGGGGTTCGGGTGGGTCGATATCTTCGATTCCAAAGCGGCCAGCTCGGGAGAGAGATGGGAGGGTGACGAGCCCGATCGACAGACAGCAGCGATTTAAAAAGCGGTGGCGCGCCGCCGCCGAGCGCCCGCAGGGCGCGAGGTGCACGCGCGAGGGAGTCGCGAGCGCTTTTAAGCGCGAGCGACGAGGCTGGGGAGGCGTGAGGATGCGGTGCTGTATGGGGCGGAGAGGGACTCAAAGCCCCAGTCGAGAGTGGCACAGAGGCGATGTAAGCAGCGTGGCGCTACGCGCCACGGGCAGCCGGCGGCTTTGCCGCCGGCGACACCGCAGGGAACGAGCGCAGCGAGTGACCGAGGACCGCGGCGAGCGTGCGCACCGCTCGCGATTGGGGCTTTAGAGATTATCACCCCAAAAACGACTTATAAACAACTACTTCGTCGGATTATACCCCCTCCTCCAGTCGCTGGTACCGCTCTCGGAATCGCGACAGACAGGACGAACAGCAGAAGTGATACACCTCGCCGTCGATCCGCGCCGTTTCACCTTCGCTATCAACGGTGTTCGAACACTCCGCGCACGTCAACGCGAACTCCACGCCCTCGATCGAGGGCGTCCACTCGAACTCGTCGACCAGCGTGACGGCGTAGTCGTCGACGGCGACCCCCTCGAACAGCCCGGACACCCACTCTCGCGCGGTTCGTCCTTCGACCCGGGCGTACACGCGGAGGTCGCCCTCGGCGGTGACGAAGACGTGCTCGACGGCGTCGGCGTCCCGCACCCGATCTCGCGCCGCGTCGAGCGCCTCGGGCCGGTTCGGCGGCAGTTCCACGTCGATCAACACCGGAACCCCCGCTCGCAGCTTCGTCCGGTCGACGTCGATCGTGAACCCCTCGATGATACCGGCCTCCTCCAGCCGCGTGACGCGGTCGGAGACCGCCGGCCCCGACAGCCCCACCCGGTCGCCGATCTCGCTGAACGGGCGGCGGGCGTCCGCGGCCAAAAGCGACAGAATCTGCACGTCCGTTTCGTCGAGCTCGCGCATACCTCCCGGTACGGCACCGATGTATAAGACGGTTGGGCGGTGCGCTTCGAATTCCAAAGTGAGACGTGCGTTTGACCCCCGATCGTGAAGCAGAAAGCGACAAACTCCCGCCTCCCCTACCTCCACCCGCCATGAGTCAGACGATCACCGTCGAGGGAATGTCGTGTGAACACTGCGAACAGAGCGTCACGGAGGCCCTCGAGGGCGTCGAGGGCGTCGAGAGCGCGACTGCGGACCGCGAGAGCGAGTCCGCGACCGTCGAGGGCGACGCCGAGGCGGACGCGCTCGCGAGCGCGGTGAGCGAGGCGGGCTACGACGCCTCCGCGTAAACGAAAGGGCGGCGGCCGAGTCCGCCGACGACCGCCGACGTAGCGGTTCGTCGAGACCTACCGGTTCAGCGTGTGAATCGCCTGTCCGCGGGCGTTCTCCGCGGCCTCCATCACCGCCTCCGCGAGCGTCGGGTGGGTGTGGACCGTCGCCGCCACGTCCTCCAGAGTCGCGCCCATCTCGATGGCGAGCGCGGCCTCGGCGATCAGCTCCGAGGCCTCCGGGCCGACGATCTGCGCGCCGAGCACGAAGCCGGTCTCGTCGTCGGCGACGAGCCGGACGAACCCCTCGGTGTGGCCGGTCGTCATCGCGCGGCCGGAGGCGTTGAACGGCATCTCGCCGACGACGGGGTCGAACCCCTCCGCCTCGGCCTCGTCCTCGGTCAGCCCGACGGTCCCGATCTCGGGGTCGGTGAAGACGGCCGCCGGGATCGCCTGCTGGTCGAGCGCGGCCGGCTCGCCCGCGATGACCTCGGCGGCGACGATCCCCTCCTTCGAGGCCGCGTGCGCGAGCATCGGATCGCCCGCCACGTCGCCGACGGCGTGGACGTGGTCGACCGCGGTGCGGGTGCGGTCGTCGGTTTCGATGAACCCGCGGTCGTCGGTCTCGACCCCGGCCTGTTCGAGGTCGAGCCCGTCCGTGACCGGGCGGCGGCCGACCGCGACGAGGACCTTATCGACGCCGTACGTCGATTCGTCTCCGTCCTCGGTCTCCGTGTGGAGGAGGTAGCCGCCGTCCGCGCCCTCCGACCACTCGCTCGCGCCCTCGCCGAAGTGGAACTCGACGCCCAGCTCCTCGGCCCGCTTGCGGACGATCCGCTTCACGTCGTCCTCGTAGGGGTCGAGGATGTCGTCGAGCATCTCGACGACCGTCACGTCGGAGCCGAGCTTGGCGTACGTCGTCGCCAGCTCCATCCCGATGTAGCCGCCGCCGACGATCCCGAGCCGGTCCGGCACCGTCTTCGCGTCGAGCGCCTCCGCGGAGCTCCAGACGTGGTCCTCGGCGAAGTCGAAGCCGGGGATCTGGATCGGGCGCGAGCCGGTCGCGACGATCGCGTGCTCGAACTCGATCGACTCCGAGCCCTGCCCCTCCCCGCCGTGGGCGACGCGGGCCGTGTGCGCGTCGGCGAACGAGGCGGTCCCCTCGATCAGGTTGACGCCGTTGGCCTTACAGAGCTTCTCGACGCCGCCGGTGAGTCGGTCGACGACCCCGTCCTTCCACTCGACCATCTTCCCCATGTCGACGGCGGGGTCCGCGTGGATGCCCATCGACTCGGCGTTGCCGGCCTCGTGGGCGAGACCGCTCCCCGTGATCAGCGCCTTCGAGGGGATACAGCCGCGGTTGAGGCAGGCGCCGCCGTAGGCGTCCTTCTCGACGAGCGTCGTGTCGAGCCCTTCCTGTGCGGCGCGGATGGCGGCGACGTAGCCGCCCGGTCCCGCGCCGATCACCAGTACCTCCGTTCCGGTTGCGATGTCTCCAACGACCATTAGTGTGTCAACAGTAGCAGCGGGTGTTCAAGGTGTTCCATCACGGTGTTCGCGAACTCGGCCGCGACCGCGCCGTCGATCACGCGGTGGTCGATCGACAGCGACAGGGGGAGGGTGGGCGCCGCGACCACCTCGCCGTCGCGGGCGACCGGACGCTCCTCGATGGCGCCCAACCCGAGGATCGCCGTCTCGGGGTAGTTGATGATCGGCGTGGCGTACTCCCCGCCGATGGCGCCGAAGTTCGTGATCGAGAACGTACCGCCCTTCATCTCCGCCGGCTTGAGCTCGCGCTCGCGGGCGCGGGAGGCGAGGTCCCTGACCTCCTCGGCCAGCTCGAAGAGCCCCTTCTCGTCGACGTTCTCGACGACGGGCACCATCAGCCCGGCGTCGGTGGCGACCGCGATCCCGAGGTTGTAGTCGCCCTTCAACACGATCTCCTCCTCGTCCTCACGGAGCTCGCTGTTGAGGGACGGGTACTCCTTCAGCCCCGCGACGATCGCCTTCATCACGAACGGCATGTAGGTGAGATTCACCCCCTGCTCCTCCGCCCGCGGTTTCAGCTCCTCGCGGGCCTCCACGAGGGCGTCGACCGCGACGGTGTCGTGGTGGGTGACGTGCGGAGCGGTGTACTTCGACCGCTCCATCTGCTTCCCGATGGTGCGTCGCACCCCGCGGTAGGGGACGGTCTCGTCGGTCGACACCGACTCGCTTGCGGGGGACGCTCCGGTGGCGCCGGCGGCGTCCGCGCTCGTCGAGACGTCGACGGACTTCGGTTCGGGCGCCGACGCGTCGGCAGATGCCTCGGCCGCTTCTCCCGCCGACTCCGGCGCCTCCGCGTACGCCCGAACGTCCTCGCCGGTGACGAACGCCTCGCCGTCCCGCGTCTCGTCGGTCGGCACGTCGTCGATGTCGACGCCGAGCTCGCGGGCGACCTTCCGGGTCGCGGGCGTCGCGAGCGTCGTCTCGCGACCGGCGGGGTCGGGGGCGGCCGCCCCCGTCGACGCGGTGGCCGCGGCTTCCGATCCCGAACCCGCCCCGCTCGCGCCGCGCTTTTTGACCGCCGATTTGCGACCGCCGGATCCGGTGTCGGTCGGCGTCGGCGCCGGCTTCGGGTCGGGCGCGTCGGACGCGGACTTCACGGACGGGCCGTCGTCGCTGTCGCCGTCGTCTCCCGTGTGCGCACGCACGTCTGCCTCGCTGATCCGGCCGCCGGGACCGCTCCCGTCGACGGCCGCGATGTCGACGCCGAGTTCGCGCGCGAGCCGGCGGGCCGACGGGGGCGCGAAGGTCCGGCCGGACGGGGTCGCGGGTTCCTCCGCGTCGGCCTCGGCCTCGGCGCTGGCGCCAGTCGCCGACTCCGTCGCGCCCGCGTCGCTGTCCCCGGTCGGCTCGCCGGTCGGCTCGCCGGTCGCCTCGCCTTCAGTCCCGCCGCCGTCGCCGTCCTCGCCGACGCGGAACGAGATGATCACGTCGCCGACGGGGACGATCTCCCCCTCCTCGACGAACAGCTCCTCGACGGTCCCGTCGTACCGCGAGGGGACCTCGACGAGCGCCTTGTCGGTCTCGACCTCCGCGACCGCCTGGTCCTCCTCCACGCGGTCGCCGGGCGCGACCAGCCACGTGACCAGTTCGCCCTCGGCGACTCCCTCGCCCACGTCGGGCAGTTTGAACTCTTTGACCGGCATACTCAGAACTCCACCGCCTCCTTGATACCCTCCTCGATGCGGGCCGCGGTCGGGAGGTAGTAGTCCTCCAGCGCGTACAGCGGGTACGGCACGTCGAACCCGGTGACGCGCTTGACGGGCGCTTCCTGGTACAGCAGCGACTCCTCCTGGATGATGGCCGTGATCTCGGCCGCGAGCCCGCCCGTCTTGGGGGCCTCGTGGACGACGACGGCGCGCCCGGTGGCCTCGAACGCCTCGACGATCGCCTCGCGGTCGAGCGGGGAGACGGTGCGGAGGTCGACGACCTCGCAGTCGATCCCCTCCTCGGCGAGCGCCTCGGCGGCCTCGAGCGTCGGGCGCGTCATGGCGCCGTAGGTGAACACCGCCACGTCGTCCCCCTCGCGGCGGGTCGACGCCTCGCCGATTGGGAGGGTGTACGGCTCCTCGGGCACCTCGTCGCGGAACGCCCGGTAGATGAGCTTCGGTTCGAGGAAGATCACCGGGTCCGGGTCGCGGATCGACGCCGCCAACAACCCCTTCGCGTCGTACGGGGTCGACGGAATGACGACCTTCAGTCCGGCCTCGTGGGCGTAGAACGCCTCCTTCGACTCGGAGTGGTGCTCCGGCGCTCGGATCCCGCCGCCGTACGGGGCGCGGAGGGTCATCGGCAGGTTGAACCGCCCCCTGCTTCGGGTGCGGAACCGGGCCATGTGGGAGACGATCTGGTCGAAGCCGGGGTACATGAACCCGGAGAACTGGATCTCGGGGACCGGTTTGAGCCCCATGGCGGCCATGCCGACCGCGGCCCCGACGATCCCCGACTCCGCGAGCGGGGTGTCGACGACGCGGTCGCCGCCGAACTCGTCGAACAGCCCTTCGGTCGCGCGGAAGACGCCGCCGTTCTTCCCGACGTCTTGGCCCAACACGAGGACCTCGTCGTCCTCGCGCATCTCGGTGTACAATCCGTCTCGGACCGCCTGTACCAGGGTGAGGTTCTGTGTCTCGCTCATTTACTCCTCCAGGAACGCCTCGTCGCCGTGCGCGTCGCGGAACGCCGCGAACGCCTCGTACTGCCGCTCCAGCTCCGGCGGGAGCTCCGCGTACGCGTGCTCGAACATCTCTTTCGGCATCGGGCGCGCCTCGGACTCGGCCGCCTCGATCGCCTCGGCCACCCGCGCCTCGACGACCGTCTCGATCTCCGCGACCCGCTCGTCGTCGATCACGCCCTCGGACCGGAGGTACCGCTCTAGCCGCGGGATCGGGTCCTTGCGCTTCCAGCTGTCGACCTCGTCTTCGTCGCGGTAGACCGTGGGATCGTCGGCGGTGGTGTGCGCGCCGAACCGGTACTGGATCGCCTCGATCAGCGTCGGGCGCGGCCGGTCCGTCTCGGGGTCGCGCGCCTTCTCGACGGCCGCCCGCGTGACGCTGTACACCGCCAGCGGGTCCATCCCGTCCACCTGGACCCCGTCGATCCCGTACGCCTCCGCCTTCTGGGCCAGCGTCGCGCTCCGCGTCTGTCGCTCGCGGGGCACGGAGATGGCCCACTGGTTGTTGTTACAGAAGAAGACGGTCGGCGTGTCGAACACGCCCGCGAAGTTGACCCCCTCGTGGAAGTCGCCCTCGCTCGTCGCGCCGTCGCCGAAGTAACAGAGGAACGCGTCGTTCTCGCCGCGGAGCTTCGAGGCCCACGCCGCGCCGGTGGCGTGCGGCACCTGCGAGGCGATGGGGACCGCGACCGGGAACACGTTCACGCCCTCCGGCGTCGCGTTGCCCGCCTCGTGGCCCATCCAGTAGAGCAGGGTCTGTTTCAACGGGAGTCCGCGGACCAAGGCGGCTCCGTGCTCGCGGTACGACGGAACCATCCAGTCGTCCTCGTCGAGCGCCGTCGCGGAGCCGATCTGTGCGCCCTCCTGCCCCGAGAGGGGCGGATACGTCCCCATCCGCCCCTGCCGCTGGAGGCTCACGGCACGCTCGTCGAAGTGCCGCGCCAGCCGCATGTGCCGGTACATACCGACGAGCTCCTCGTCGTCGAGGTCCGGCACGTCGCCGACGACCTCGCCGTCCTCGTCGAGCACGCGGACCGGATCGTCGTACGCCCTGTCGAACACGCTCACGGTCGGACCAACCTCTTCATACACGAAGGGTTCTCCGCCCGGGTATTATGGTTTTCGTAGATAGTTTATTATAGTCAGAAATCGGTAGAAGGGACGCGGAACTGTCCATCAGATTCGGAGAGAATCTGACGTTTTTGAACAAACGAAGGTGCCTTCGGCAATATTTTCTCCCAGATCGGCGGTTCCTCGAACAGTACCGACCGAACGGAACTTCTCCTCGAGCGGCGCCGCCGCTGGGCAGACGGAACGCTGTCGGGGGAGAATCGGTCAGCCGTCGCTTATCCGAGCCGGAAGGAGGGCTCGTCGGGCTCGCCGTCGAGGTCTTCGAGCTGGATCACTTCCTCGTCGCCGTCCTCCAGCTGCTCGCGGAGGTAGTTGACGTAGCGTTTGTGCTCCTCCAGCTGCTCGCGGAGGTGGTCGGCCTCGAGCTCCAGCCGCTCGTGCTCGCGCACGAAGCTCTTCGGGACCTCGATCTTCGGGGGGAACGACTCCCCGCTCTCGCCCATGCTGTCGAGCTCCGCCTCCGGGACGACCCGGACCTGTCCGTCGTGGGCAACGAGCGTATCCACGTAGTCCCGGAAGACCGCCGACAGCGAGATGTCCCGCTCCTCGGCGATGTCACGGAGCGTCTCGAACGCGTCCTCGTTGACGCGGAACGAGATCGTCTTGTTCTTGTTGCCCATTATCGGACCGATCGTCGCGCAATGTACTTAAGCGTTTGTCAGACGGTCGCAAGAATGAAAATTCGGTCCGGCGGACGGGCCGGGGTCGGACCGCGCCGACCGCGTCAGGGCTCCGGCCTGCCGGCCGGATCCGACCCGCCGGGGGCGGCATCGTCGCCCGCGGGCGCATCGCCCGCAAGCTCGTCGCCGTCGCCCTCGTCGAGGTCCTCGAGCGCCGACAGCGCGGCGGCCTTGTACGTCTCGGGGTCGAGGTCGTACTCTTCGCGGGCCATCCGCGCGTACTCGTTCCCCTCGTCGTCGAACGCGGCGACGCGCTCGATCGTTCGCTTGGCCGTCTCGGCGACCCAGCGGTCGCGGGTGTCGGCGTCGACCTCGGTGATCGACTCGGGGCGGACCGACACCCGGACGGTGCCGTCGTCGGTCTCGTACGTCCGGGGCTTCCCCACGACTGCGACGTAGGCGGGGGGTTCCAGATCGCGGAGCTTGGAGGCGGCCTCGGGCTGGTACTGGCCGGCGTACACGAAGAATGTGCCCGTCGGGTCGACGATGCGACCGCGCCAGTACTCGGCGTCCTCGCCGACGTCCTCCTTCTCGGTGAGGGTCCCGACGAAGAACACGCGGTTCGAAGACTCGCCCGTCGGCAGCAGCGCGTAGACGGGGGCGCGCTCGTCGTCGGACTCGGTGAACGTGAAGCCGGCGTCGTTGAACTCGCTCGCGAACACGCGCCGGGCGACTTCTCTGGTGGGTGCGGATTGGCTCATTCAGATCGACCTCGCTTCGATCAGCGCAGTTTCAACGTCGACGGCACCGGGGTCTTCCATCTCGTCGACCAGGACGTACCGGCCGAAAGTGGGACCGGTGACGCGGTAGTACCGCCCGAGCACGTCGTCGCCCATCTCCTCGGCGACGACGGTGGTGTCGAGCGCGTCCATCGCCATGTCCTTGGCCTCCGCTAAGCCCATCCCGGTGAGCTCCTCGGTGGCCTCGCGGTCGAAGATGACCTCGGTGACGGTCTCGCCGTCGTCGAGGACGCCCTTGATCCGGAGGTCGAACTCGCCCTCGACCTGTCCGTGCTCGGAGCACCGGCCGTTCTGGAGGACGCGCGTGCAGTCGTCCTCGGGGCAACGCTTGATCAGTCCGGAGCCGGACTGGATGTCGACGAGCGCGCCCTCGACGGTGTCGGCGTTGTCGCCGACCTCGATCTCGTCGTCGATCTCGGTGATCTGGGTGGTCCGGTTGAGCTTCACCGAGTAGCTCCCCTCGTACTCGTCGGTGACGACGTTGGAGAGCTCGTACGCCTGCCCCTCCGTCAGCTCGGGGAGGTCGGAGGTCTCGAAGGCGACGAACTTGATCGTGCCCGACTCGTCGCCTAAGAGCCCGACCTGCGAGATCGAGTCGCTGCGGGGCTCCCACAGGTCGACGAGCTCCACGCGCAGGTCGACCCACTGCTCGTCCTCGTCGATCTCGTTGACGAGCACGGACTCGCTGCCGCCGCGGCCGAGCTCGTCGCGCTCCATCCCGGCGTCTTCGAGGTAGCTGTTGGTGACGCTCCGGCGCGCCTCGTCGAGGGGGACGCGGTACTCGTTGACGAGGTTCTCCAGTCGCTCCTCGATCTCGCCGGCGTCCACGTCGAGGTGGTCCGAGAACTGTTCCGCTATCGCTTCCGCTTCCTGTCGCAGTTCGCTCATGGGGTGTCTCCGCCTCCGGTCGTGTTTCAATGGGAGGCGTACGGCGGTTGGTTCCTCACGGTATTAAAACGTGCGTGACCGGAGTGAAAGTGGACGGATCGACGCCTCCAACGCCGCTTCCCGGGGTTCCGTCGTTTCGGGAAAGGTGGCGTCGGCTCGGCCGCTCCCGTCGGCGTCTGACGCGCGTCAGCCAGACGCGGGCGCCGTTTCAAGTGGAACCGTACCACGCGAAACGTCCACAGGCGACGAGATGGAGGCCGACGGGGGTGTCGCGAGCAGCGACTGTGGCGCCCAGTGAGGAGACAGCGACGACGGCACCCGGTGAGGAGTGCCCCACGCCGGTTCCGCCACCTGCGGACCGAGTCCCCCGTATCGCCAACGGACCTATATCCGACGCGCCGAAACGGCGGGTATGGACGACCGACTCGAACGCGCCATCCGCCAGCAGCTCCGGAAGGCGGGCAAGCAGTTCGAGGAGGCCAAGCGGGCGTACGCCGAGGCGAAAGACGATCCCGCGGGCGACGGCGCGGGGGCGAAGCGATACGACCTCCCGACCGACGACGAGGGGCGCGCTCGGATCGTCTGTCGCCGGCACGCGGAGCGCCGGACCGTCCCGGTGGACGAGGAGGGGCGCCCGTCGTGTTTCGAGAGCGGCCACCCCGACTGCGAGGGGTGCGCGGAAGACGTGCGGGAGGGGTTCGTGGAGACGTGGTGAGCGGAGGGCGCGCGGCGGTCGGGGGGCCCACCCAAAGGCGTTTCTCTCCCGGTGAACTCAACACCACCCATGAAACGGACGACCGTCGTCGTCGCGCTCCTCGTCGCGGTCGGGGTCGGCCTCGGGGCCTCCGGGCTCCTCGCCGGAGCGGGCGACGAGGCGCCGCCGCCGACCGTCGAGGAGCCGTCGCCCTCCCCGGTGGAGGAGGCGTCGCTCGTCGAGGTCGCCGGCGACTACCGGCTCTGGCCGTACACGAGCCGGGGCACCTCGGTCGAGGGGCGGACGCTCGCGATAAACGTCCTCTTTTACGCCGACGCGGAGGCGACCCGCCGGGCGATCGAGCGGCGGGAGGGGGCCGACTGGGAGGCGACCGAGGAGGCAGAAGCGGCGGCGACGGCCGACGCGGAGCAGGTGGCCGCGCTCGTCGCGCGTGACTGGGCGGACGCGCACAGTTCCGACCGCTACAGCTACGTGGAGGGACCCGACGGCGGCGTCTGGCTGGAGGAGACGTTCGAACTCCACGACGGCGCGTACCTCGGCGTGCGCGACCACCTCCGGGCGTACGAGTCCCCGGACGGCGCCTACACCGCCGTGCAGGCCCACGAGGAGTACTACGACTGGTTCCGGCTCCGGCACACGGTGCCGGGGATCGACGATCCGGCGGTCCGGCTCGAAGACGAGTTCATCCACGGCGCGGTCGACGCCGAGGTCAGCCGCGAGTATCGCGGCATCAGGGGCGGGTGGAGCGACGGTTGGGTCTCGGTGATCGAGCTGGCGTCGGTGGCGCTGCTGTCCGGCGCGCTGCTCCGGCGTCGAACTCGGGCCGCGGCGGTCGAACTCGCCCGTCGCGGGCGGCGAGAGGCGGGTCGACACGCGGACGCCGCGCTGCTCGGCGCCGCGCTCGCGGCCGTCATCGTCGGCGTCCGGGTGGCGGGCGTCGCGCTGGAGACCGCGTACCCCGGGATCGGACCGAAGGTCATCGCCGCCCCGCTGTACCTGGTCATCTCGGTCGGGATCCCGGCGCTCGTCGTCGCGCGAGCGCCCGACTCGGAGCCGAGCGCGGCGCTTCTCGGCGTCGTCGTCGGGGTCGGCGCGGGGTTCGTGATCGACTTCGCCGCGCTCGGCGTGGCGGTGCCGCCGGCCCTCCTCGTCCACCGGGTCGCGCTCCTCGCCGCGCTCGGCGTCGTCGCGACGGGACGCGCCGCGGGGGATCGCCCGGTGCTCGCGGCGGGGCTGGCGGCGTGGGTCGTCGGACTGGCACTCCCGCTCGCAGACGTGATCTGAGGGGCACTCCCGGTCGGACCGCCTCGGTCGGGTCGGTGGGCGCGGCGCGCGGTCGATCGGGGCCGGGCGACAGCGACGGCGCAGCGTCATCGTCGCGACGATGACACCACAGAAGAGATATACGCGAGGGACGAAACTGCGACGAACACATGGTTCGGCAGATCAGTCGGCGCGGAGCGCTCGCAGGGGGCGTCGCGGCCCTGAGCGCCGGCTGTCTCGGCCGCACGCGGAACATCGCCGGACGCGACCGGTCCTCGCAGCTGACGCTGGAGATCAACGCCCCGCCCGCCGACAGGGATCCGAACGCGATCCGGATCGCCAGACACCTCGCGGAGAACCTGGACGCGGTGGGTATCGACGCCCGGATCAGCACCCTCGGCCACACCGACCTCCGCCGGAAGGTGCTTATCAACCACAACTTCGACGTGTACGTCGGGCAGTTCCGGGAGGCGGAGCCGTTCGATCCGGACGCGATGTACGGGTTCGCTCACTCGCAGTTCGCCGCGGAGGCGGGGTGGCAGAACCCGTTCGGATTCACCGACATCAACGGGGTCGACGAGCTGCTCGCGGACCAGCGTCGGGCGGAGGGCGACGAGCGGCGCGAGGCCGTGGCGGACCTCCAGCGGAGCCTCGGCGAACTGCAGCCGTTCACCGTCGTCGCGTTCCCCGACCCGCTCACGGCGGTCCGCGAGGACCGCTTCGAGAACTGGACGAACCGGCAGCCGCTGTCGATCGGGGGGTTGCTCGACTTGGAGCGCGTCGACCCGGCGGACGGGGACGCGGGCGGAAGCGAGGCCGAGAGCGGCAACGAGACCGCCGACGGCGGCGCCAACGAGACCGCTAACGAGACCGAGGACGGGCTGATCGACGACAATCCGCTGACCGACGACGAGGAGAGAAACCCCGGAACCCTCCGCCTCGTGACGACCGACGAGCGGATCACCCAGAACTGGAACCCGATCGCGGCCGAGTATCGGCGCTACGGCACGTTCACCTCCCTGCTGTACGACCGGCTCGCCCTGGTCGACGACGGGGAGGTGATCCCGTGGCTCGCCGCCGACTGGGAACGGGTCGGCGACGCGTCGATCGAGGTTTCGCTTCGGGAGGCCGACTGGCACGACGGCGAGCCGGTGACGGCCGACGACGTGGCGTTCACCTACGAGTTCCTCCGTGACACCGCGATGGGAACCGCCGATTCGCCGGTGCCGACGCCGACGTTCCGGGGGCGCGTCTCGGCCGTCGCCGACGCGACGGCCGTCGACGAGACGACGGTCCGGCTGACGCTCGACGAGGTCAACGAGGCGGTCGGCGTGCGCGCGCTCCAAGTACCGATCCTCCCGGAACACGTCTGGGGGGACCGGACGGGGATGGCGACGATCGCCGGGTTCGAGTTCGACACGGAGACGACCGAGGCCGTGGTGACGAACAACGAGGATCCGGTCGGGAGCGGCCCGGTTCGGTTCGTCGAGGCCGCCCCGGGCGAGACGGTCGCCTTCGAGCGCAACCCGGACCACTTCCTCGTGCGAGAGGCGGACGGCGACGGGTCGGCCGGCAGTACGGACGGCGGCTCGGCGGACGAGGAGGCGGACCCGCTCGCGGGGATCCCGGAGCGATTCCGGGGCAAACCGGCGTTCGACCGGCTGGAGATCGAGGTGATGGGGTCGGACATCGCGGCGGTGCAGGCGGTCGGCGACGGGCACGCGGACGCGACCGTCTCGAATCTCGGACCGGACTCCGTCCCGCGAATCGGGCGCGAGGCCGACGCGCGGCTCGTCACGGGGCGGGCGGGCGGGTTCTACCACGTCGGGTACAACACGCGGCGCGCACCGCTGTCGAACCCCCGCTTCCGTGCGGTTCTCGCGTCGCTGATCGACAAACGAACGCTCGTCGACACCGCGTTCAGCGGGTACGCCGAGGCCGCCGCGTCGCCGCTCGCCGCCAGCCCGGAGTGGGTTCCGTCGGACCTCCAGTGGGAGGACCGCGAGACGGACCCGCTCCACCCCTTCGTCGGCGCGTCGGGCGGGTTCGACCCCGAAACGGCCCGCGACCGGCTCCTCGAGGCGGGGTACCGGTTCGACGAGGAGGGGCGGCTGCTCGCGCCGGGGACGTGAGCCCGCTTCTGTCCGTCGTGGGATCGCTCGCGCTGTGGGTGGGGTCGGCCCTGCTCATCGCAAGCATCGCCATCATCCGCCCGTGGCGGCTGTACGCGCTCTGGGACGACCTCCGCGAGCGGCTGTGGGAGATACGGAATCCGATCGCCGCGCTCGTGGTGGTTCTGATCGCGAGCGCGATCGGCCGGAGCTCCCTCCAGACGGTCTCCGAGCTGGTCGGGCTCCAACTGACGTGGGCCATCTACGCGCTGGAGGGGAACTTCGTCGCGTGGATACAGGCGACGTTCGGCTCCCCGCAGCTGACGATGTACTTCTCGTCGGTGTACGTGTACGGGTACGTGTTCCTGGTCGCGTTCCCGTTCCTCGCGTACCTGGCCCTGCCGCGGACGACGACGGTGAAGCGGCTCATCGTCGCGTACGCGCTCAACTACGGGATCGGGCTCGTGTTGTACACGGTCGTGTTCGCGTACGGCCCGCGAAACGTCATGCCCGACATGGTGACCTCGCTGCTGTTCACACACAACCCGGAGTTCATGGCGCTGACGAGCGAGGTGAACGAACCCACGAACGTCTTCCCCTCGCTGCACACGTCGCTGTCGGTGACCGTCGGAGCGTTCGCGGTCCTGACCCGCCGGGAGTATCCGCTGTGGACGCCGATCGCCGCGTGGCTGGCGACCTCCGTGGTGATCGCGACGATGTATCTCGGGATCCACTGGCTCACCGACGTGATCGGCGGGACGGCGCTGGCGCTCGGCACGGTGTACCTGTCGTATCAGATCGTGGACGGCGAGGAGCGCCGAGACGAGAGCGGAGTAGGCAGAGAGGGGAGGCGGCGTCGCTGAAACGACTACCCCTCGACGAGCCGCTCGAGCTGCTCCGGCGGCACCGCGCCGCGCGCGGCGTGGCCGTCGTACGCGAACGTCGGGACACCGGTGACCCCGCGCTCCCGCGCCGCGGTGAACAGGTCCGTAACGCGGTCGCGGAGGTCGTCGTCCGCGAGCGCCTCGTCGACGACCGCGGGGTCGAGCCCCTCCACGTCCGCTGCGATGTCGGCGAGCACCGCGCGGTCCCCGATGTCGCGGCCGTCCTGCCAGAGCGCCGCGAATATCGCCTCGTCGAAGGCGAGCCACGAGTCGGGCGCGGTCTCCCGCACGTGCACGGAGACGACCTGTGCCGGGAGCGAGTCAACGTCGGTCCGGAGCTCCTGGGCCATCTCGGCGTCGTACTCGTCCTGTAGGCGGCGGACGTTCTCGCGCGCCTGCTCGTAGTACTCCTCGTCTTTCCCGTTGTCGGCGGTGTCGTCGATCTCGCCGTCCGGACCGCGCTGGCCCGCCCGGAGGTCGAACGGGTGCCAGTCGATCGCGAGCGGCTCCGCCCGCGTCTCCTGATACCGCGCGAGCGACTGCCGGCCGAGGTAGCAGAACGGACAGACGTAGTCGGAGTAGACGGTGATCGACTCCGTCTCGTCCGGAGCCGGCTCCTCCGCGCCGTCCGCGGCGTCGGTGTTCGACATACCGCCGTTTCGACCGCGAGAGGCAAAGGCCGTTCGGCGGCGGCGATCGCCACAGTTTTTCATAACTAGGTGGTACCACCTGAGCATGACGCCCGCACGCGATCCCGTTTCGCCGCCCGTCGCGCTCGCGATCGCCGGCAGCGACGCCGGCGGCGGCGCGGGGATACAGGCCGACCTGAAGGCGATGACCGCACACGGCGTTTTCGGCGCGTCGGTCGTGACGGCGACGACCGCACAGAACACCCGCGGCGTCCGGGACGTGCACGCGGTGCCGTCGGCGCACGTCGCGAGCCAGTGTGACGCCGTCTTCGACGACTTCGACGTGGGTGCGGTCAAGACCGGGATGCTGGCCACGGCCGAGACGGTCGAGACGGTGACCGGCGTGGTCGAGGGGGTCGAGGCCCCGCTCGTGGTGGACCCGGTGATGGTCGCGGCGAGCGGCGACCGCCTGCTGTCGCCGGACGCGGAAGCCGCCTACGAGGAACTGATCGGGGCGGCGACGCTCGTCACGCCGAACGCCGACGAGGCCGAGGTGCTGGTCGACGCCCCGGTGGAGACGCCGACCGACGCCGAACGCGCGGGGAGAGAACTGGTCGCGACGGGCGCCGACGCCGCGCTGGTGAAGGGCGGTCACATCGGCGACGGGGCGCGCGTGACCGACACGCTCGTGATCGGGCCCGACGGAGGCGGGGACGGAACGGTCGACCCCGATTCGACGACCGCGCGCCGCTTCGAGAACCCCCGCGTCGCGACCGATGCAACCCACGGCTCCGGGTGCGCGCTGTCGAGCGCGATCGCCGCGCGGCTGGCACGCGGCGAGCCCCTCACGACGGCGGTCGCCGACGCGGTCGACGGGATGGACGCCGCGATCCGGCGCGGCTACGACGTTGGGACGGGTCCCGGTGCGGTGAACCCGACCGCGTTCGACGGGGGGTCGTAGCGGTCTCCCGCGCGATCAGGAGACGGTGAGCGGCGTACTCAGATGACGGTGAGCGGTACCATCAGCAGGACGCCGAGCGCGATCCCGCCGGCGAGCACCGCTTTCCCGCCGCCGGGCAGGTCGCGGCCGGTGTCGAGCGCTTCGGGGATGAACTCGGAGAGGACGAGGTAGATCATCGCGCCCGCCGCGAAGCCGAAGCCGTACGGGAGGAACTCGCGGGCGTAGCGGACGAACGCGAACGCCACGACCGCGCCGATCGGCTGGGGGAGACTGGAGAACACCGCCCACCACACCATCTTCCACTTCGAGACCCCCATCGCCCGCAGCGGGATGGAGATGGCGGTCCCCTCGGGGACGTTGTGGATCGAGATCGCGAGGGTCATGAACACCGCTAAGAGCGGCACCGTGAAGCCGAGCAGCTGGGTTCCTCCCTCCAGTCCGAGATCCGCGAAGGAGACGCCGACCGCGATCCCCTCCGGGAAGCTGTGAACCGTCAGCACCCCGAGGATCAACACGAGCTTCTTGAAGTCGGCCTCCTCGTACTCCCTCGGATCGATCTCGGCGTCCACCAGCACGTCGTGGGCGAGGATGACGAGAGCGATCCCGGCGAACATGCCGATCCCGATCTCCGCGGGCGTCCCCTCGGCGAGCCCCTCGTCGACGAGGCCGAACAACGAGGCCGCGAGCATGATGCCGGAGGCGAACCCCCACAGCGCCACGTTGCCGCGGTCGCTGATCGAGTCGAAAAAGAAGAACGGGAGCGCGCCGACGCCCGTAGCCAGCGCCGTGACGAGTCCCGCGACGAAGACGAACCCCAACGCGTCGAGCGCGACCATACGTTCGATAGTTCGATCGGCTGGCACTTAATAATCGTGAATCGGATACGCAAGACCGCTGAGAAAACCGAAAATGAGGGACAGCAGGACCAGCAGGGCCAACAGCAGCAGTACCGCCAGCTTCGTTCCGATCGGAGGCTGACGAGAACGCAGCCACGGACACCGGCTCTCCGCGGGGCCCCGTGGTCGAATCGGGGGGTGCACCGTCACACCTCACTCGGGGACAGCGGTGGAAGACCGACCGACCGATCGGCGCCGATACTCGTCGATCCGAGGGCGTCGACGCCGATCGACGGGGAGATGTTGGCGGTCGCGTTCCCCGCGGGTGCCGACTCCGTCGGTTCCGGATCGTCCGGGTCCGTGGGGTTCGCCGCTTCCGGCGGTGCCTCGTTTTCCGATGGCGTCTCAGCTTCGGGCTGGGTCTCCGCTTCCGGCGACGGCGTCTCGTCTTTCGGTGCCGGAGCGTCGGCGCTCGGTCCCTTCTCGGCTTCCGGCGGCGTCTCGTCTTCCGGTGGCGTCTCTGCTTCCAGTGGTGCCTCCGCTTCCGGTGGTGCCTCCGCTTCCGGTGGTGCCTCCTCTACCAGCGGCGGATCGCCCGACTCGGAGACGTTCTCCGAGCCAGAGACGTTCTCCGAGCCAGAGACGTTCTCCGGTCCGGTGACGTTCTCGATCCCCTCCACGGGGGCCGTCTCCTTCGCAACGTCCGTCTCGTTCCCGCCCGGAGCGGTCACGTCGGCGACATCGCCACCGGACGAGTCATCGATCTCGGCGAGATCGTCGACCGCCTCGAAGGTCGTCGTCACGTTGACACTCGACGTGAGAACGGCGACGGTGACCCCGCCGCCGAACGCGACTCCCCAGACCAACACGACGAGGGCGAGGACGCTGACGAGACCGCGGTTCGCGGCCATCAGTTCCCCTCCCCGGCGCCGTCGGATTGCGCTGGCACTGCGGTCGGCGCGGTCGGCGGAGGAGCCCCCGACCCGTCAGCCGCTGCGGTGGGGTCGGCGTCGCCGTCATCGACGCGCTCTGTCACGTCGGGAGCCTCCCAATCGGCACCGGTTGTGGGGGGCGACGGGGCGGCGCCTCCGTGATTCGGGTCGGACGCGCCGTCGTCTGCGGCCGGCTCCGAGGGCGATTCGCCGCGATCGAGGACGCCGCTGGCCGGGAGCCACGCCGCGAGCGCACCGAGCAGGAGCGTCGACGCCCCCACCGCGACCGCGATCGCGGCGGCGGTGCGAAGTTGGAACGCGACGTAGACGGCGTACGGGGCGAACACGACGAGCACCCCCGCCGCCCCGCCGACGGCGTCGACGGAGACGCCGCCGGACCCGCCTGCGGTGGACGCGTCCGCCGGCAGCCCGGACTCGGTCGGCTCCGCGTCTGGCTCCGTAGTCGGCTCTTCGTCCGGCTCCGTGGTCGGCTCCGCGATGGACTCCTCGGCCGACGAGACCGGCGCCGCCGCGTCATCGCGGCCGCGGACGATCGACCAGACCTCCGTGACGGCGAGCAGCCCGAACGGAAGCAACACCAGCGTCACGAACCCGACTCGCGTGCCCGCGAACTGGATCACGTATCCGATGTACGGGATCGTCAACATCACCGCGCCGACGAGGCTCACCGCGGGGACGAGGCCGGGATCCGGTCCCTCGTTTGCGTCGCCCATCGTCTCGAACGCGAGCGCGCCGCCCTCGTCGACGACGCCGATCACGCGGTGCGTCACCGGCACGTCGCTCGTGCCGCGAGCGAACGTGATCACGTCGCCTTCGACGATCGACGTCGGGTCGCGCTCGTCGACGATAACCACGTCGCCCGGCGCGATGGCGGGCGTCATGCTCGCCGTGAGCACGACGAAGCTCTCGTCGGCGCCGACGACTTCCGGGACCGCGTACACCGCGAACGGGACGACGAGCGCGATCAGCAGGACGACCCCGAGTACGTTCGCCGCGCGTTTCGTCCGTGGTGATGTGAGTAGTTGGATCATCAGTTCTCCTCCGTCCCGCAAATCGGCTGGCCGTCCGTCGTCGTCGCGTCGGTGACTTCGAACAGGTCACCGTCGCCGAATCGCATTCCGACCGCGAGCGGCTCCGAGCAGCTCACGTGAAGCGACGTCGGGCTCCCGCCGTCAACCGTAATATCGATCTCTGGACCGAGCTTGTCGGAAGTGCCGGCGTTGCCGTTGTTCCCGTTCCCGGTTCCGTTGCCGTTGTTCCCGTTCCCTCCCCGAATCACGTCGCTGCCGAACAGCGTGAACTCCCCGTCGGGGGCGACCGTGCCGTCGAAGAGGGTGCCGCCGGTGTTCCCCTTCGCCGAGACGACGGTGATCGACGCGTCGTCGTCACCGCGGTAGCGGATGTCGAGCGACGCGAGCGAGACGTTCCCGTCGTCACAGACGGCGCACTCGCTCGAACTGCCGTCGTCGCCATCGCCGTCGTCGTCGTCACCGTCGCCGGAACAGACGGAGAGGAGGATGTGGCTGATCTCAGAGGGGGTGCCGCTGGAGTTCGGGGGTGCAAGCAGGATGTCACCGGTCTCGGGGGCGGCCGGGTCGATATCGTAGGGGTTGGCGTCTGGCCCTCCCTTGACTTCGACGGTGCAGAGGTCCGGCCCGCGGGTACCGTCGGCGGCGCGGAGGACGAACGCGGCGCCGATCGCCTCGTCGCCGTCCTTCGTCTCGACCGCGGTGATCTCGATCTCGTGTGGGCTCGTCCCCGGGGGGAGGTCGACCACCGGAAGGACATCTCCGACCGCGAGTGCGGCGTCGGTGCCGTTCACCTTCCCGAACTCGACGCACGCGGGGCAGTCGTCGTCCGGCTCCCCGCATCCCCCGACGAAGGGGTTCGACCCCGCGGCGTCGGCCTCGGAAACGTGGCGGCACTGCTCGGCGTACAGCCGAACGGTCAGGTCGGTCGCCTCGCCGGCGACAGCGTCGGGCGCGTCGGCCGGGAGGTACGGGTACACCTTGACGACGATCGGGCCGTCGTCGGGAGCGAGACAGCCGGCGTCGATCCGGAGGCCGGTCGCGAGCAGGCGTTTGGCCTCGTCAAGGGGGCGGTAGCCGTCCGTCACGGAGTCGCCGTCGACGACGATGTCCACTTCGAGGACCGCCTCGAGGGGGTCGCCGCTCGGACAGCGAGTCGCGAGCCACACCCGCACGGGGTTCGCCGACGCCTCGATATCGAACCGCTCGGGGGTCGGTCTGTCGTCGGAGCGGCGCCGATTAACCGCGAACGGGCCGAGGGAGACAGTCCCGTCGGTGGGCTCTCCGTCGACCGTCAGCCCGACCTCACCGGCGCCGAAGACGTTGTCCGGGAACGTCTCTCGGTCCGTGAGATACGCGCCCGTTCCGATCCCGCTCGCCATGCCGATGGCACCGACGCCGCCGATCCCGGCGAGCAGTCGGCGACGGCTCAGTCCGCTCGGGCGCCCGGCGTCGTCTCCCTCGGAAGTCATAGCGGCTCCTCCGTGCCGTCGGATGGCCCGTCGCCCGTGTCGCCGTCCATCTCGAAGAGATTGCCCTCGGCGGCGCAGTCGTCTGCGAGGAACTTCACGTCGAAGTCGACGGCACCGCCTTGGCCGGCGTTGCCGCCTTCGTCGTCGAACTCCCACGCGACGATCAGACAGTGCTGGCCGTCGGTCGAGAGACAGCCGTTGTCGAAGCGTCCCGGGTTGAGTTCGATCCCGGTCGCCAGCGCGGAGCCGTCGAGCGACGCGAGCGTGCCGGACGCGATCGGCTCGCCGTAGCCGGCGAAGCCGCTCTCGGCCCCGCCACAGCCACCGATCCCGAGAATTCCGGTGTCGTACCGGACATCGAGCGAGATGCGGTCGGCGAGCGCGGCGCTCGCCGGGTCGTTTGTGTCGAAGCTGGGGACGATCTGCAACCACACCCGAACGCCGTCCGGTGCGGTGTCCGCGGGGTCGTCGAGCCGGAGCCCGACGCTCGCGGTCCCGGTGTCACCCGGGAGCGCGTTGCCGACGTCGACGAGCCGGATCCCGTCGCTCCGCACCTCGTCTTCGGCGTCCGACGGGCTCGAACCGACGATCGTTCCGTTCTCCGTGCGCCGCCAGCCGACGAGGAGGTCCCAGGGAGTGTCCGTCTGGGCGTACGTGTACTGCGAGTACCCGGTCCAGCTGTCCGTGCCCGTCGACCGTCCGGAGGCGGCACCGAGGGCCGCGAAGCCGACGGCTCCGATGCCCGCGAGCGCCTTTCGTCGGGTGAGTTTCGATTCCTTTTGAGTCATTGTGTGTCGTTGCGGCTCCGGACGGCCGTGTCGTCGATACCCTTCCTACTCTCACCTGGCCCGTATGTATGCGCGCCCTACCCGGCTGGAACGACGGTCGTACCCGAGAGTACGGATACCATACCCCGTCGCTGTCGTCCGATCCGATACCCGACCTGCTACGGTCGGCCGTTCGCCGGACCGACGCAGACCGGCGTATCAGGCCGGCAGATCCGGACCGGTGCCGTCGTTGTGCCGCGACTGCTCGGTGTAGAACCCGAGATCGAAGGCAAGCGTGTCGCCTTGAACCTCGTTGCCCACGTCGAACGGGAGCTCCCACGAGAGCGCGACGCAGTGCATCACACCGTTGCCCTCGAACGGATCACGGGTCGGGTGGTCGGGGTCGTCGCCGAGTTCGTCGTACGGCGTCGCGCGGTTGCCGTCGAGCGGGACGCCGTTCCCGTCGGCGAGCGCCGCGAGGATGTTACCGAGCGAGTCGTCCATGATCACCTTCTCTTGGACCGTCTGTGCCGCGAGGTTGCCGAATACGGTCGGGATGTTGAGCGGGTCGTCGACGTCGTTGAAGAACGTCGGATCACCGCCCGCCCCGCCGGCGGGGCCGGCCATCGCCTGGAGCGTGCTCGCGCTGCCGTCGACGTTGATCGTGTACACGTCAGTCGCGGGGTTCGGTGACGCCGCCCGCGCGTCGGTCGCGGCGCCAGTCGGCGACGAGAAGGTGGTACTGCCGGTCCCGTTGAACGACTCGCCGTCCGAGAGGACGATGTTCCGCTTCGCCGCGCTGGGGCGGCCGTTCGCGTCGAGATCGGCCTGCGCATCGTCGATGCCCTCACCGATGTACGTGCCCGTTGCGATGCCGCTCGCGTTCGCGAACGGGTTCGGGTCGCCGTCGCCGTCTCCCGGCGACGAGGGCTGGCTGCCGGTCACCACGTCCGCGAGCTTCTGCCGGAGGCCCGACAGCGCGGCGTCGACGAGCGAGAGGTCGCTCGTCAGAGACTGAATGACGCCCGTCCGCGGCACGGTGTCGTCGCTGCCCTCGCCGTCGAAGTACGTGACGCCGACCTGGACGTCCGACGCCTGCGACTGGAGGTAGTCGACGAACTGCCGCGTGCCGAGCTCGACGAGGTCTATCTTCGTCGTCTCGGCGTAGGTGCTCCCGCTGACCGCGATGTCGTCGTCGCTGACCACGCCGCCGTACTGGTCGTACAGCATCGACCCCGAGAAGTCGAGCGTGAGCATGATGTCGACCGGCTCCGCGGGGTCGTACACGTTGTCGCAGTCCTCGTCGTACCAGAGCTTCGCCTGAATGGCGTCGCCGAGGTCGCCGACTCCTGCGTCCTGAAGGAGCGACTCGGGCTCGGTGAACGTCCCACCGTCGTCGCTGACGTTGCCCGCCTGCATCCAGATGTAGCCGGGGTTGTCACAGAGGTGGAGCGAGAAGGTGATCTCGCCGGAGTCGCCGGGCTTCACGTCGGTGAGCTGGACGAGAGATCCCATCTCCTCGCCCGTGACGGGGTCCGTCCCGAAGTCCGCCTCCTCTAGCGGCGGGATGTTCTCGCAGTCCAGCACCGGGAGGTTCGCCCCGTTGCTGTCATCGTCCTCGTTGTCCGGGAAGTCGCTGTAGCGGAACACCTCGCCGTCGGTCTCGACCGACTGCTCGCCGTCGCCGTCGTGGTCGGGATGCGCGCTGACGAACTGGTCGCCCTCGCCGAAGTCGTACGTCTGCTGCCAGTCGACGAGCAGGTCGAGCTGGCCGGCTGTGAGGGTGTTGCCGTCGAACGACTCGGTGTCGTTGAAGTACGCCGTCGTGCCGAGGCCCGCCCCGGCGGAGGCGACGCCGACCGCCCCGAGGCCGGCGAGGAGCTTGCGTCGCGAGAGGTCGAATGTGCCGATGTTGTCTTTATCTGCCATGATTGTGATTCCCCGAAGGGAGTCCCACCGACGGAGTCGAACCGTCGCACGCCGGTGTGGGAGTGGTTACGGTCGGCGCGCGAGCGCCGAGAGCGATTACTCGACGCTGATGTCGAAGGCGACACCCTCCTCGCTGCCGGAGTAGTCGCCCTGAAGCGAGACAGTCACGTCGCCGCTGATGGTGAACGCGTTCGCGACGTCCGCGGCGTCGGTGTCGAACACGAGGTAGGTGATGTCGCGGTCGGCGCCGTCGTTGGTCGCCGAGATCGCGTCGGGACCGCTGAGGGCGGTCGGGGCGCCGTTCAGGTCCAGTGAGAGGTTCGCGACGGAGACGGTCGCCTCGTCGGCCTTCGTCGTGATCGCGAGTTTACCGCTCGGGGCGGGGATCGCGCTTCCGACGTTCACGCCGTCGAGGGTGAACGAGGCGTTCCCACTGCCGTTGTAGGTGTAGCTGAACGGGACGGTGGTTCCGGAGCTCCAGACGTAGTTCTCCGTGTCAGCGCTCCCGACGTCGGGGCCGACCGCGACTTCCCACGAGCCCGAGGAGCCGTTGTTCCCGAAGCGCCCGCGGGCGAAGGAGGTCTCCTGCTGGGTGGCGAACTCCTCCTGCTTGGCGAAGCCCTCGCCGGTCCGGGTCGTGATGCTCGGGACGCACGGGTTCGCCGTGCCGTCGTTGTGGCGCGACTGGACCGCGTGGAACTCGAAGTTCATCGTCAGCGAATCCGTCTGGATCTCGTTGCCGACCCCCGTCGGGATCTCCCAGAACAGGCAGACGCACGGGCCGGTGATGTACGACTCGCCCTCCTCGGGCTCGACGACCTCGGAGTACTCCGCCTGGTCGCCGGGGGTCATGCCGGCCATTCCCATCCCGTCAAGGGGAACGCCGCCGGTGATCGCCGCGATGACGTCGACGAGCGAGCCGGAGACGAGCTCTTCGCCCTCAACGAAGTCGCCCGCTTCGTCGCGCTCGCAGAAGACGAGCCGCGCGTTGATGGCGTCGCCGAGCTCGCCGAGGTCGGGGGTGTCGTCGACCGACATCTCGGGTTCGGACATCCCGTTCTCCGCCTGCGAGAGGTCACCGCACGCCCACATGTACGAGGGGTTGTCCACGATCCGGAAGCAGAACTCGACGTGGCCCGAGTCGCCGGGCTTCACGTCGTCGAGGTCGTAGAACATCCCCGCCGGGGTGCCGTCCTGCTCGCCGGCCGCCGTCTCGGCCTGATTCACGACCGTCCCGTCGCTGTCGTACGAGGCCTCGTAGTCGACGAACAGGTCGAGCGAGCCCGCCGTCAGCGTGTTACCCTCGAAGGATTCGGTGTCGTTGAAGTACGCCGTGGTGCCGAGGCCCGCGCCCGCGGAGGCCACACCGACCGCTCCGAGGCCGGCGAGCAGCTTGCGCCGCGAGAGTCCGATGGTGTCGTTTGTGTCCGGGTTCATGGTTCTCGCCGACTCGCCCCCCGTCCGCGGTGGTCAGACCGAATCGGTTACTTCTCCCTCCGAGGGGTACCCTCCTAGTTACGCGCTCCCATGTCACCGCCCCACGAAGAGTTCGATCCGTCAAACGAGGCGTTGGATTCGATCGGCCGACCGGTTCTCGCGGTCAAACGCTACGTTCGATCGGCGGTCCGGCGTCCCTACTCGAGGCAAAAACGGCGGTAACACGGCCGTACTTCGAGCCGAGAAGTCGGTACGGATGCCGTGCCGTGTCGGCTGTGGCACGAATCGCGGCCGAAACCGGAGCGGCGACGTGGATCGGGGCGCAGTCGACCGGTTTGTCGACACGCGCCTCCATCGGGGAACACCCAAACCGGGTCCACCGTCGGGCCCACCGTCGGAGTAACGGGCGCATACATATCCCCTCAAGGGAAGATGTAGCGCCAACGACCGATCGCCGTGCCGTGCGGGATCACCGATCTCACACCCATGAAACTCAGAACAGACGTGCTCCCGGCGGAACAGGTGTACGCCATCCTCGCGAACGAACGCCGTCGACGCGCCCTCGAGCAGCTCGGCGGCATCGGCGGCGTCGTGACGGTCCACGAGCTGTCGGCGCTGGTGGCGGGGCAGGAGACCGGCGAGAGCCCGCCGCCGAAGCGCTGTCGCGAGAGCGTGTACACGTCGCTCGTACAGACGCACCTGCCGAAGCTGGAGGAGCTCGGCGTGATCGAGTACGACCGGGGGACCCAGACGATCGAGATGTCGCGCCACGCGCGGGACGTGGCGCTGTACACCGAGGTGGTCGCAAGCGTCGGCGTCACGTGGTCGGAGCTGTACCGCGCGCTGGGCGTCGCGTCGCTGACGGTCCTGCTCGCGGCGCTGCTCGGCGTCCCCCTCGTCTCCGCGGTCGACCCGGTCCTGCTGACGAGTCTCGCGCTCGCGCTGTTCGCCGTCGCGAGCGCCTATCAGCTGTGGATCAATCGGTTCTCGGTGTTCCGGCAGCTCCGAGTCGGACGAGGCGGCGCCCCCGGTCGACGACGAGACTGAGGCGGCTGCGGCGAAGCCGGGATACGGCGGACCCGCTGTTTTCGCGACCGCGGATACGAACTCGAGGCAAGACCCCGCCTGAGGAGTGAAACGGATGGCAAAAACCCGCGGTCGTGACGCCGACCGACACCTGCGAGAAGACGACTGAGGAGTCAGCGCCTTACCGGCTCCGCGCCGAAGGACTCGCCGCGTCCGGCCGCGCGTCCGCGAGCGACGGCGGGAGATCGAGCTCGAACAGCCGCGCGTTACACGCGGTACAGCGGCCGGCGACGACCTCGTAGCTCGAACAGCAGGACTCGACGACCCGCTCTTCCAGCCGCACCGTCCCCTCGCAGGTCGGACAGCGCTCGACGAACAGGCGGAGCGCGCCGAGCACCCCGCTCCGCGAGGCGAGCGGGAGCGACTCCCAGTCGTCGAGATGCGCCGCCAGCGCGCGGTCGGCGGCGACGTCCGCGAGGAACGCCGACCGCGACTCCCAGTGGCCGATACGCTCGTTGCCGGCGTGTGCGAAGCCGGGCTCACCGAGCCACCGCAGCGAGAGCCCGTCTTCGTCGATGCCGGTGAGCCGAGCGAGCGCGGTGACGTCGGCCGGAGAGGCGGGACGCGTGCCGTCGGGAGCGGTTGCGGCGGCCTCGTCGCCAGCGGCAGTCGCGTTCGTTACGCCACCGAACGCCGTGTCGGCCGCGTCGCGAAGCGCGGCGAGGTGCGTCCGCCACGCCGACTCGAACCACGGCGCGAACGCGAGATCGGTCCCGTCCGGCGCCTCGACCAACACGTCGGCGGACAGGAGGTACGACTCCGCGTCGACCTCCGGAGGCGGACCGGCGTCGCGGCCCTTCCCGAACAGCCGGAGCGTGCGCTCGGGGAGGTAACGCTTCGTGAGTTCGGGCGTTCCCGGGACGAGGTAGCCGCGCAGCCAGATCGCCGCGAGCGAAACGACGAGGAGGGCCGCGCCGAGTTCGACCGCGACCAGGGCGCCGACGCCGACCGCGCCGACCGCGGCGATCGCGATGTTGACGACCGTACAGGGCAGACAGCGGTTCTCGCCGGTGTACTCCGGACGCCGAAAGCGGCCGAGACGGGTGTCGTGTGATGCCGTCATACCCGTCGTTGGCGACGGAAAGACCTATGTATGCGTGGCCTACCGGTGTTCGGGAGGCGGAACATGGCGGCGCCGACGGCTTCGACCGCGACGGAGAGCCTGACCGCGGCCGGAATGAAACCCGGAGTCGATCGGTTCAGCGTTCCGAGGAGTACCCGGACGAGGGGGGGTAGGTCAGGCCGAGACGTGCGAGACGCGAAAATCGTTGCCGCTTCGAATCATACGGATTCCACACTTTCATGACGTGACATTAATACATAATGATATATACTCCGGTTTCGATAGGTAGTGTGACATAGTGCGTGAGAGTACCATGACACCGCAAGTGACGGGAGAACCGAAGGTAGCCGGCAGCGACGCCGACAGGCCCTCCCGCGACGAGGTGTTTACGGCGCTCAGCAACCGACGGCGGCGGAACGTGATCACCTATCTGAAAGAGAACGGCGACGGCGCGCGCGTCAGGGACATCGCGGAGCAGTTGGCGGCGTGGGAGAACGACCTCGAGATCAACGAGGTGACGTACAAACAGCGCAAGCGGGTGTACACCGCGCTGCACCAGTCGCACCTCCCGAAGCTCGCCGAGAGCGGATTCATCGACTACGAGCCGGATCGCGGGATCGTCTCGCAGACGGAAGAGAGCCGTCAGCTCGAGGTGTACCTCGAGGTCGTCTCCGAAAACGAGATCCTCTGGGGCGAGTACTACATCGGCCTCGCGGCCGTCTGCGGGCTACTCGGCGGCGCAGCGTGGATCGGGACCGTCCCGTTCGCGTCGGTCTCCGGCTACGCCTACGCGGTCCTGTTCGCGGCGCTGTTCGGTGTCTCCGGGGTCATTCACCGGATGTCGACGCGACGGAATCGGGTGGGGTGACGCTCGCGCCGCGGACGGGCGGGCGCCCGCCGCGGCCGACCGCACACCCGTAGGGTTTTACCCGCCGACGGCGGGAGTACGGATATATGCCAACGGGGATCGTCGGGGAGTTCCTCGATCTCAAGGCGGAGACCGACGCGGACGTCCTCGCCATGCAGTGCGGCGACTTCTACGAGTTCTTCGCGGACGACGCGGAGCTGGTCGCCGACGAACTGGACCTGACGGTGTCACAGAAGTCCTCTCACGGCTCGTCGTACCCGATGGCGGGCGTGCCGCTCTCCGAGCTCACCCCCTACGTGAAGGCGCTCGTCGAGCGGGGGTACCGGGTCGCCGTCGCCGACCAGTACGAGACGGACGACGGCCACGCCCGCGAGATCACGCGGGTCGTCACGCCCGGCACCCTCCTCGAGACCGCGGACGACGACGCGCGGTACCTCGCGGCGGTCGTCCGCGAGGGCGACGACGCCGACGGCCCCTACGGGCTCGCGCTCGCTGACGTGACC
Organism: Halorubrum sp. FL23; assembly: GCF_052439115.2. Lineage (NCBI taxonomy): Archaea > Methanobacteriati > Methanobacteriota > Halobacteria > Halobacteriales > Haloferacaceae > Halorubrum > Halorubrum sp. FL23. The sequence goes on from NZ_JBQVRO020000003.1 coordinate 261,072, forward strand.
ACCGGGCGGTTCCTCGTCACCGAAGTCGAGACCGCCGGCGACCTCCGCGCCGAGCTGTACCGGTTCGACCCCGCAGAGGTGCTTCCGGGGCCGCGCGTCCGCAACGACGACCGGTTGCTCGGGGCGGTCCGCGAGGATCTGTCGGGGGCCGTCTCCGTCTTCGACGCGGAGGCGTTCGCACCGGGGCGCGCGAAACACGCGGTCCGCGAGCAGTTCGGGCGGGAGACCGCCGACAGCGTCGGGATCGACTCCGATCTGGCGCTCCGCGCGGCGGGCGCCGCCCTCGGCTACGTCGAGGAGACCGGCGCGGGCGTGTTGGCGTCGATCACGCGGCTCACCGCCTACGGCGACGACGACCACGTCGCCGTCGACGCCACGACCCAGCGCAACCTCGAGCTCACGGAGACGATGCGCGGCGACGCCGACGGCTCGCTGTTCGAGACGGTCGACCACACCGTCACCGCCGCCGGAGGCCGGCTCCTCCGCGAGTGGCTCACGCGACCGCGGCGGGACGGCGCGGAGCTTGCCCGCCGGCTCGACGCGGTGGAGGCGCTCGCGTCGGCGGCGCTCGCGCGCGACCGCCTGCGGGAGACGCTCGGCGACGCCTACGACCTCGAACGGCTCGCCGCGCGGGCGACGAGCGGGAGCGCGGGCGCGAGGGAGCTCCTCTCGGTGCGGGACTCGCTCGCGCTGGTGCCCGCGCTCGCCGACGCCGTGTCCGGGACCGCGCTCGCCGGCTCGCCGGTCGCCGAGGTGCTGGAGCGCATCGACCGCGGGCGCGCCGCCGCCCTCCACGGCGAGCTCGCGGAGGCGCTCGCGGAGGACCCGCCGAAGACGAAGACGCAGGGCGGGCTGCTCCGGGAGGGGTACGACGACGAGCTCGACGACCTGATCGCGCGCCACGAGGAGGCGAACGAGTGGCTCGACGGGCTCGCGGAGCGCGAGAAGCGGCAGCACGGCCTGAGCCACGTCACCGTCGACCGCAACAAGACGGACGGCTACTACATCCAGGTCGGCAAGTCCGCGGCCGACGGCGTGCCCGATCACTACCGCGAGATCAAGACGCTGAAGAACTCCAAGCGGTTCGTCACCGACGAGCTCGAAGAGCGGGAGCGCGAGGTGCTCCGGCTGGAGGAGGCCCGCGGCGAGCTGGAGCACGCGCTGTTCGAGGAGCTCCGCGAGCGGGTCGCCGACGACGCCGAACTGCTGCAGGACGTGGGGCGGGCGGTCGCCGAGATCGACGCGCTCGCGTCGCTGGCGACCCACGCCGCCGGCAACGACTGGACGCGCCCCGAGCTCACCGACGAGCGCCGGCTCGACGTGGAGGCGGGGCGCCACCCGGTCGTCGAGCGGACGACCGACTTCGTGCCGAACGACCTCCGGCTCGACGGGGAGCGCGGCTTCCTCATCGTCACCGGCCCGAACATGAGCGGGAAGTCGACGTACATGCGGCAGGCGGCGCTGATCCAACTGCTCGCGCAGGCGGGGTCGTTCGTGCCCGCGCGGGCGGCCACCGTCGGGCTCGTCGACGGGATCTACACCCGCGTCGGCGCCCTCGACGAGCTCGCGCAGGGGCGCTCGACGTTCATGGTGGAGATGCAGGAGCTGTCGAACATCCTCCACTCGGCGACCGCGGAGTCGCTCGTCATCCTCGACGAGGTCGGGCGCGGCACGGCCACCTACGACGGCATCTCGATCGCGTGGGCCGCGACCGAGTACCTCCACAACGAGGTGCGCGCGCGAACCCTCTTCGCCACGCACTACCACGAGCTGACGACGCTGGCCGACCACCTCCCGCGCGTGGAGAACGTCCACGTCGCCGTCGACGAGCGCGACGGCGAGGTGACGTTCCTCCGGACCGTCCGCGACGGGCCGACGAACCGGTCGTACGGGGTCCACGTCGCCGATCTCGCCGGCGTCCCGGAGCCTGTCGTCTCCCGCGCCGACACGGTGCTCGACCGCCTCCGCGAGGAGAAGGCGATCGAGGCGAGGGGCGGATCGCGGGGCGGAGGAGCGGGGGCCGGGGGGGGCGACTCCGACGGCGCCGCCGTCGGCGACACGAGGCAGGTCGTCTTCGACCTCTCGTCCGGGTCGTTCGCGGAACGCGACGACGCCGGAGCGCCGGAGGCCGACGCCACCGCCTCCGGCGAGGGCCGTAACGGGACGGGGTCCGGGTCGACGGCGGACGGCGACGGTGAGACCGCGGAGGCCGCAAGAGCCGGAGAGGCCGTGGGAACCGCGAAAAACGCCGGAGCCACTGAAACCGCGGAGATCGATCGGGTCGACCCCGAGACCCGCACCGTGATCGAGGAGCTGAGCGACGTCGACCTCGCGGAGACGGCGCCGGTGGAGCTGTTGTCGCGGGTCCAAGCGTGGCAAGAGCGGCTCGACGAGAACCGCTGACGACCGGCGCGACGTCGCGTCTGACGTAAGAACTAATGTCTAACCTCGTCGTGTAGTGCGTATGGGTATTATGAGCAAGATCCTCGGCGGGGGCGGGAACCGCTCCGTCGACGACTACGTCGAGCTCGACCTCGACGACTTCGCCGAGGCGCACGCGGACACAGGGATGCAGGTACACATCGCGGAGATCGGCGACCAGGGCGACGTGATCCCGATCAAAGACGCCGTCTACGACGGCGACTTCGTCATCGCGGACATCACCCGTCACTCCACGTCCGACCGGACGATCGAGCACATCATCGACGAACTGCGGCAGGTCGCACAGGAGGTCGACGGCGACATCGTCCAGAAGGGCGACGACCAGATTGTCGTCACGCCGACCGGCGTGAGCATCTCGCGAGAGAAGCTGTAACGGGGACAACAGATCGGCGATCCAGCGCGTCGCGGGCGAACCGTGTCTTATATGCCCGTCTCGCGCCCACGTACGACCGAATGGACGAGCCGGTCCTGCTGACGGGCGCCGGCGGACGGGTGGGACAAGCCATCCTCCGCGGCATCGGCGACGACTACGAGTGGCGACTCCTCGACAGGGAGCCGCTCCCGGCGGCGAAGGTGCCCGACGGGGTCACCGACGCCGACCGGTACGTCGCCGACATCACCGACCCGGACGCCGTCCGGGAGGCGATGGACGGCGTCGGCGCGGTGATTCACCTCGCGGGCGACCCGCGGAAGACGGCGCCGTGGGACTCCGTGCTCCGGAACAACATCGACGGGACGCAGGTCGTGATGCGCGCGGCCGTCGACACGGGCGTCGAGAAGTTCGCGTTCGCCTCCTCGAACCACGCCGTCGGCGGCTACGAGACCGACGATCGCACGCCGGACCTCTACCGCCCCGACGACGGCTACCGGCTCGACGGCACCGAGCTCCCCCGGCCGGGGAACCTCTACGGCGTGTCGAAGGCGGCCGGGGAGTCGCTCGGGCGCTTCCACCACGACGAACACGGGATGAGCGTCGTCTGCGTCCGCATCGGGAACCTCACGAAGGACCACCCACCGCGGGAGTACGAGCGCGGGCAGGCGATGTGGCTCTCACACCGCGACTGCGCGCACCTCTTCGACCGCTGTCTGCAGGCCGACTACGGCTACGAGATCGTGTACGGCATCTCGAACAACGACCGACGCTATTACTCGATCGAACGCGCCCGCGAGGCGCTCGGCTACGACCCGGCCGACAACTCCGCCGACTACACGTTCGAAGGGGAGCCGAAGGGTGATGACGGCGAGACCACCGAGGGTGACGAACCGGCCGGTGACGGCGGGTTCCCGAACCGAGACGACGCTCCCGTCGAGCCCAACTTCCCGACGGATCCCGACACGCCCACCGACGGCGCCTGATCGAGGGGGTTCAGAAGAGGCCGTCGACGTCGCGGCGCTTCCGCTCCGCCAGTTCCACGTGATCCGCGAGCCGCGCGGCCACCTGTCGGCGGGTGTCGGGCGTGCGGAGGAACGCCAGCAGCAGCTCCGCGAACGTCGTTCGGCCCGTGCCGCGCTCCTCGCGCGCGAGCGCCGCCGCGGTCTCGAACGTGTCCTCGTCGCCGGGAGCGACCGCGCCGGCCAGCGCCGGCGCCGCGAGCAGCGCGGCCGGGAGGTCGAGGTCGCCGAACCGCGGCGCCGACCCCTCGACCCGGAGCGTCGGCGGAGCCGCGCGCTCGATCGTCACCGGGTCGGCCGCGATCCGGCGACACCAGTCGCGGACGGGCTCGACGGCGACTCCTCTGGATACCGATCCTACCTCGGTGAGGTACTCGACCGCGTTGGCCGCACAGCCGACGGCGCCGGACCAGTTGTGGCCATCGGCGTGGTGAGTCGCCGCCGCAGCCGCGATCAGGCCGTGGAGCAGCCGCTCGTCGGGGCCGTCTCCGAGCGGGAGCCACGCCGCCTCCCACGGGTCGTGCGCCGCGAGGACGTACCCCTCGTTGAAGAGGGCGGCCCCGGCGCGGAGCGCGGCGGGAACGGGTGGGCCGGCGTCGGAGCCGAAATCGTAATCGGTCATACCGATCCGTCGGAGTCTCCGACTGATAAGCGATGAGGACGAAGGTGGAGGGGCGAACCGTCAGCGGAGCGTCGGTGGCCCGACGCGATCAGCCGTCGGCGGTACCGACCCCCTCGTCACCGGGCGCCGAGGGCGAGCGGTCGAACACGCGATCGAACGCGTCCGGGTACCGGCGGTGGAGGGCCGCGCCGGCGACCCCGCCGGAGACCGCGGCCGCGACGAACGCGGACGCGGTCGGGAACGCGGCGATCGCGAGCGCCAGAACCGGCAGCGCGGCGAGCGCCGCGGTCGCGCGCCACGAGGGCACGCGATGGGGCGGGACCGGACCGGTGTAGCGGTCGGGGCGTCTCGTGCGTCTGGAGGGTGAGTCTCGTGACATCGTGGTGTGGTGGGGTGGCGCGAGACCTCGCGCCGCGGTCGGAGTCGGTTCGTCGGTCGGGGACCGCGCGGGCCGGGGTCGCCCGGCGTCACCGGGGACGCGCCTCGTGGACCCCGACGAGCTCGGTGAGGTCGTCGACCTCGGCGTCCGGCGCGAGCCGGAGCGAGGCGTCGACCTCGACCGTGAGGTCGTTGAGGCGCGGCCGGAGGGCGACCACGTCGACGCGTTCGACGTCGACGCCGTCGCAGCCGGCGAGCTTGGCGCGGACCCCGGCGTGGAGATCGCCCGCGGCGTCGCGGGGGACCGCCAGCCGGAGCGCGACATCGGTCGCGCGGTGGCAGGAGTGGACTGCCATACGGACCCGGGAGGGAGTCGATTCCTCACCCCGGAGGCTCTGCCGCTTGAGCTACCGGGTCCAACTGTCGGAAAGGGGGAGAGAGAAGGCGGCGCTCGCTCCGACGGGCGAAGCCGACCGCCCCCGCGTCGGGGTTACGCGGCGACGGCGTCGGAGCAATCGACGACCGTTCCGCGACCCCGTTTCCCGACGCTCCAGAGGGGGGCGAACGTCGGGATGGTGTCGCGGATGGTCATGATGGGGTCGCCCAGCGGGGGATTCCGCTCGGGCGTATATTCGTTGACAGGAGGAACTGAGTTAATAGTTGCTCGAGAGTGTGAACCAATAGCGTGATTCATCGCAATGATTGTATGCCCAACAATAATCAGATGGGCCGACGGCACGGACGGGCGCAACTCCTCGGCCCACCAGTACACTAAGAAGGGCGGCGGTTGTAGGCCCCGTAGACGTGTCTAGCCTGTTGCCGGTCATCGCGGCGATCCTCGTGTCGGGACTCGTCGTCCAGCTGATCGCTCACCACCTGAAGGTGCCGAGCGTCATCTTCTATCTCCTCATCGGCGTCGCGTTGGGACCGGAGGCGTTGGGGCTCGTGACCCTCGAGACGTTCGGGGAGGGACTCGAGATCATCGTGGGACTCAGCGTCGCGATCATCGTCTTCGAGGGGGCGTTCGCCCTGCGGATCGAGCGGATCCGAGGCGCCTCCACGGTGTCGCTCCGGCTGGTGACGATCAGCGCCCTCGTGATGTTTCTCGGGACGGCGGCCGCGGTCCGGTTCCTCGAGGGGGCGAACTGGGAGATCGCGCTGCTCATCGGGGCGCTGCTCGTGGCGACGGGGCCGACCGTGATCACGCCGATACTCAACGTCGTCCGCGTTCGGGACCACGTCGCGACCGCGCTGGAGACCGAGGGGATCGTCAACGACGTGACGGCCGCGATCGTCGCCGTGGTGATCTTCGAGACGCTGCTGCTCGACGACCTCGGGGTGCCCGCGACGCTCTTCTCGTTCGTCGAACGGTTCGGCGTCGGCGTGGGCGCCGGGGTGCTCGCGACGGTGATCATCTACTACCTCCTGGACAGCGAGCTCGTCCCCGAACGCGACGTGCAGGCGTCCCAGTTCCTCGTGCTTGCGGCGGCGGTGGGGGCGTTCGCGGCCGCCGAGGCCGTCGCCGCCGAGGCGGGCATCGCGGCGGCGGCGACGAGCGGCATCCTGCTCGGGAACCTCGACATCGACAACAGGGAGGAGATCGAGCGGTTCGCGGAGAACACGACGCTCGTGGTCCTCTCGTTCGTGTTCATCTCGCTGGCCGCGCTGATCGACGTCGAGGCGATCGCGGCGCTCGGCCTCGGCGCCGTCGGGCTCGTGCTGGTGATCATGCTCGTGCTCCGGCCGCTCGGGGCGATCATCGCCACCGCCGGCGTCGAGCGGTTCACGTGGCCGGAGCGGCTGTTCATCGCCGGAGTGGGCCCGCGGGGGATCATCCCGGCGAGCGTGGCCACGCTGTTCGCGATCGAACTGGAGCTGGCCGGAAACGTGGCGGCGGGCGAGCTGCTGGTCGGAACGGTGTTCGCCGTCATCTTCGCCACGGTCGCGATCGAGGCTGGACTGGCGCGGCAGCTCGGCGACGTTCTCGGAGTGTCACCAATGCGCACGATAATCATCGGCGGCGGCCGGGTCGGCCGGGCGCTCGCCACACGACTGGAGCGGCGGGGTGAGTACGTCGTCATCGTCGAGAACGACGACGAGGTAGTCGAGCGGACTCGCTCGATGGGGTTCACCGTGTTCGAGGGCGACGGCAGCGACACGGAGACCCTGCGGGAGGCGGGCATCGGCGACGCGAAGCGCGTCATCACGGTGACCGGCGACGACGACATCAACCTGCTCACGTGCCAGCTCGCGATCACGAAGTTCGGCGTCGAGTCGGCGTTTTCGCGGGTGAACAAGCCGGACAACGTCGACGCCTTCGAGAGCATCGGCGTCAAGGCGATCGACTCGCCGACGGCCACCGCCGTCGCCATCGACGACGAGATCGAACGCCCGGCGATCACCCACTGGATGAACGAGCTGGGCGACAGCCACGACGTTCAGGAGGTCGAGGTGACCGCGGAGGCCCTCGCCGGACAGACGATCCGGGATCTCAACGCGCGGATCCCCGACGGCGCGTTCGTCGCCGTCGTCAGCCGCGACGGCGAGAACCACGTGCCGTCGGCGGACAGCGTGCTGGAGTACGGTGACCACGTCACCTTTATCGGCGACACGGAGGCGGTCAAGCGCGCGATGAAGCGGTTCCATCCGCACGACTGACCATCGTTTCGCGGATGTGCGTATGGCATCCTCGGAGACGCGCGCGTCCGATCGGCGATGCTCGCCGTGTAGTGTGTCCGAAAACGTCCTGACGGAGATTTGAACTCCGGTCCCTGGCTCCGCAAGCCAAGAGGATAGTCCACTACCCTACCAGGACTCAAATGAACGTACCGCGCTGTTACTTAAGACGGTTACGGTCCGTAGAGCGCGTGGCGAACGGTCGCACACGGCGCGATCGCGTCGCAACTGGTCGACGCGTGGAGCCGCGAGACGGCCGCCACCGATCGGCCGGCCGGCGCGTAGCGATTGCACACCTTTTGTATCGACGGGACCGATGAAGGGGTATGACGACGCCCCGACCCGCGACGACGACGACGCCGCGGCGCACGCGGAGCGAGCGCCCGAATTCGACCGCGAGACCCCCGCAAGGACAACGCTTATCCGCGGACTCGACAACCGAGGAGGTACGCGTATGGGAGTGATAGAGGACGTCTACGAGGATCTCGACACCGACGTCGAGTTCGAGGAGTTCGAGGCGGCCGTCGAGGACAAGGTCGAGCAGATGGGCGGGCTCGCCGACGAGGAGACCGCCGCGATGCTCATCGCCCACGAGCTGCGCGACGAGGAGGCCGAGACGATCGCCGACATCGAGCCCGGCATGAACGACGTGAAGTTCCTCGGCAAGGTGACCTCCATCGGCGATATTCGCACGTTCGAGCGCGACGACGAGGACGCCGAAGAGGGGCGCGTCTGCAACGTCGACGTGGCTGACGCCTCCGGCTCCGTGCGGGTCGCGCTGTGGGACGAGATGGCCGCGGCGGCCGAAGAGCAGTTGGAGGTCGGCCAGGTCCTCCGCGTCATGGGCCGTCCGAAGGAGGGGTACAGCGGGCTCGAAGTGAGCGCGGACAAGGTCGAGCCCGACGAGGACGCCGAGGTCGACGTGCAGGTGCTCGACACCTACCGGGTGGAGGACCTCTCGCTCGGGGCGTCCGACGTGGACCTCGTCGGCCAGGTGCTCGACACCGATTCGGTCCGCACGTTCGACCGCGACGACGGCAGCGAGGGGCGGGTCGCCAACCTCACCGTCGGCGACGAGACGGGTCGCGTGCGCGTGACGCTGTGGGACGACAAAGCGGACCTCGCCGAGGAGTTCTCGGCCGGCGAGGTCGTCGAAGTCGGCGACGGCTACGTCCGCGAGCGCGACGGCGACCTCGAGCTCCACGTCGGCGACCGCGGCACCGTCGAGCGCGTCGACGAGAGCGTGGAGTACGTTCCGGAGACGACCGACATCGCGGACGCGGAGATCGGCGAGACCGTCGACATCGGCGGCGGCGTCATCGAGACCGACCCGAAGCGCACGTTCGACCGCGACGACGGCAGCGAGGGGCAGGTCCGGAACGTCCGCATCAAGGACGACACCGGCGAGATCCGCGTCGCGCTGTGGGGAGACAAGGCCGACCGCGAGATCGAACTGGCAGACCGCGTCGTCTTCACCGACGTGGAGATCCAGGACGGCTGGCAGGACGACCTCGAGGCCTCGGCGAACTGGCGCTCGACCGTCACCGTCCTCGACGAAGGGAGCGATGCGGCGGGCGCCGACGGAGGGTCGGGTAGCACCGGGGCCGGCGACCGCGCCGGCGACACCGGGCTCGGCGCCTTCGCCGAGGACGGACAGAAGGCGGCCGCCGAGGCCGTCGCGGGCGAGACCGGCGGTGAGGACGGAAGCGGCGTCGAGAGCGACGGCGGAAACGCCGGATCCGGTGGCGCCGCGGCCGCGACGGCGGAACGGTCGGCCGAGGATGTCGAGTTCACCGGGACGGTCGTCCAGACCGGCGACCCCGTCGTGTTGGACGACGGACAGCGCACGAAGAGCGTCGAGACCGACGCGAGCCTCCGGCTCGGCGAGGAAGTGACGGTCCGCGGGACGGAGCGCGACGGGACGATCGACGCCGACGACGTGTTCTGATCGGCAGGGCGCGCGACGAGAGCGGTAGTGGTCGCCGGGATCGAGGCATCGAGTAGTGCCGATGCAGTCGCTCGACGGCGGAAAGCGGGTTAACGGAAACGTTTTACGGTGCACGGACGCGACTGTGTGTATGAGTGTCGAGTTGCCGTTCGCGCCGGTCGACGGGATCATCCGGCGGAACGCCGGGGAGCTCCGCGTCAGCGCGGACGCCGCTGAGGAGTTGGCTCGCCGGATCCAAGCGCACGGCGCGGAGCTGGCGATCGACGCGGCCGAACGGGCAACCGAAGACGGACGGAAGACGCTGATGGCGTCCGATTTCGGCGTCGAACAGGTGATCAATCGCGAGGATCTCACGCTGCCCGTCGCCCCCATCGACCGGATCGCGCGGCTTCGGATCGACGACCGATACCGGGTCGGCGTCGACGCGCGGATCGCGTTGGCGGACATCTTAGAGGACTACGCGGACAACGTCGCGAGCGCGGCCGCGACGCTCGCGCGTCACGCCGACAGACGGACCGTACAGGCCGAGGACATCGAGACGTACTTCGCGCTGTTCGGGTAGATGCGCTTCGGATACAACGAGCGGTGTCTCGAACACGACACCGGCGAACGACACCCCGAAAACCCCGACCGGCTGCGCGCGATCCGCCGCGGACTGGCGAAGCGACACGGCGTCGAGTACGCGGAGGCGGATCCGGCGACCCGCGGGGAGGTCGTCGCGGTCCACGACGCGGAGTACGTCGACGAGCTGGAGACGTTCGTCGCCGACGGCGGCGGGAGCTGGGACCCGGACACCGTCGTGAGCGAGGGAACGTGGGACGCCGCGCTCAGCTCGGCCGGCCTCTCGCAGTGGGCGGCTCGGTCGGCGCTCGACGGCGACGACGGGCGGGATACCCCCTTCGCGCTCGGGCGCCCGCCGGGCCACCACGCGGTGCCCGACGACGCCATGGGCTTCTGCTTTTTCAACAACGCCGCCGTCGCGGCACAGACCGTCCTCGACGACGGAGCCGCCGATCGGGTTGCGATCTTCGACTGGGACGTCCACCACGGAAACGGGACGCAAGACGTGTTCTACGACCGCGGCGACGTGTTCTACGCGTCGATCCACGAGGAGGGGCTCTACCCGGACACCGGCGCACTCGACGAGACCGGCCGCGGCGACGGAGAGGGGACCACCGCGAATATCCCGCTCGCGGCCGGCGCGGGCGACGCGGACTACCGCTACGCCATCGACGAGGCGATCGCCCCGGCGCTCGGACGGTTCGACCCCGACCTCCTGATCGTCTCGGCCGGATTCGACGCCCACCGACACGACCCCATCTCGCGGATGCGCGTCTCCTCCGAGGGATACGCGCTGATGACCGATCAGATTCGGACCGTCACCGACGAGATCGGGGCCGCGACCGCCTTCGTCCTCGAGGGCGGGTACGGGCTCGACACGCTGGCCGAAGGCGTCTCGATGGTTCACGAGACGTTTGACGGGCGCACCCCCGTCAGCGACGACGACGATCCCGACGAGAAGACGGAGTCGCTGGTGGCGGAGCTGCGAGAACAGCTCGATCTGTCGTGACGGAACGTTGACCGTTCTCTGAGTCGGGGCCGAGAGCGTTCGGCGTCGCCGGATTCGCCTTCGCTCCACACTCGTCGGCGGCGACAGAAACGTCCGAATCAGGACGTGAACCCAGAGGGAGCCGCTTACTCAGTTGGGTCGTCCACAGAGGCAAACCCGTGAGCGCCGATGCCGACGAGCGGTCGCTCCGCTCGTCGTGTTGATCGTCGAAAACGCCCGGAGCGGGATTTGAACCCGCGTCACGACCGTGACAGGGTCGTATGATGGGCCACTACACCATCCGGGCAAACAGCGACTAACCCCGAAGCGTGGGGACGCCCGGAGCGGGATTTGAACCCGCGTCACGACCGTGACAGGGTCGTATGATGGGCCACTACACCATCCGGGCTTGTCGCAGTCATTCGTACCCCTGTCTGGCAAATAAGGCTTGTCATCCCCGACGACGATGGTGACCGATGACAGGGAGGGTGCGGCGTCGGTGGGAGCCCGATCGGCCCCTCGACGAGACCGACGACGAGGGCGACGACGAACGCGCGGTCGATCGCGGCGGTACCCTTTTGTGTGATACCCGCATGAGTTGGAGTATCGCACGCCCCTGTCGCCGTGAGCCGTGCGTGGCGGAGCCGCTTGACAAGCCTTATGAGGTTGGCGCATATAGCGATCTGTAGTATCTCGTGATAGCTTCTTTCAATAACCACCACCCATGGTAGACGTAAGCCAACACGAACTCGTCCCGGACCACGTTCTCCTCGAACCCGAAGAGGTCGACGAGGTTCTGGCGGAGTACGACGTGAAACGGACGAACCTACCGAAGATCAAACGCACTGATCCCGCGCTCCCCGACGACGCCGAGGTCGGCGACGTGGTGAAGATCGTTCGAAACTCCCGCACGACCGAGGAAGCGGTCGTGTACCGACTAGTCGTCTCATGAACAGGCAAGACCGACGCGTGGTGTCACGCGAGTATTTCTCGGACGAACGGCTCGCCGAACACCACTTCCGATCGTTCAACAATTTCCTGGACCGCGGCATGCAGGAGGTCGTCGACGAGAAGGAGACGATCGAAACCGACATCGGCGACAAGGAGGGCCAAGAGCCCGTCTACGTCGAGCTCGGCGACGTGCGGATGGTCACCCCGCGCGTTCGCGAGGCCGACGGCTCCGAGGAACTGTTGTACCCCCAGGAGGCCCGACTCCGAAACATCACCTACTCGGCGCCCGTGTTCATGGAGATGTCCATCGTGCGCGGCGGCGAGGAGGAGCCCGAGCAGGTCGTCGACACGACCGAGACCAAGGTCGGCCGGATGCCGATCATGGTCGGCTCGGACAAGTGTAACATGGCCGGCTTCTCTGACGAGGAGCTCATCGACATCGGCGAAGACCCCGTCGACCCCGGCGGCTACTTCATCGTCAACGGCTCCGAGCGCGTGCTGATGACCTCGGAGGACCTCGCACCGAACAAGATCCTCGCCGAGTACGACTCGAAGTACGGCGACGAGATCCAGGTCGCGAAGACGTTCTCCCAGCGCCGCGGGTACCGCGCGCTGGTGCTCTGTGAGCGCAACCGCGAGGGGCTGCTCGAAGTGTCGTTCCCGTCCGTCTCGGGCTCGATCGACTTCGTGACGCTCGTCCGCGCGCTCGGGCTCGAATCCGACGAGGAGATCGTCCACCGCGTCTCCGACGACCCCGAGATCGTGAAGTTCATGCTGGAGAACTTGGAGGAGGCCGACGTGCAGACGACCGAGGAGGCCATCGAGACCCTCGGCGAGCGCGTCGCCTCCGGCCAGGGGAAGAACTACCAGCTCAAGCGGGCGAACTACGTCATCGACCGCTACCTTCTCCCGCACCTCCACGAGGAGGGCGTCGAGGAGGAGGACGTGCGGATCAACAAGGCGTACTACCTCTGCCGGATGGCCGAGGCGTGCTTCGAGCTCGCCTTGGACCGCCGCGAGGCCGACGACAAGGACCACTACGCGAACAAGCGCCTGAAGGTCTCCGGCGACCTGATGCGCGACCTGTTCCGGACCGCGCTGAACAAGCTGGCGCGCGACGTGAAGTACCAGCTCGAGCGTGCGAACATGCGGAACCGCGAGCTCACCGTCAACACGGTCGTCCGCTCCGACGTGCTGACCGAGCGGCTCGAACACCCGATCGCGACGGGGAACTGGGTGGGCGGCCGCTCCGGCGTCTCCCAGCTCGTCGACCGGACCGACTACATGGGCGTGCTCTCGCACCTCCGGCGCCTGCGTTCGCCGCTGTCGCGCTCGCAGCCGCACTTCAAGGCGCGAGACCTCCACGCGACCCAGTGGGGTCGCATCTGTCCCTCCGAGACGCCGGAGGGGCCGAACTGCGGACTCGTGAAGAACTTCGCGCAGGCGATGGAGCTCTCGCAGACCGTAGACGACGAACAGGGGCTGAAACGAGAACTGGCGTCGATGGGTGTCGAGGGGATCCCCGGCATCGAGGGCGTCGAACGACAGACGGCGGACGACTAATATGGCTCAGGCAGAACGCGAAGCGAAGGTGTACGTCAACGGGAGCCTCGTCGGGACCCACCCGGACCCCGAGGCCCTCGCCGAACAGATCCGCGAGGCCCGCCGACGCGGCGACGTCTCGGAGATGGTGAACGTCTCGGTCAAGGACCGAACCCAGGAAGTGATCGTCAACGCGGACGCGGGGCGCGCCCGCCGCCCGCTGATCGTCGTCGAGAACGGCGAGCCGCTGCTGGGCGACGAGCAGGTCGAGGCCGTCAAACGCGGCGAGGTCGAGTTCGAAGACCTCGTCGAGCGCGGCTACGTCGAGTTCATCGACGCCGAGGAGGAGGAGGACATCCTCGTCGCCGTCGACGAAGAGGACGTGACCGAGGACCACACGCACCTCGAGATCGATCCGCAGCTCGTGTTCGGTATCGGCGCGGGGATGATTCCGTACCCCGAGCACAACGCGAGCCCGCGGATTACGATGGGCGCGGGGATGATGAAGCAGTCGCTCGGGCTCCCCTCCGCCAACTACCGCATCCGGCCGGACACGCGTCAACACCTGCTGCACTACCCGCAGCTGGCGATGGTGAGGACGCAGACGTCCGACCAGATCAGCTTCGACAAGCGGCCGGCGGCGCAGAACTTCGTCGTCGCCGTGATGTCCTACGAGGGGTTCAACATCGAGGACGCGCTGGTGATGAACCAGGGCTCCGTCGACCGCGCGCTCACCCGCTCGCACTTCTTCCGGACCTACGAGGGCGAAGAGCGCCGGTACCCCGGCGGTCAGGAGGACCGCTTCGAGATTCCCGACCAAGACGTTCGCGGCGCACGCGGCGAGGACGCGTACACCCACCTCGACGAGGACGGCCTCGTCAACCCCGAGACGAAGGTGGACGAGTCCTCGGTGCTGCTCGGCAAGACCAGCCCGCCGCGCTTCCTCGAGGAGCCGGACGACATGGGCGGGCTCTCCCCGCAGAAGCGCCGTGAGACCAGCGTGACGATGCGCTCGGGCGAATCCGGCGTCGTCGACACGGTGACGCTGATGGAGGGCGAGGACGGCTCCAAGCTCTCGAAGGTGAAGGTGCGCGACCAGCGGGTCCCCGAACTGGGCGACAAGTTCGCGTCTCGACACGGCCAGAAGGGCGTCGTGGGGCACCTCGCACCACAAGAGGACATGCCCTTCACCGAGGAGGGGGTCGTCCCTGACCTCGTGATGAACCCGCACGCGCTGCCGTCCCGGATGACGGTGGGCCACGTGCTGGAGATGCTCGGCGGGAAGGTCGGGTCGCTCCGCGGATCGCGGGTCGACGGCACGCCGTTCCAGGGCGAAGACGAAGAGGAGCTTCGCGGTGGACTGGAGGAGCACGGCTTCAAATCCTCCGGGAAGGAGGTCATGTACTCCGGCGTCACCGGCGAGAAGATCGAGGCGGAGATCTTCGTCGGGACGATCTTCTACCACAAGCTGTACCACATGGTGTCGAACAAGCTCCACGCCCGCTCGCGCGGTCCGGTGCAGGTGCTCACGCGCCAGCCGACCGAGGGGCGCGCCCGCGAGGGCGGCCTGCGTGTCGGGGAGATGGAGCGCGACACGATCATCGGCCACGGCGCGTCGATGGTGCTCAACGAGCGGCTCTTGGAGTCCTCGGACGCCGAGACGGTGCACGTCTCCGCGGAGACGGGGCTCGTCGCAGTCGAAGACCGCGAACAGCGCCGGGTGTACGACCCGGTCACGGGCGACGAGGACGACATCCACGAGCTCGAAGTGAGCTACGCGTTCAAGCTCCTGCTCGACGAGATGATCGCCCTCGGCATCCGACCGAAACTCGAACTGGAGGACGCAATTTAAATGTCAATGCAAACACCGAAAGTGCTCGGCGGCATCGACTTCGGCCTCATGGACCCGGAGACGTACCGGGACATGTCCGCGACGAAGGTGATCACGGCCGACACGTACGACGACGACGGCTACCCGATCGACATGGGGCTGATGGACCCGCGGCTGGGCGTCATCGACCCCGGCCTGGAGTGTCGGACCTGCGGCTCCCACTCCGGCTCCTGTAACGGCCACTTCGGCCACATCGAGCTGGCCGCGCCCGTCATCCACGTGGGCTTCACGAAGCTCATCCGGCGGCTGCTCCGCTCGACGTGCCGCGAGTGCGGTCGGCTCGCCCTCGACGAGGCGCAGCGCGACGAGTTCCGCGACCGCTACGAGCGGGCGCAGGAGCTCGGCGACGACGAACACGACGTGCTGAAGGCCGCCGTCCGGCAGGCCCGGAAGGCGTCGACGTGCCCGTTCTGCGGCGAGCCGCAGGCGGACATCAAACACGAGAAGCCGACGACCTACTACGAGGTCCAGGACGTGCTCTCGGGCGACTACTCCGAGCGCATCGCGGCCGCGATGCAGCCCGACGAGGAGGAAGACGATCCGGGCACCTCGCCGCAGGAGCTCGCCGAGAAGACGGACATCGCCTTGGACCGGATCAACGAGATCATGGCCGGCGAGTTCCGTCCGCGCAAGGAGGACCGCCGCGCCATCGAGAAGGCGCTGGACGTCGACCTCACCGAGGAGGACATGAACAAGCTGATGCCCTCGGACATCCGCGACTGGTTCGAGGACATCCCGGACGAGGACCTGGAGGTGCTCGGTATCGACTCCGAGCACTCCCGACCGGAGTGGATGATCCTGACGGTGCTTCCGGTCCCGCCGGTCACCACGCGTCCCTCGATCACGCTCGACAACGGGCAGCGCTCCGAGGACGACCTCACGCACAAGCTGGTCGACATCATCCGGATCAACCAGCGGTTCATGGAGAACCGCGAGGCGGGCGCCCCGCAGCTGATCATCGAGGACCTCTGGGAGCTGCTCCAGTACCACGTCACCACGTTCGTCGACAACGAGATCAGCGGGACGCCGCCGGCGCGACACCGCTCCGGCCGTCCCCTCAAGACCCTCAGTCAGCGGCTGAAGGGGAAGGAGGGACGCTTCCGCGGCTCGCTTTCGGGGAAGCGCGTCAACTTCTCCGCCCGGACAGTCATCTCGCCGGACCCGACCCTCTCGCTGAACGAGGTCGGCGTCCCGGACCGCGTGGCGAAGGAGATGACCCAGACGCTCAACGTCACCGAGCGCAACGTCGAGGAGGCGCGTCAGTACGTCCGGAACGGCCCCGAGGCCCACCCCGGCGCCAACTACGTCCGCCGCCCCGACGGTCGCCGACTGAAGGTAACCGAGAAGAACTGCGAGGAGCTCGCCGAGAAGGTCGAGGCCGACTGGGAGGTCAACCGCCACCTCGTCGACGGCGACATCGTGATCTTCAACCGGCAGCCCTCGCTGCACCGGATGTCCATCATGGCCCACGAGGTCGTGGTGATGCCGTACAAGACGTTCCGGCTCAACACCGTCGTCTGTCCGCCGTACAACGCCGACTTCGACGGCGACGAGATGAACATGCACGCGCTCCAGAACGAGGAGGCCCGCGCCGAGGCGCGCGTCCTCATGCGCGTCCAAGAGCAGATCCTGAGCCCGCGGTTCGGCGGGAACATCATCGGCGCCATTCAGGACCACATCTCCGGGACCTACCTTCTGACGCACTCGAACCCCGAGTTCACCGAGACGCAGGCGCTCGACCTGCTGCGCGCGACCCGCGTCGACGAGCTGCCCGAGGCGGACGGCGTCGACGACGAGGGGCGCGAGTACTGGACCGGTCGGACGCTGTTCTCGGAGCTGCTCCCCGACGACCTCTCGCTTGAGTTCACCTCCTCGACGGGCGACAGCGTGCGCATTGAGGACGGCCAGCTGATCGAGGGGACGATCGACGAGGACGCCGTCGGCGCGTTCGGCGGCGAGGTCGTCGACACCCTCACCAAGGAGTACGGGGAGACGCGCTCGCGCGTGTTCATCAACGAGATCGCGTCGCTGGCGATGCGCGCGATCATGCACTTCGGGTTCTCGATCGGGATCGACGACGAGTCGATTCCGCCGGAGGCCGAAGAGCAGGTCGACGACGCGATCGGGAGCGCCTACGACCGCGTCCAAGAGCTGATCGAGACGTACGAGGCCGGCGAGCTGGAGTCGCTGCCGGGCCGCGGCGTCGACGAGACGCTGGAGATGAAGATCATGCAGACGCTCGGGAAGGCGCGCGACTCGGCCGGTGAGATCGCCGACCAGCACTTCGGCGACGACAACCCGGCGGTCGTGATGGCCCGATCCGGCGCGCGTGGGTCGATGCTGAACCTCACTCAGATGGCCGGCTCCGTCGGTCAACAGGCGGTTCGCGGCGAGCGGATCAACCGCGGCTACGAGGACCGGACGCTCTCCCACTACAAGGAGAACGACCTCTCCGCGGAGGCGCACGGGTTCGTGGAGAACTCCTACCGCGGCGGGCTCACGCCCGAGGAGTTCTTCTTCCACGCGATGGGCGGCCGCGAGGGGCTGGTCGACACGGCGGTCCGGACCTCCAAGTCCGGCTACCTCCAGCGCCGGCTCATCAACGCGCTCTCCGAGCTCGAGGCGCAGTACGACGGAACGGTCCGGGACACCTCGGGCCGGATCGTCCAGTTCGAGTTCGGCGAGGACGGCACCTCGCCGGTGAAGGTCTCCTCCGGCGAGGGCGACGGCATCGACGTCGACGACATCGTCGACCGCGTCGTCGACGCCGAGTTCGAGTCCAGCGACGAGAAGGAGCGGTTCCTGGGCGAGCGGTCGCCGCCGACGAACCTCTCGGAGCATTCCGGACCGGGCCTGAACAAGGCCTCGGGGGTGGAGTCGGATGACTGAGTACGCCCACGTCACCGACGACATCGAGGCGGTCGTGGAGGCCACCGAGCTGCCCGCCCGCCTCAAAGACGAGGTGTACGAGGCGATCGACCGGAAGGCCGAGGAGACCGGCGAGGTCACGGTCGAGCAGGCCACCGACATCGCGACCGGCGTCGAGAACCGGTACATCGAGACGCGGGTCGACCCGCTCGATCCGGTCGGGACCGTCTCCGCGCAGTCGATCGGCGAACCCGGGACGCAGATGACGATGAACACGTTCCACTACGCCGGCGTCGCTGAGATCGACGTCACGCAGGGGCTCCCCCGGCTCATCGAGCTGGTGGACGCACGGAAGACGCCCGACACGCCGATGATGACGGTCCACCTCGAGGGCGAGTACGCCACGGACCGCCAGAAGGCCCACGAGGTCGTGTGGTCCATCGAGGCGACGCGCATCCTCGCGCTCGGCGACGTGTCGACGAACGTCGCGGACATGCTGGTGCGGATCGACCTCAACGACGACACCCTCCTCGAGCGGTGGCCGACCCACTCTGACCCGACCGAGGTCGCCGGGATCATCGCCGAGACGATCGAGGACTCGCTCGGCGTCGACACCCGACAGTCGGGGACCGTCGTGGAGTTCGGACCGAACGAGCCGAGCTACCGCGAACTGCTCCAGCTCGTCGAGCGGCTCCGGGAGATCGTGTTCAAGGGGATCGAAGAGATCGAGCGCGTCGTCATCCGGAAAGAGGAGATCGACGGCGACGAGGAGTTCGTCCTCTACACCGAGGGGTCGGCGTTCGGCGACACCCTCGATATCGAGGGCGTCGACGCCTCGCGGACGACGTGTAACAACATCCACGAGATCTACCGCAACCTCGGGGTCGAGGCGGCCCGCGAGACGATCATCGACGAGACGAAGAACACGCTCGAAGAGCAGGGGCTCGACGACGTGAACGTCCGCCACCTCATGCTCGTGGCCGACATCATGACGAACAACGGCGAGATCGAGTCGATCGGTCGCCACGGCATCTCGGGGTCGAAGGACTCCGTGCTCGCTCGCGCGGCGTTCGAGGTGACGGTGAACCACCTGCTCGACGCCGCGATCCACGGCGAGTACGACGAGCTCGACGGGGTCATCGAAAACGTCATCGCCGGGAAACCGATCTCGCTCGGCACCGGCGACGTCGACCTCCGGATGGGGTCGCGGGTCGTGGGCGACGACTGATGCGGGTCGAGCTCTCCGACGAGGCACGGCAGTACATCGGTCGCTTCGACGAGCTGACCGGGGTGGCGCCGAAGGACTGCCTCGTGGAGGGCGACCGGCTCGTGTTTCTCGTGCCGGCCGGCGAGATGGCCGCTGCGATCGGGCAGGCCGGCGAGACCGTCGAGGAGACGGAGCGCCGACTCGGCAAATCCATCGAACTGGTGGAAGACGCCGACACGCCGGAGGCGTTCGTTGCGAGCGCGCTCGCGCCCGCGGCGGTCAACGCCGTGACGATCTCCGAGCAGAACGACCGCGTCGCGTACGTCGAGGTGCCGGAGCCGGACCGCGGCGTCGCCATCGGCGCCGACGGCGCCAACATCGAGACGGCGCGGACGCTGGCGAAGCGCCACTTCGACATCGACGACATCCAGCTGACCTGAGGCGGAACCCCGCCCCTTTTGCCGACGCGGTCGTTTGTCGCGGCATGGACCGGAGACGCTTCCTCGCCGGGGTCGGGACCGGAGTCGCCGTCGGAATCACCGGCTGTCTCGGCGGGGGATCCGACCGCCCGTTCCCCGACGCCGACTGGCGAGACGAAGACGGCCTCGACGTGGTGACTCTCTCGGAAACCCACGTCCAAGCGCTCGTCGATGCCGGGGGCGCCACGCTGTTCTCGGTCGCGGAGACGACCCACGATGGCGACGCGGAGCCGAGCCCGTGGCTCCCCTCGCAGGAGTACGAGTCCGCGTACGACCTCGAGAACGGGCGCCAGTACGTGCGCCAAGAGCTGACGGAGACCGAAGAGACCGACATGTCGGAGCTGTACGTCGCCGACGACGAGGTGCTGGTCCGCCAGCAGACCGGCGACGAGACGCGGTACGGTCGGCAGCCGGTCGACCGGTCGGCAGACGACCTCGGAGAAGTGATGCGTATGGAGGTCGTGACAGGGATCCGCGTCGAAGGCGAGACCGCGGGCGGCGAGGCGGAGTACGAGGGGTTGAACCTGTGGAACCCGACGAGCGACGGCGAGGGCGAGGTGCGCGGGGAGCCGACGGCCCGGTTCACCGCCGACTCGTTCGATGGCGAGCGGAACGTTCCCGGGACGATCGAGACGGCGTCGGCGAGCGTCCACGTGTACGAGTCGGGCGTGGTGCCGCGGCTCGAGCAGTCGTGGGCCGGCGAGCACGACGGACAGGAGGCGACCGTCGACGTCGACATCGACTACCGCGACCTCGGCGCGACGGTGTCGGAGCCCGATTGGATCGAGGAGGCGCGCGAGGCCACGAGCGCCTGACTCGCGGGCGCGATCTCGAATCGATACCGTCCGGGCGAAACGACGGGCGCTCGCAACTTTTGAGCCGGTAAGCCGGCGAGAGCACCCGTCGTTTTCGACCGACTCGTTCCGGAAAACACCCTCAGAACGGACGAGAGGTACCGTTCGAGCGATCTGAGGGCGTTTCTCCGGGTCGAAAGACGACGCTTAAGTAGCTCCGTTTGGAAGTGGATGTACGATGGCGAACGGCAAATACGCGGCCCGTAAGCTCAAACAGGACCGGCAGAAGCGCCGCTGGTCCGACTCCGAGTACGCTCGGCGAGAGCGCGGGCTCAAGAAGAAGTCCGACCCCCTCGAGGGCGCCCCGCAGGCCCGCGGGATCGTGCTGGAGAAGGTCGGGATCGAGGCAAAGCAGCCGAACTCGGCGATCCGAAAGTGTGTCCGCGTTCAGCTCATCAAGAACGGGAAGCAGGTCACCGCGTTCTGTCCCGGTGACGGCGCCATCTCGTTCATCGACGAGCACGACGAGGTCACGATCGCCGGGATCGGTGGGGCGAAGGGTCGCGCGATGGGCGACCTCTCCGGCGTCAACTACAAAGTCGAGAAGGTCAACGGCGTCTCCATGATCGAACTGGTTCGCGGAAACGCGGAGAAGCCCGTCAGATGAGCGGGGAGGAGACCGAGGCGCCGTCCGACGCGGACGTCGCCGCCGACGAGCCGGATCCGGACGCGCCCGCGTCCAGCGAGGCCGCCAACGAGAACGCCCAGCTGTTCGGCGTCTGGGACGTCACCGAGATCGCCTACGAGGACCCCTCGACGAAGCGCTACATGACCGTGACGCCCATCGCGCACACGATGGGCCGACACGCGTCCAAGCAGTTCAAGAAGTCCGAGATCTCCCTGGTCGAGCGGCTGATCAACCGCCTGATGCAGACCGACGAGAACACGGGCAAGAAACAGCAGGCGACGCGGATCGTCCGCGACGCCTTCGACATCATCCACGAGCGGACCGAGGAGAACCCGGTCCAGATCCTCGTGACGGCCGTCGAGAACGCCGCGCCCCGCGAGGAGACCGTCCGCCTGAAGTACGGCGGGATCTCCGTCCCGAAGGCGGTCGACGTCGCGCCGCAGCGCCGCGTCGATCAGGCGCTGTTGTTCATCTCCGACGGCGTCGCTAACGCGACGTACAAGTCGACGACCGCCGCCGCCGAGGCGCTCGCCAACGAGCTCATCACGGCCGCGGACTACGACCCCGAACGCTCCTACTCCATCTCGCAGAAGGAGGAGCGCGAACGCGTCGCCGCCGCGGCCCGCTAACGCCGGTTCCGCGTTGGGACCGACGGGACGCGTTTTCGCGGTTCCCCCGCTTCACTCCGACCCGCAGAGCGACGGCGCCGTGCAGCGTCACTCACGGAGACGATCGCGACCGTCGACCGAGAAGGTCGACCACGTCGGCAATCCGCGTAGCCGCTGCTGAAGGTGTAGGCGCGCGAAAAATGGAGAACGCAGATGCCGAAACGGCGCGTCGACCGCGGGACAGCGCGCTCAGTCGTCGGCCGGCGCTGCGCCGGAGTCGCCGTCAGCGTGCTGCTGTTTGACCCACGAGAGCTTGCCGCCGGCCCCGAGGATGTCGCGCTCGCGCTCGGAGGCGTCGAGGTCGGCCGTGAACTCCCACTCGCCGTTGACGCTCACGGTGAACTCCTCCTGGCCGGAGGCGACGCCCGCGGGCACGTCGTCGACGATTTCGATGTCGTCGCCCTGGTCGATCTTCTCGTACGTCTCCGCGTCGATCGCGAGCGGGACGATACCGAAGTTGAACAGGTTCGCCTTGTGGATGCGGGCGAAGCTCTGCGCGAAGACGGCCTCGATGCCGAGGTACATCGGACAGAGGGCCGCGTGCTCACGCGAGGAGCCCTGCCCGTAGTTCTCGCCGGCCACGAGGACGCCGCCGTCGGCGTCGAGAGAGCGCTGCGCGAACGTGTCGTCGACGCGCGAGAGCGTGAACTCGGAGAGCTTCTCGATGTTGGAGCGGAACTTCAGGATGTCCGCGGTCGCCGGGATGATGTGGTCGGTGGTGATGTTGTCCTCCATCTTGAGGAGGGCCTCGCCGCCGTCCACGTCGATCCCGTCTTTGAGCGGCACGTCGCCGATGTTCGGGCCCTTGACGAGCCCGTCGTCGATGGCCTCGTCGGGCGAGATGATGTCGGAGTCGTCCTCTCCCATGCCGGGGCCGTACTTCGTCCCCATCTCCAGGCCGGGCGCCTCGAGGTCGCCGAGGTCGTCGGCGAGGTCGCGCGGGTCGACGATTTCGCCGGTGATGGCCGCCGCGGTGGCGACCTCCGGCGAGCAGAGGAAGACGGAGTCGTCTTCGATGCCGGAGCGGCCCTCGAAGTTGCGGTTGAAGGTACGCAGCGAGACGGAGTCGGAGGCGGGCACGTGGCCGATCCCGATACACGCGCCACACGTCGCCTCGGAGAAGTTGACGCCGGCCGCCATCATCTCCGCGGTCCATCCCTCACGGGCCAGCATCTCGGAGGCCTGCTTGGAGCCGGGCGCGACGATCATCTCGGTCTGCTTGGCGACCTCGCGACCCTTCAGCATCTTCGCGCTGGGAAGGATGTCCTCGTAGGCGCCGTTGGTACAGGAGCCGACGATGACCTGCTCGACGTCGGTGCCCTCGTACTCGCTGACGGGGGCGACGTTGTCGGGCATCGACGGCGCGGCCACGAGCGGCTCGAGATCGTTCAGGTCGACCTCGATCGTCTCCGCGTACTCCGCGTCCTCGTCGGGCTGGAGGTCGACGTACTCCTCCTCGCGGTCCTGGCGCGCGAGCCAGTCCTTGGTCTTCTCGTCGGTCGCGAAGATCGAGGAGGTGGCGCCGAGCTCGGTGCCGAGGTTCGTGATCGTGGTCCGCTCGGGGATAGTGAGGTTCTCGGCGCCGGGGCCGGTGTACTCGAAGATCTTGCCCACGCCGCCCTTGACGGTCAGCTCGCCGAGCAGGTGGAGCGCGATGTCCT
Organism: Halorubrum sp. FL23; assembly: GCF_052439115.2. NCBI lineage: Archaea > Methanobacteriati > Methanobacteriota > Halobacteria > Halobacteriales > Haloferacaceae > Halorubrum > Halorubrum sp. FL23. The sequence goes on from NZ_JBQVRO020000003.1 coordinate 284,828, forward strand.
TGGCGGTCGCCCACTCGGGGAGCTCGCCCTCGAGGTGAACGTTGACGACTTCCGGCATCTCGACGTAGTAGGGGCCGCCCCCCATCGCGACGGCGATGTCGAGGCCACCGGCGCCGATCGCGAGCTGGCCGAGCCCGCCGGGGGTCGGCGTGTGCGAGTCGGAGCCGAGCAGCGTCTTGCCGGGCGCCGCGAAGTTCTCCTTGTGGACCTGGTGACAGATCCCGTTGCCGGGGCGCGAGAAGTACGCGCCGTACGTGCCGGCCGCGGAGCGGAGGAAGCGGTGGTCGTCGGTGTTCTTGAAGTCGAACTGGTACGTCTGGTGGTCACAGTACTGCGCGGCGAGCTCCGTCTGGACCTCGTCCAGATCGAGCGCCTCGAACTGGAGCCACACCATCGTCCCCGTGGTGTCCTGCGTCAGCACCTGGTCGATCTCGATGCCGATCTCCTCGCCGGGCGTCAGCTCGCCCTCGACGAGATGGTCATCGAGGATCTTCTCCGTAATTGTCTTTCCCATATCATCCGAAGTTGGCTCTCCCGTGGATATAAAACCCGCGAGTTTTTTGCAAGATCGACCGTGTTAGATCGGCAGATCGAGCAATTATTGCGAGATTGTGTGAGTGATATCATTCCCCACGACAAGAATAGCCGTAACGAGTGTATAAGGCCCATAAAGGCCTATATCCGCCGAAATCGGCCGTATTGAGCGATCCTGCGCTTGGCCCGATCGGCGGCCTGATCGCGGACGACACCGTTTAGTCTCGCCCGCGGATCCGATGGGACATGTTTGACTCGGGAGCGACGGTCGCGGCGGCCCTCGAAGCGGGCGGCGCCGACCTCGACGACGGGCAGCGACAGCCGAACGGGGTCGACCTGACGGTCGGCGCCGTCTTCGAGCAGACGGAGCCGGGCGCGATCCGCCGCGACGGGAAGCGCGTCGGCGAGCGCGAAGCGCTCGAACCGGAAGACGGCGCGTACCGGCTGGAGGCTGGGACGTACGTGGTCCGGTACGGCGAGCCGGTGCGGATCCCCGACGAGCGGATCGGGTTCGTGCTCCCGCGGTCGACGCTGCTGCGCAACTCCTGTACCCTCGATACGGCGGTCTGGGACGCGGGCTACGAGGGCGTCGGCGAGGGGCGCCTCGACGTGGGACACGCGATCGCGATCGAGCCGGGCGCGCGGATCGCCCAGCTGGTGCTTGCAGCCGCCGACCACGAGGGGAGTTACGACGGGGCGTATCAGGGCGAAGGACTCTAACGGGGACAGAGAGCGCGGCGGGCGCCGCCGGGGTCACGGTCTCGGGAGAGTCACTCGCCCGCCCAGTCGCCGCCCACCCGGTCGACCCCCATCATGTCTTCCCCCGCGTGCTCGGTGAACACGACCTTCGCGTTCGGCTCCGGCACGCCGAGCTCGGCGACCGCGCGTTCCATGACCGCGAGCGCGAACGCGCGCTTGTACTCGAACGGGCGGCCCGCTCGGATCTCGGCGTCGAGGAACAACAGTGGCCCGTCGACGGCGCGACCCAGCGCCATCGCCGAAGGGTCCAGTTCATCGATCGTCACCGCGACGTGTCCGGCGGTCGTCTCCATCTCCTCGACGTACCGGTCGGTGACGAACGCGGCGAACGACTCGCGCTCGGCCGGCGAGAGCGACAGAGTCGTCGAGAACTGTAAGAGCGGCATACCCGGCGGTCGACGCCGAGCCGCTTGGGTGTGTCGGCGGTGGGTACGAATCGACCGAAACCGCGGTACTCGAGGCGCACGATCGGGAGAGAGCGGCCGCTCTCGGGTGATCAAAGGAACGAACGGCACGCCCGTGCCGGGAAAAGGTGGCACAGGCGTGCCGTTCAGTAGGTCCCCGCTGACGCTTCGGCCCTCCAAGCGAAGCGTCACCAGAGAGAAGCGGGGGAATCCACTTAAGCGTGCCGGGGGCGGCAGAGTTGTCGTCTCCGGCGCCGACGGGAGAGCCGCGACGCCGCACGGACGCCGCTCCCGGTCACTGCTTCGCCGGGTGGTCGTCTCGGAGCCGCGACTGTCCCGTCCCGAGGAGCCGCTCGCGGAGGGTGCCGTCGCCGCGCGGCGCGTCTCCCGCGTCGTCCGGATCGGGGACGAGCCCGCGCTCCCGCAGTTCGGGCACGACCAGGTCGACGAAGTCGGTCAACGAGTCGGGGCGAACGACCTCCTTCACGTTGAAGCCGTGGACGCCGACCTCCTCGTGCCAGTGCTCCAACTCGTCGGCGATCTGTTCCGGGGTGCCGACGATCGTCGGCGAGGTGGTTCCGAGCCCGCAGAACTCGGCGATCTCGCGGACGGTCCACTCGCGGTCCGGCTGGGCCTTCGTGAACGCGTTCATCGTCCCCTGGATCGCGTCGGTCTCGATGTGTTCCACCTTCTGGTCGGGATCGAGCGCCGACAGGTCCATGTCGAGGAAGCCGGAGAGGAGCGCGAGCGTCGCCTCGACGTCGACGTGACGCGTGTACGCCTCGTACTTCGCCTCGGCGGCCGCCTCCGTCTCGCCGACGACCGGGACGACGCCGATGAAGAAGCGGAGGCTCTCGGGGTCCCGCCCGCGGTCCGCCGCGCGCGACTTCACGTCGGCCATGTACTCGCGGATCCCCTCCTCGGTGGGCTGGCTGGCGAAGACGCCCTCCGCGTTCGCGGCCGCGAACGCCCGCCCGCGGTCCGACGACCCCGCCTGATAGATCACGGGCGTGCGCTGCGGCGACGGCTCGGAGCCGTGCGGACCGGGCACGGAGAAGTGCTCGCCCTCGTGGTCGATCGCCGAGACCTTCTCGGGGTCGGTGTACCGTCCGGAGTCGCGGTCGATCTCGACGGCGTCGTCGTCCCACGACTCCTCCCAGAGCTTGTAACAGACGTCGAGGAACTCGTCGGCGCGGTCGTAGCGGGTCTCCTTGTCCATCCGCTCCGAGAGCCCGAGGTTCTCGGCGGCCGACTGGAGGTACGAGGTGACGACGTTGAGCGCGACGCGTCCGTCGGTGAGGTGGTCGAGCGTGGAGAACTCCCGCGCGAGCTGGTAGGGGTGTGTGTACGTCGTCGAGCGCGTCACGGCGAAGCCGAGGTCGTCGGTGACCTCCGCCATCGCGGGGACGATGAGCTGCGGGTCGCTCGCGGGCGTCTGGACCGCCTTCTCGACGGCCGTCTCGCGGTCGCCGCCGTACACGTCGTAGATCCCGCGCACGTCGGCGAAGAACACCGCGTCGAAGCCGCCGCGCTCGGCGGTGCGCGCCACCTCGGTCCAATACTCCCGGTCGGTGTACTCCGGCGACCGGTCGCCGGGATAGGTCCACGACCCGGGCGAGACGTGCTCGACCGAAGCCATGGTAAAGAGGTTGAGATGCAGGTGATCGGGCATGGATCGCGGTACGCGATCCGCGCGTATGACCCCCCAGAAAGGGGCGGCACTTGTCGGGGGTTGCGAGCGCGGTGCGACGACGGCGGCCCCTTACGGCGACGGCGCCTCCGGCGAGGAGACGTACGCGGCGAAGTCGGAGGTGGTGATGATCCCGATCGGTTCGTCGCCCTCGACGACCGGCACGTGGTGGATCCCGTGTTCGACCATCGTCGCGGCCACCGCCGAGACGGAGTCCTGGGCGCTCGCCGTGATCGGCTCTCGGGTCATGTACCGCTCGACCGTCGTCTCGGCCTTCGGCTGGCTCTTCGCCACGATGTCGACGAAGTCGGTCGTGGTGAGGATGCCGACGAGGGCGCCCGCCTCGTCGACGACCAGCGCCGAACTGATGTCGTTGTCGAGCAGCACGGCCGCGGCGTCCTCGACCAGCGTGTCCGGCGTCACCGTGTGGAGTTCGCTCGTCATCAATCGCGCGACGAACACGTCTTCGATGTCGTCCATGTGCACACGTTCCGTCGTCGGCGTATAAAGCGTTGCCACGCAGACCGGCGACGGCGCTCACAGGAACCGCGAGAGCCCGGACTGGCGGCGGGGACCGTCGCCCGCGGGGTCGGCCACCCACGCGGTCCGCTCGTCGCGGAGACGGTCCTCGTCTGTGCGCGGCGGATCCGCGGGCTCGCGGACGTCGCAGGCCGCGCCGCAGTCGCGTCCCGGATCGACGACGCGGTCGAACCGCTCGCAGCGCGGTCGCCCGTCGGCGGTCATCGTCGCGTGCGCGCAAGCCGGGGGCTCCGGACGCCACCCCTTCCCGTACGCGCGCTCGGCGAGACGGCGGCGCTTCCGCGCCTTCGCGGCGGGGTCGACGAGCGTCACGTCGGTCCGGAGCGCGCGCTCCTCCCGGATCTCGACGCCGGACGCGTCGGGGTCGAGCGGGGTCGGCTCTCGGACGACCTCGCGCTCGCCGGTGTCCGGGTCGAACCGCCAGACGCCGACCGACTCCGGGATCCGGTTGAGGTGCGCGCGCGTGACGTAGGAGGCGGTCGCGAGCACGACCTCGTCGAACAGTCCGAGCGCGGCGTCGTACCGCAGCTGGGCCGTCAGATCGCCGGGGGAACCGAGGTCCGGCTTGTTCTCGATCGCGGTCAGCGAGCCGACCCAGTCGTCGGGGTACCGAGCGGTGGCGCGCACGACGGGTCGCCCGTCGCGGCGCTCGCGTTCGAGGTAGCCGACCGCGGCCGCGCGCTCGGCGACCGCCTCGGCGCGGTCGGGCGGGAGATCGAACGCCCGCTGGATGGGAACCGCCTCACCGGGACCGACCGGCGCCTCGATCGCGGGCTCCGGGATCCGGTCGGGCGTGATCGCCGCGCGCCGGTCGAACCCCGGTCCGGGCGTCAGCACGCAGACGTCGACGATCCGGCCGCCGGGGTTCTCGATCCCGGCCCCGAACTGGCGGGCGACGACGCGGTCCGGTGATTCGAGCGCGGCACACAGCGCCAGCTCGAACCGGAACTCCATGGGGGAGACAGGGGCGCGGGCGAGTAAAGCGCGTCGGCGCCGAGGGGGCGAGTGCCGGGGCGAGGGCGCCGCGGGCGAAACCGGTATTCCCCGCCGGCGCCAACGGCGACCATGCGCCGGGTCACCCGGAACCTCCTCATCGCCATCGCCGTAATCGCCGTCGCCCTGCTCGCGTTGGGGGCGCTCCCGAGCTACCTCGGGAGCGGCGACCCCTACTACCTCACCGCCGAGCCGATCGAGACGAACGAGACCGCGGCCGACGTGAACAACGTCTCGGACCGGCGATATCCGTATCTCACGAGCGCGATCGCGAGCGCGGACGGGCGCTCCGAGGGGTACCAGACCGGCCCGTACGGAGTGAAAGAGTGGTTCACCCACACCCCGTTCGACGAGGTGGACGCGCTTACCCAACAGGTGCCCGAGGCGGCGGTCGACGACGGGGTCCGCGTCCGACGCGACGGGCAGGCCTACTACGTGGAGGTGGGACAGCCGTGAGCGACGATCTCAGCGGTCTCTCGGCCTTCGACGACGGTCGGCGTCACTCGCTGCCCGGCGAGCCGGAGTGGCCGGTCCGGGAGGTCGTCGTCGAGTACGACGAGGGGTGGTTCGTCGGCGGATACGACCGCGTCGAGCAGCCGGACGGGACGGAGAAGAAGTACTACTGGGCCGAGCTGTCGCCCGCGACGGTCGTGATCGCCGTCGCCGACGACCGCGTGCTGTTCGTCGAGCAGTACCGGCCGACCGTGCGGAACACCCAGCTGGAGCTGCCCGCGGGCATCGTCGAGGCCGGCGAGTCGTACACCGCCGCCGCCGCGCGCGAGCTCGCCGAGGAGACCGGCTTCGCGCCGTCGTCGACCTCCCTGCTCCAAGAGGTGTGGTGTTCGACGGGCGTGTTGCGTCACACGCGCGGCTACGTGTTCGCGGAGGGGTTGGAGCCGGTCGACGTCGACCACGACAGCAACGAGTTCCTCGTTCCGCGGACGGTCCCGATCGACGAGGCGCTGGCGGTCGCGCGGGAGCCGCCGACGAACGACGCGACGCTCGAGGGGTTGCTGTTGGCCGAGCAGGAAGGACTCCTGTAGTTCACCGCCGAAGAACGCGCCGATCGGAGGGTTACGATCCGTGGAACCCGACGCGCGTCCAGTTCCCCGCGCCGACGGGGAGGTATTAGTCGCCTCGGCACCAGACGTAACCCATGAGCCGGACCTCGGACCAGTCGGTGTTGCTGTCGGACGACCCTCCGCTCGACCTCCGCCTCTCCGACGCAGAGTTGGAGAACGCCCGCGAGCGCATCGTCGCCTTCATCGTCGATCTCGTCGACGATGCGGGCGCAGAAGGCGCCGTGCTGGGGCTCTCCGGCGGGATCGACTCGACGCTGGTCGCCTACCTCGCCGTCGAGGCGCTCGGCGAGGACGGGTTACACGGGATCACGATGCCCGCCGAAGTGAACGACCCCGACGTGATGAGCGACGCCGAGCGCGTCGCCCACGAGCTCGGGGTCGAGTACGACATTGTCGAGATCCAGCCGATCGCGGAGTCCGTCTTCAACGCGTTCCCCGAGGCCGCCGACGACCGCATGGCGGCGGGGAACGTCTACGTCCGGACTCGGGCGGTGTTGAACTACTTCGTCGCCAACGCCGAGAACAGGGTGGTGTTGGGAACGGGGAACCGCGCGGAGGCGATGACGGGCTACTTCACGAAGTACGGCGACCAGGCGGTCGACTGTAACCCCATCGGGAACCTCTACAAACAGCAGGTGCGCCAGCTGGCCGCGCACGTCGGCGTCCCCCGCGATCTGGTGATGCAGGAGCCGACCGCGGGGATGTGGGAGGGCCAGACCGACGCCGAGGAGATGGGGCTCGACTACGACACCGTCGACGCGATTCTGGCGGTCCACGTCGACGGCGGGCTCTCGCGCGCGGCGACGGTCCGCGAACTCGACGTGCCGGAGGAGGCGGTCGACCGCGTGGTCGAGCTCTACGAGCGCAGCGCCCACAAGCGCGCGATGCCGCCCGCGCCCGAGCGCTAGGCGTCGTCCGAGCGGGGACCCCGGAAAGCCGAAGCAGCGGAGAGACGGGGCGGGCCGAAAAGGGACGGTCAGCGGGACTCAGACGTTTTGCGCACGTTCTTTCGCGACCTCCGCGATTCCGGCGTTCGCCGAGCAGTTCGGACACGCGTGTATCCGGCCGCGAGCGTCCGAGAACACCCGGGCGAATCGTTCGGAGACGTGCGCGTCACAGTGCTCACACGTCGGCATGGTGGGATGCGGTATCGTGGGTCATGTTCGGTACACACTCACTTGGTGCTCCGCCCTCAAGACGGCTTTCCGAATTCTCTCCCAAATTCGACCCAGATCCGCCGATCCGGGGCGTGAAAAGGTTAAGAGGCAGCGAAAGCGACCGCCCAGCGAACGAACGCCGACGGGGCCGGGCGTCGGCCGCGGTCAGAAGTCGCGGAGCGCTTCGAGCACGTCGTGCGCGGAGCCGTCGTCGATGACCGCGCGGGCGGCGTCGAGGCCCTCCTCGATCGAGTCGGCGTCCTCGCGGGCGTAGATCCGGAGCGCGGCGTTGACCGCGACCGCGTCGGCGAAGGCGCCGTCGCGCTCGCCGGTGAGCACCGCCTCGGTGATCGCGGCGGATTCGGCCGCGACGTCGTCGACCGCGAGGTCCTCCTCTTCGAGGTCCATCCCGTACTCCGCGGTCTCGATCTCGAAGTCGTCGAAGGACGCGCCGTCGCTGCCGGCCTCGTCGGCGTCGGAGCCGCCCGCGTCCCACTCGGCGACCTTGGTGTAGCCGGGGCGCACGTCGTCGTACCCCTCCATCCCTTGGAACATCAGGACGCGGTCGAGGTCGTGGAACTCGCTTTCCACGAACGTGTCGACGACCTTCTTCGCGAACGCGAGGTGGTAGAAGGAGCCGAGGTGGACCGACGCCCCGGCCGGGTTCGCCAGCGTCTCGATCGTGTTGACGAACGTCCGGACGCCCATCTGGTCGCGCCGGTCGAACAGGTCGTCGATGGCGGGGTTGAACGCCGGCTGGTAGTAGAAGCCGAAGCCCGTCTCGTCGACCATGTCGGCCGAGTCGGAGGGCGTCAGCTCGGTGTGGACGCCGAGCTCGTCGAGGACGTGCTTGTACGCGTCCTGTTTCTGCGTGGGGACTCGGTCGCCGGAGTGGACGACGACCGGGGTGCCCGCGGCGGCCGCGACGACGCCCGCCGCGACGCCGAGGATCGCCGAGCGCCCCTTCCCGTCGTAGTTCGCTCCGCAGTCGACGGGGTCGGCGTCGGGTTCGGCGTACTCGACGCGATCGCACATCACGTCGACGTACGCGCCCAGCTCCTCGGGCGTGTTCCGCTTCCAGCGGTTCGCGAGCCAGAACGCCCCGAGCGTCGTCGGGTCGGGCTCGTCCGCGAGGATGCGCTCGAACGCCTCGGTCGCCTGCGCGCGCGTGAGGTCGTCGGCCGACTTGTGGCCGGAGCCGCAGACCTCGGTCATCAGCCGTTTGAGGGGCCAGTCGCCGAACTCCTGGGTCGCCTGAGCCATACGCGTCGTTGGGGACCTCGAACGAAAAGTCCCCCGCTCCCCTCCCGAACGCTGGGAAGGGGAAGGATCGACGCGTCAGCCGGGGCGGAGAGTGAACCGCCCGAGGACCGAGCCCCCGCCCCGCTTCCGGTGCGCGCGAGCGGCGAGGTGCGGTGAGTCGGCCGGCTCGCACCGAGTCCGTGGTACACCACCACACACAATAAGGAGACGATCGTTGGGTTTCTAAGCAGAGAAGGGTAGATAAGAACAGTTTTGTCAGCAAAAGGTTCCAGTATAACCTCTGAAAGGCGTTAGAGTTATATGTACGTCCATCTAGTGAACAGTTGTTCCCGATGACGTCCAAATCCGTGGCCACCGCACTCACACTGTATCGCTCCCGCACACTGACTCTCGAACAGGCCGCGACCGTCGGCGGCTGCTCGACGGAACAGCTCGAGGAGAGCGCCCGGGCGTTCGCACCGACGCCTGGTGCGGCCGCCGCTGACGACTGACACCCCTGCCGGCGACCGGCCCCCGGTCCCCGCTGACGACCGATCGGCTCCGACGGTTCGGCTCGGCCGAGTCGGCTCGGACCATCCCGCCACACCGAGCCCGCGGACCGCCCCACCACACCGAACCGCCTCCGAAACCCGTACGTAGGCGCGACCCCAACTCGACGTAATGAGTCTGGACGCCGACTGGCGGGCCGACATCGACGCGGTCGACGCGGCCCTCATCGACGAGTACCAGAGCGGCTTCCCCGTCGAGCCGCGCCCCTTCGAGCGAGTTGCCAGCGAGATCGCGGCCGAGACGGGCGTCGCCCTCGACGCCGACGAGGTCCTCGATCGCGTCCGCGGTCTCCGGGAGCGCGGCGTGTTCCGACGGTTCGGCGCCGTGCTCAACCCCCCGGTCATCGGCTCCTCGACGCTCGCCGCGGTGCGCGCGCCGGAGGACCGCTTCGACGAGGTCGCCGAGGTGATCAACGGGTATCGACAGGTGAACCACAACTACCGCCGCGACCACGAGTGGAACCAGTGGTTCGTCGTCACCGCGGGCTCGCGGGAGACCCGGGACGCGATCCTCGCCGAGATCGAGGAGCGAACCGGCTGCGAGGTGCTGAACCTGCCGATGCTCACGGACTACTACATCGACCTGGAGTTCCCAGTGGTGAACGGCGATCGATTTGCACGAGAATCGCTCGAAGAAACCGCGGTCTCCGCCACGCGCATCTCCGAGAACGCCCGCGGCGACCTCGCCCCGCTCGACGCCGACCTCCTCCTGGCGATCCAAGACGGGTTCCCGCTGTCGGCGACCCCGTACGCCGACGTGGCGGCCGAGATCGACGCCCCGATCGACGACGTGCTCGCGGCGGTCGATCGCCTGCTCGCGGACGGCTGTATCAAGCGGATCGGCTGTATCGTCAACCACGTCGTCACCGGGTTCACGAACAACTGCATGGTCGTCTGGGACGTGCCGGACGACGAGCTCGATGATCGCGGGGAAGCGGTCGGGAGCCTCCCGTACGTCACGCTGTGTTACCACCGGCCGCGCCGGACCGAGCAGGGCTGGGAGTACAACCTGTTCACCATGATACACGGCCGCGAGGCCGAGGCGGTCGACGCGAAGATCGACGAACTGGCGGCCGACCACCTCCCGTTTTCGCACGAGCGGCTCTACTCGACGGAGACGCTGAAACAGACCGGGGCGCGGTACGAGGACCTGGTCGCGGACGAGGAGTAGCGGAAAAGCGGAGCGGCAAAAACCGGAGCGGCAAAAACCGGAGCGGCGAAAAGCGGAGAGAGAAGAAAGCCGGCTCAGTCGTCGCCGAGCACGGTCGTGCGTTCGTCATCGGTGCCGGCGTCGACGTGGACGCTGTCGGAGCCGACGCCGAGCCCGCGGTCGGCGGTGATCCGGTCGAGCGCGTCGGCGCCCGCGACCGCGACGACGACGAAGCCGACCTTCGAGACGATGTCGAGATACACGAACACGAGCATCTCCGTCGCCGGCGTCATCAGGCCCAGCCCGGTGGGGGCGAGCAGCCACACGACCGGGTACAGCGTCCACAGCACCACCGTGATGTTCCGGAGCGTGCCGAAGACGGCGCGCACGCGGTCACCCTCGGCCGAGGCCGACCGCGGGAGCGAGACGAGCAGTCCGTAGACGAGCCCGAGATACGCGACACCGGCGACGCCGAAGGCGGCCCACGAGAGCGTGCCGGTGGTGGCGCTGGCGACGATACCGCCGGCGATGATCACCACGTCGACCCCGATCAGCCCGGCGAGCACGGTGCGCGACGGGCGAGCGAGCAGCCCGAGGTAGAGGAGGAGGAGCGGCGTCGTCAGCAGCCAGTCGACGTACCGGACGAGGTCGATCTCCCCGGCAGCCGTCGACAGCGTGCCGAGATCGAGCGCCATCAGGAGGTACGCGAGCGCCGCGATGCCGGTGACCCCGGCGAGGGTGGCGTAGTAGACGGCGTGCGACTCGTCGCTCTCCGAGGACCGCGAGAACCACGCCCACAGCGGGGGAATCGTGCCGGCCCCCATCGCGAGCACGCCGATCCACGCCCAGACGGCGGTGTCGACGAGCATCTCAGTTCACCCCCTCACCGTTCGCTCCTCCATCGGGACGGTCGTCAGACCCGTCCTCGTGCGGGAAGTCGAAGGAGCCGTCCGCGGCCCCGCCGTCGGTCCCCCCGTCGGAGACCGCGGTGGTGGCGGTGCCGGCGTCACCGTCGACGCCCGCGGCGGCATCGAGGCCGGCGCCCGCCGCGAACTCGAAGTCGTCGACCGCGTCGCGCAGCGCGATCGCGCGGTCCGAAAGCGACCCCGCCGCGTTTTCGACCGCGCCGAGGGTCCGTTCCTGTTCGTCGACCGCGCCGGTCACGTCGCCGGCCGCGCTCGCGGTCTGTGCGCTGATCGCGGAGACGTCCTCGACGTGGCCGACCACCGCGTCGACGGATTCGGCCTGCGTCTCGGTCGCTCGGGTGATCTCGGTCATGCTCGTGTCGGTCCGCTCGGAGGCCTCCGCGAGGCGCTCGAGCGCGTCGATAGTCGTCTCGACGGTGTCGACGCCGGCGGAGATCCGCTGTTCGGTCCGCGCCATCGCGTCGGCGCCCGTCTCCGCGCGCTCCTGGACGGAGTGGATCCGGGCTTCGATCTCGCTCGCGGACTCCTGCGTCTCCTCCGCCAGCGCCTTCACTTCCTCGGCGACGACCGCGAAGCCGGCGCCGTCGGCGCCGGAGCGGGCCGCCTCGATGGAGGCGTTCAGCGCGAGGAGGTTCGTCTGCTCGGCGATCTCCGAGATGGTGTCGACCACCTCGCCGATCTCCTCGACCTCCGCGGCGAGCGCCTCGACCTCCGCGGTCGTCTCGGCGGTCGTCTCCTCGACCGCGTCCATCTCCGCGAGCGCCTCCTCGGCGGCCTCGCGACCCTCCTCGCCGACCGCCGCGGCGTGTTCGGCCGACTCCGCCACGTCGGTGACGGTGGACGCGACCTCCTCGGCCGACGACGCGAGGTTCTCGGCCTCGTCGGTCGCCGCCTGCAGGTCGTCGCGCTGGGTGCGCGCGCCCTCGGCGATCTCCTCGACCGCCTCGCTCACGGTCCCGGTCGTCGTCCGCAGGTTCTCCGTGCGGTCGTCGACGGTGCCGGCCACGTCGGCGGTGTCCTCGGCGACGGTCGCGACGGACGCGACCGTCCCCTCCAGCTCGTCGGCCATCTCGTTGAACGCGGCGCCGACCCGAGCCATCGCCTCGTTGTCGCTGTCGGGGTCGACGCGCTGGGTCAGGTCGCCGTCGGCGAGCGAGCGCATCGCCGACTCGTACTCGGTCGCCTTGCGCTCGACCGTCTCGGCGCGTTCGGTCGCTTCGCGCCGGGCCCGTTCGGCCTCCTCACGGGCCTCCTCGGCGTCGTCGATCTCGGACCGAAGCGACGTTCGCATGGCGTCGAACGCCCGGAACAGCCGCCCGATCTCGTCGGTTCGCCCCGTCTCCAGCCGCACGTCGAGGTCCCCCTCGGCCATCCGCTCGGCCTTGGCCGTGAGCTGCCGCAGGGAGATGACCGTGTTCGATCCGACGGTGACGCCGATGAGCGCGAGCCCGATCACCGTCAACAGCGTCATTCCGATGAGCCCGGAGCGTACCTCTGTGCCCGCGGCCCCGGCCTCCTCCGCACGGAGGTACACGATGACGCCGTATGAAACTGAGACCCCCATGACCCCGATCAGCGACAGCGCGAGCTTCGCGCCGTAACTCGACCGGATGCCGGAGGACGATCCCTCTTGCATAGTGTACTGGATTGCAGGGATCGTATCGGCATAATAACTGCTACCCGAATATTATGCATGATAACGAAGGGCGTGGGTGAGTCCGTCGTTCGCGAGGGATCGGAGGGCGCGGCACCGAGGGGTCGGACGGGCCCTCACCCGAGGAGGTATCGGGTCCACGGATACCGCTCGACGAGGGGCTGACCGCCGACCTCGTACCCCTCGACGTAGGCGTCGAGCCCGAGGATCCGACCGGCCCCGAAGGCGGCGACCGAGAGGAACACGAGCATGTACGCGAAGTCCCCGTTGATGTAGCCGTGCGCGATGTCCCAGTTGCCGAGGTAGAACAGGACCATCATGAGCGCGCCCCAGAACGCGGCGAGCCGGGTGAGGAGTCCGACGATCACGCCGAGCCCGATGAGGACCTCACCCCACGGCACCGCGACGTTCACGAACTCCACGAACCACGTGGTCTCGCCCATCGCGGCGAACAGGCCGGCGGCCGGACTGCCGTTCGCGGCGGGCGCGTTCTGGAGGTACCCCGCGGCGCTGAACTCGCCGCTGAGAACCTTGTCGAGACCGCTCTGGAAGAATGCGAGCCCGATCATCAGCCGCAGCGCGAGGATGAACCAGACGCTGAGCGTGTGGAGCTTCCCCTCCACCGAAACGCCGCCGATCGTGCTTCGCAGTGAGACTTCTTTCGTTGACATACGTCACTTAACTCTCAGAGAAGATATAAATATGAACCAGGATTCTCAGGTGATGCGACACCCTCGCGACCGCGGAGAGCGGAGTCGTCGACTTTGAGGGGGCGTCGTGAAATTAGGATAAACCGTCGCGAAACCGCGCGTGAGTGATACGAGTCTGCAGAACTATATAGCCGTACGAGGGAGTATACGGGCCTCATAGTCGGTTTTACCTGGTTCGTCGACGATCGCTCAACCGTGACCGACGGCGACCCCAAAAGCGCTCCCTCCGGGGGGCCCGGGTTGCTGGCCGCGACGCCGAGGGTCGAGCGAGTGTGGCGGTGGCTCCGGACGCTGGCGCTGCTGGCCGGCGTGCTCGGCCTGCTGGTCGGGCTGTTCGCGCTGGAACTCGTCCTCCGGCTGTGATCGGGCGCGACTCCGGCCCCGACCCCGGCCCGAGTGGAACTGAACGGCCGCTCGCACCGAACCGGACCGCAGCCGCCGCCTCGGGTCGGGTTTCACTTTCGCTTTCGGGCACGTTTTTAAAGGGCGTCGGCACGACGAGTCGGGTATGAGCCAGTCCACGTTCGACGACGACGATCTGTTCGGCGAGGCCGCCGAGGAAACCCGTGCCGAGGTCCGAGAGCACCTGCAGGCCGCCCGCGCGGAGCTCCCCGGCGCCGACGCGGTGTGGGAGACGGACGCGGACAACGTGCTCGGCGTCCTCAACGGGCTGAAGTCGTCGCTTGACGTCGGCGACGCGGTCGACAGCGTTCGCTCGGCGAAGAAGGCGTACGTGCTGGGCGAGCGCGCCGACGCCTTCGAGGACGCCGAGGATCTGAAGGCGGAAATCGAGGAGCTGGAGTCGCTCGTCGGCGACATCGAGGCCGCCGCCGAGGAGGTGGGATCGCTCACCGGCACCGTCCCCGCCATCCGCGGCGCGCTGCAGGACGCGGCGACGACGGGTGAAGGCGAGGAGGACGAAGAGTAGCGACCGCGCAGTTACCGGGGCTCTCGATCGACGACGGCGGCCGCCAGCTCCCCGAGCGCGCCGCTCGCGAGGTCGAGGAGAACCTCGCCGCGCTCGGCGTCGCCCGCGGCGGGGTCGCCCACCACCCCGTTGTCGGTGAACTCGTCGGCGTCGTGCGCGAGGTTCACCCCCGAAACCCACTCGCCCCAGCGGTCGGTCGCCCCCTCGCGGGCGGCCCCGACCCGGTCCTCGCGGACGAGTTCCGGGTGCGTCGCGCGCAACAGGGCGGTCTCTAAGGGACCGGCGTGTCCCATGTCGCTCGCGTGCTCGCCGACCGCCTCGAACCAGGTGAAGGACACGGCGTATCCCGCGTGGGCGTCGTCGCGCGAGAACCGGCGGGCGACCTCCGCGAGCGCCTCCACGTTGCCGCCGTGTCCGTTGACGAACACCACCCGGTTGACGCCGTGGCCCGGGAGCGACTCGGCCGCCTCGCGGACGTAGGCTCGGAACGTGTCCGGAGAGACCCACATCGTCCCGTCGAACGCGCGGTGCTCCTCGGCGACGCCGACGGGGATCGCCGGGGTGACGACGGCGTCGCCGCGCTCTCGCTTGCCCTCGGTCGGCGATTCGGCCGCCGCCGCTCTGTCTGCTGTCGATCCGACTGCCGCCGATGCGGCTCCCGCCGACTCGTAGGCCGCCGCGCCAGCCTCCGCGACCGCGACCGCGTCGAGCGTGTCGGTGCCGAGCGGCGCGTGAGGGCCGTGCTGTTCGGTGCTGCCGACGGGGACGAACGCGACGTCGACGTCGGCGTCACGCACGTCGGTCCATGTGGCGTCCGCGAGTCGCATACCGTCCCCTCGACGGGACGCGCCGTATAGGCGACGGTCCGCGCCGTACGGGCGACGGTCCGCGTCGGGCCGTGAGGCGGGCCCAACGGCTCGATCGGCCACGGTGTGGCGCGTTCGGGCGGGAGAATTAATCCGACGGGCGATGATGGACGAACCATGGGCAACGACAACGAAGACCAAGCGCGGGCGTACGGGGTGACGTTCGGGCCGTTGAAACGAGCGCTCCGCGAACACCGGTACCCGGTGACGACCGGCGAACTGATCGAGCAGTACGGGGGGTTCGAGCTGGCGACCGCGGCGGGCGAGCGGCGGCTGGAGGCGGCGCTCCAGTCGTGCGACGCGACGACGTTCGCCGAGCCGTGGGAGGTCCGAGACGCGATCCTCAGTGGGCTCGACGACGAGGCGGTGATCGGATATCACGGCGACCCGGCGGAGCGCGACGAGCGCGACGATCCCGAGATCGACCGCGCCGGCGACTGGAGCCGGCTGTCGGAGTGAGAATCGGTGGGCGGGTGAGGAGCCGCGACCTCAGTCGTCGTCGCTCTCGGCGTCCTCGACCAGACGCGCGGTGCGCTCCTGCGCGCGGTCGATGAACTCCTGGGGGAGCTCGTCGATCTCGCCGGCCTGCACGCCCCAGAGGTGCGCGTACAGCCCGTCGTTGTCCAACAGCTCGTCGTGGCTGCCGCGCTCGACGATCTCACCGCCCTCCAACACGAGGATGGTGTCGGCGTCCTTGATCGTCGAGAGCCGGTGCGCGATGGCGAACGTGGTGCGGTCGGCCGTGAGCCGGTCGAGCGATCGCTGGATCAGCATCTCCGTCTCGGTGTCCACGTCCGAGGTCGCCTCGTCGAGGATGAGGACATCGGGGTCCTTCAGGACGGCTCGCGCGATGGTGACGCGCTGGCGCTGGCCGCCGGAGAGCTTCACGCCGCGTTCGCCGACCATCGTGTCGTAGCCGTCCGGGAGGTTCTCGATGAACTCGTGGGCCTCGGCCGCCTTCGCGGCCTCGCGGACCTCCTCGTCGCTCGCCTCGAAGGTGCCGTACGTGATGTTCTCGCGGACGGTCCCGTAGAACAGGTACGACGACTGCCCGACGTACCCGATCGACCGACGGAGCGACTTGAGCGTCACGTCGCGCACGTCCTGCCCGTCGATCCGAATGGAGCCCTCGTCGACGTCGTACATCCGGAGCAGCAGCTTGAGCACGGTGGACTTCCCGGCGCCGGTCGGCCCCACGAGCGCGAGCGTGTCGCCGCCGTCGACCGCGAAGTCGATGTCGGAGACGATGGTATCGTCGTCGTACCCGAAGCTGACGCCGTCGTAGACCACGTCGCCGTCGTCGACGGTCAGGTCCTCGGCGTCCGGGTCCTCGGCGAGCCGCGACGGCTCGTCCATCAGCCCGAAGATCCGCGCGGACGAGGCGCGGGCGCGCTGGTACATGTTGATGATCTGCCCGAACTGCGCCATCGGCCAGATGAACCGCTGGGTGTAGAGGATGAACACGACGAACATCCCGACCGAGAGGTCGCCGGTGAACGGCCCCGGCGGCGTCTCCTGAAACACCCAGAGACCGCCGATCACGAACGTGAGCACGAAGCCGATGCCGGCGAGCACGCGGAGCGCGGGGAAGAACTTGATCCGGGTCGTGATCGCGTCCCAGTTGGCGTCGAAGTAGTCCATCGACACGTCGTCGACGCGGTCGGACTCGTACGGCTCCGTGTTCGACGACTTGATCACCTGGATGCCGCCGAGGTTGTTCTCGAGCCGGGAGTTCATCGTCCCGACCGACGAGCGCACCTCGGCGTACTTCGGCTGAATGATCCTGATGAACAGGTAGGTGAACCCGCCGATGATGGGGACCGGAAGGAGCGCGACCAGCGCGAGCTGCCAGTTGATCCAGAAGAGGAGGACGCCGATGCCGACGACCATCACGGAGAGCCGGAACAGCGAGTTCATCCCGTCGTTTAAGAACCGTTCGAGGCGGTTCACGTCGTTCGAGAGGATCGACATCATCTCCCCCGTCTGCTTGTCGGAGAAGAACTCCATGTTGAGCCGCTGCATCTTGTCGTAGGTGTCGGTCCGAACGTCGTGCTGGATGTTCTGCGCGAAGGCGTTGAACCCCCAGTTACGGACCCAGTGGAACGCGGCCCCGGTCCCGAACGCGCCGCCGATGACGGCGATGGTGAACCAGAACTGCGCCTCCTGTCCGGTCGGGAGCCACACGTCCGGGAGGACGACGAGCGGGATCTGCTCGCTGAAGACGGCGTCCTCGTAGAACACGGCGTCGATGGCGATCCCGAGCATCAGCGGCGGGAGGAGGTCGAGGAGTCGCGCGAAGACGCTGGCGAAGATGCCGACGGTCACCTGCGGGAGGTAGTCGCGACCGTACGCGAGGAACAGCCGTTTCATCGGGTTCTCGATCTTGTCCCGCTGTTCCTCGAAGGGGTCGTCTTCCTCCCACTCGGCGCTACTCATTACCGTTTCCTATCGTATCGCGCCGCAAATACGTTTCCTTCGAAGCGAGATACATCGGCGGAAATCTCCGGTAATGGCCGCCGAAACGGGCGATCGGCGGATCAGCGCGGAGCGGGGAGACGGAGCGAGACGGGAGCCGAGACCGAACGCGAGATCAGATCTCGCGGCGCTCCAGATCGGGGTCGACGCCGGCGGCGTCGAGGTCCTCGCGGATGCGCCGCCGGAGGGGGTCCGGGATCTGCTCACGGGGAACGGGAGCGGCCGTGGCGGCGCTCGCGGCGGGGTCGGTCGAGTCGGCGGCGTCGGCGGCCGCGTCCGGTTCCACGGGCGGGACCGTCCAGTAGAGGACGCGCTCGGCGTCGGCGTAGAACTCCACCGCGTACCGGTTTCCCCCGCCGTCGTAGTGAACGCGGGCCGCGTCGCCCTCGGCGCGCCACCCCTCCTGTCCGACCAGCGCAGCGATCGAGTCGTGCACGGTCCCGTTCGGGACGGCGGACACATGTCGGTGTCGCCGCCAGCCGCGGCGGCGCCGTCATCGATACCGGTTTACAAATGCCGCTCCGATACCCGTGTATGTCCCTTCGCGTCACCTTCCTCGGGACGGGCGGCGCCGTCCCCACCACCGAGCGCGCGCCGAGCGCACTGTTCGTCAACCGCGAGGGCGACCGCCTGCTGTTCGACTGCGGAGAGGGCACCCAGCGCGGCATGATGCAGCACGGGACCGGGTTCGGGATCGACCACCTGTTCGTCTCGCATCTCCACGGCGATCACGTCCTCGGGATCCCGGGGTTGGTCCAGACGCTCGGCTTCAACGACCGGGCGGCCCCCCTGACGATCCACTGCCCGCCGGGAACCGCCGGCGACCTCCACGACCTCGTCCACGCGGTCGGCCACGACCCCGCGTTCCGGATCCGGATCGACGAGGTCGCACCCGGCGAGGTCGCGCTCGACGCCGACGGCTACGAGGTCCGGGCGTTCGAGACGGCCCACCGGACCAAATCACAGGGGTACGTCCTGAAGGAAGACGACCGCCCCGGCCGGTTCGATCGCCCGAGGGCCGAGGAGCTCGGGGTCCCCGTCGGCCCGAAGTTCGGGCGGCTTCACGCCGGCGAGTCGGTCGAGGCCGAGGACGGCTCGGTCGTCGAGCCCGATCAGGTGGTGGGACCGCCGCGGCCCGGTCGGAAGTTCGTCTACACCGCCGACACCCGTCCGCGGGAGGAGACCGCCGCGGTCGCGGCGGACGCCGACCTGCTCGTCCACGACGCCACCTTCTCCGACGCCATGGCGGACCGCGCCCGCGACACCGCGCACTCGACCGGTCGAGAGGCGGGGTCGATCGCGGAGCGCGCCGACGCGAAGCGGCTCGCACTGGTCCACATCTCCTCGCGGTACGCCGCGGACGCCTCGCCGATCCGCCGCGAGGCGCGGGAGGCGTTCAGCGGAGAGTGCCTCCTCCCCGACGACGGCGACCTGATCGAGGTGCCGTTCCCCGACGCGGACGAGTAGGACCGGTCGAAGCGGGACGCGGAGCGACCGCCCCCGGGAAACCTTGATGGGTCGCCGCGACGACTCCACGCGTATGTCCGCAGACTGCATCTTCTGTTCGATCGTCGACGGCGACATCCCGGCTCGAACCGTCTACGAGACCGGCGACGTGCTGGCGTTTCTCGACGCCAACCCGCTCGCTCGCGGCCACACGCTCGTGATCCCGAAGTCCCACGCGCAACACGTCGGCGACCTCGACGGCGACCTCGCGAGCGAGCTGTTCGCGGCGGTGACCGAGCTCACCCCGCGGGTGCAGGCCGCGGTCGACGCCGACGGCGCCAACGTCGGGATCAACGACGGCGAGGCGGCCGGACAGGAGGTCCCCCACGTCCACGCCCACATCATTCCCCGGTTCGAGGGGGACGGCGGCGCGCCCCTCCACGCCGTCGGCGGCGAGCGACCGGACCTCTCAGACGACGAGCTGGACGAGGTCGGCGAGACCGTGGCCGCCGCGATAGACGGCTGAACGGCCGGTCCGAGCGGTCGCTCGTGGACGGAGAGGGGTGAAGACCCGTCAGCCCTGACCGCCCGCCAGCCGGTCGGCCTCCGGGAGCGTGCGGAGCCACAGCATCGCCCCGGTGCCCACGAGCGGCCCGAGGACGAGCGGGGCGAACGCCCACTGCCAGCCGGCGGCGTCCCGCACGACGGGGACCAGTTGGATCGAGGCGATAGTGATAAGGAAGCCGACGGCGGTCTGGAGCGTCAGCGCGGAGCCGACGTAGCTCTCGTCGGCGAGTTCCGAGACGGCGGCGGAGAACTGCGCGGAGTCGGCCACGATGAAGAAGCCCCAAACGAGGACGAACGGGACGACGACGAGGGGCGACGAGCCGAAGACGACGCCCGCGACCAGACAGGCGCTCCCCGAGACGACCATCGACAGGCTGGTGACGGCGGACCGGCCCCAGCGGTCGGCCGCGGACCCCGCCAGCCACGCGCCGACGCCGCCGATCGCGATGGTCGCGAACGCAAGCAGCGCGGCGCGGCTGTCGGCCTCGGCCACGCCGCCGACCTCGAAGCTCGCGGCGAGGTAGACGGGCACCCACGTCCAGACCGCGTACAGCTCCCACATGTGGCCGAAGTAGCCGACGTTCGCGAGGACGACGCCGCGGTCGGTGACGATCCGGCGGACCGCGCCCGGATCGAACGGCGCCGTCTCCGGCTGGTGCGGGCCGTCCTCGTACGCGAGAACGAGAACGCCGCCGAGCGCCGCCAGCGCGGCCGTCCCGTACAAGACCGTGTCCGGCCGGCCGATCCCGCCGACCGCTCGAATGAGGTGCGGCGAGGCCGACCCAACCGTCAGCGCACCGACCAGGACGCCGATGGCCAGCCCTCGGCCGGCGTCGAACCACGACGCCATCATTTTCATGCCCGTCGGGTAGACGCCCGCGAGCGCGACGCCCGTGAGGAAGCGCAAGACGATCGCCGGCAGCCCGCTGGTGACGACCGCCGCGATCGCCGCCGTCCCCGCCGCGCCGAGCATCGCGGACCCGGCGAACAGGTACCGCGGCGGAACGACGTCGGCGACCGTCAGCGACGCCGACGCGAGGGCGCCCGCGACGAAGCCGAGCTGGACCGCGTTGGTCAGCCAGGCGGTCTCGGCGGCGGAGAGCCCCCACGCCGCGGCCAGCTCCGGCCCGACGGCCGTCCCGCTGAACCAGAGCGTCATCGCGAACAGCTCCGCGACGCCGACGAGCACGAGCGCGCGCCACTTCCCGTCTGCGAGGGCGACCATGCGTCGGTATCATACAGACATCCATGATATATTCGTTGCGGCGGGCGGCGCGGCGATCCGCGGCCCTTAACAACCGACCTCGGCGAGCGGAGCCATGCGCACCAAAGCGCTCGCGCTCGTCGGGGCGACCGGCGGCGCGGGGACGACGCGAACCGCCGTCGAGCTGGCCGCGCTGGGCGCGCGTGACGGCCGCGACGTTGCCGTGGTCGACGCCGCGTTCACGACGCAGGGGCTCTCGGAGTACGTGTCGGGGCGGATCGGAACGGACCTCACGACGCTCGTCACCGACGAGACTGGGGCGTCGCTGTCGGCGGCGACGTACCCGATCGTCGGGGGCGGCGGAGACGCCGAAAGAGCCGAAACCGACGCCCCGGATCTCCCGGGTCGCGCCGACGCGATCCCGGCCCGCGCGCCCTTCGAGCGCGTCGCGAGAGCGAAGACCGCGGAGGCGGCCCGAAAGCTAGAGCGGCGGATCGACGAGGCCGCGACGAGCTACGACGCCGTGATCGTCGACGTCGCCCCCGTCGGCTCCAACGAGGCGGTCGCGGGAGTGACCGCCGCGGACCGGACGGCCGCGGTGTTCCCGGCGACGACCCACGGCCGCGACGCCCTCCAGCGGCTCCGCGGTCGGGTCGCCGACGTGGGCGCCGGGGTAAACCGGTCGATCGCGGTGGTGCGGGACGGCGACGGGGAGAGCGCGGAAGGGGGAGACGAGACCGACGCGGACGTTCACCTCCCGCCGACCGCGCCCGCGGTCGCGGACGCGCCGACGGCGTCGACGGGAGACGGAGCGTACGCGCGCGCCGTCGCGGACGCGTTCGAAGCTGCCTTCGACGCAACGGTCGGGATCGAGTTCGCGGAGTCGGGACTGGTCGATCGGCTGACACCCTGATCGCGAGCGGACGCCCGTCGCTCAGCGGAGTCCGTCGGGCGACCCGAGCGCCCCGCCTAGCGCGTCGCCATCGCTTCCGCCGGAACCGGCGCCGAGCGGGGCGGAGCCGGCGATGTGGGCGTCGACCGCCTCGGCGACTGCGGACAGCGGGTCGTGCGTCTCCACGTACGTCGCCAGCGCGAAGTCCGCCTCGTCGCCGCCGGCGAGCGCGACCGCCTCGCTGCGCGCGATCCGGCCGTCGAGCCAGTCACGGACCACGTCTCGGCGAGTCGGCGCGAGCGGACAGACGCCCTCGACGCCGCAGCGGTGGAGGGCCTTCGCGCCCGTCATCGGCGACACGCCGGCCTCGCGGGCCGCGTCCCCGACGCTCCGCCCGGCGGTGAAGGCGTCGACGAGCGTCGCCGTCGCCTCCGGCGTGCACGGGAGGTCGTCCGCGTGCGCCGCGAGCCGATCGACGAGCGGGGTCTCCGTGTCGTCCGCGACGGCGACGCCCCGGTCGCGCTGGCTCGCGGTCACTTCGAGGCCGTCCGCGATCTCCGACAGCGTCATGCGAAGCCATGCCTCGCACTGGCGGTTAAAACCACCGTACTGCAGCGGGATAGGTTCGGAAAACACCGAACGGTTACCGGTCGGTTCGAGCGCTCCGTTCCGGTCGATCCGCCCCGAATTCTCCCGGGTTTAAGTAAGGCATCGGGCCCGAGTTCGATGTGTGATGAGTGAGGCACGCTCTACCCGGACCCGCTCGCCCCGCACCGAGACCGACGACACCGCGACCGCGGACCGCGCCGCGACGACGACCCGCGGCGAATCCGTCGATCGGGACGAACCCGCCGACCGCGCCGCGACGGCCCGCGACGAGACCACCGACGGCGACGAGACCGCCGCTCGCGAGATGTGTCCCGAGTGCGGCGGTCGGACGCGCGCCGACGCCGCGGAGCGGGTCTGTACCGACTGCGGGCTCGTCGTCGAGTCCGACCGGATCGACCACGGTCCCGAGTGGCGGTCGTTCGACGACGACGACACGAACCCCAAGCGAACCGGCGCTCCGCTGACGCGCTCGCGCCACGATCGCGGGCTCTCGACGGAGATCGGTCGGTCGACGAAGGTCAAGGGGCGCAAGCGGCGGCGGCTCGCCCGGATGCGGACCCAGCACAACCGGGCGCAGATCTCGACGAAGCGCGACCGCAACAAGGTGTACGCCTACACGGAGATCCGCCGGCTGACCGGCGCCCTGGAGCTGCCCGACAGCGTTCGCGACGCCGCCTGCACGCTGTTCGACTCCGCGCAGTCCGAGAGCCTGCTCCGCGGCCGGTCGCTCGAGGGGTTCGCGGCCGCCTGCCTGTACGTCGCCTGCCGCACCGCCGACGTGGCCCGCACGGTCGAAGAGATCTGCGCCGAAGCGAAGGCGACGGAGGCCGAGCACCGGGCCGCCTTCGACGCGATGAACCGCGAGCTCGGGCTCCCGATCGCGCCGACCGGTCCCGCCGAGTACCTCCCGCGGTTTGCGAGCGACCTCGACTGCGACGCCGACGTGGAGCGCCGGGCGGGCGAGCTGGCGGAGCGCGCCGTCGCGGAGGGGATCGCGAACGGGCGTAACCCGGTCGGCGTCGCCGCCGCCTGTCTGTACACCGCGGCCCGCGAGCTGGACGCGGAGTGCACCCAGCAGGAGGCCGCCGACGTGGCCGACGTGACCCCCGTGACCGTTCGCCGCACGTACGTGGATCTGACCGCGGAGTGAGCCGGGAGGCGGACGCGGTCATCCCGATCGGGCCGGAATCGCCGGCAGACGATCGGGCCGACACTGTTCTGAGGACCCGCTGAGTGCGACGAAAAGGGAACGACGGCGAGGCCGCCTCGAAGGCGACGGCGCCGCGAGGGAGTCGCGGGCGAGAACGTCGCGGGACCGAAACGGTCGGGAGTGGTCGGGATCGCTCCCGTCCCCTCGCAACCTCTCGGTACCGATCACGTGACGTGGGGACGCATAGCACGAAAACCGTTAAGCCCGGCTACCGCCTACGAACGGACATGAGCGCTGACCGGTCCGCCCTCCGGCGGGCCATCGAGCGCGGCGAACGGGACGGCGGCGAGATCGAGTTCAAGGAGCGGCTGACTCGTGAGGTCCACTTAGCCGAGGGGCGAATGGAGTCGCTCGTGGCCCAGCTCCGCCATCGCGTGCTCTCCGGCGACGGCGAGGCCACCTACGTCCTCGGCGTCACCGACGACGGCGGGTTGGCCGGGATCTCCCCCGACGCCTTCTCCGAGACGATGGACGTGCTCTCGCTGTTAGCCGACGAGGCGGACGCCCACATCGCCGACGTGGAGACGTGGAGCGCCGGATCCGACGGCAACGGGAGCGCGGAGGGGCTCGTCGGCCTCGCCACCCTCCGCGACGGGGGGATGTTCGAGATGGACGACGACCACCTCGTGATCGGCACGGCCGGCCACGTCGATCACGGGAAGTCGACGCTCGTGGGGACCCTCGTCACCGGCCACGCCGACGACGGGCAGGGCGGCACGCGCGGCTTCCTGGACGTCCAGCCGCACGAGGTCGAGCGGGGGCTCTCCGCCGACTTGTCGTACGCCGTCTACGGCTTCGACGACGGCGGCGACGAGCCGGTCCGGATGGACAACCCGCACCGCAAGTCCGACCGCGCCCGGATCGTCGAAGAGGCGGACCGGCTGGTCTCGTTCGTCGACACCGTCGGCCACGAGCCGTGGCTCCGGACGACGATCCGCGGACTCGTCGGCCAGAAGCTCGACTACGGGCTCCTCGTCGTCGCCGCCGACGACGGGCCGACGACGACGACCCGCGAGCACCTGGGGATCCTCCTGGCGACGGAGCTCCCGACGATCGTCGCGATCACGAAGGCGGACGCCGTGAGCGACGAGCGGCTCGCCGAAGTCGAGCGCGAGACCGAGTCGATGCTGCGGGACGCCGGACAGACGCCCCTCCTCGTCGACCGGCACGGGATCGACGCGGCGGTCGCAGAGGTGGGCGACGGCGTCGTTCCGCTGCTCCGGACGAGCGCCGTGACGAAGGCGGGGATCGGGACGCTCGACCGGCTGTTCGAGACGCTCCCGAAGCGGGCGACGCCGGAGCGCGAGGAGTTCCGGATGTACGTCGATCGGAGCTACAAGGTGACGGGCGTCGGCGCGGTCGCGTCCGGAACGGTCAACTCCGGCACCGTGGAGGCCGGCGACGAGCTCCTCTTGGGACCGATGGCCGACGGCTCCCTGCGCGAGGTGGAGGTGCGCTCGATCGAGATGCATTACCACCGCGTCGATAAGGCGACCGCCGGCCGGATCGTCGGGATCGCGTTGAAGGGGGTCGACGAGTCGGAGATCGAGCGGGGGATGGCCCTGGTGCCCCGCGGAAGCGACCCCGAGCCGGTCCGCGAGTTCGAGGCCGAGGTGATGGTCCTGAACCACCCGACGCGGATACAGGAGGGGTACGAGCCGGTCGTCCACGTCGAGACGGTGTCGGAGGCGGCCGTCTTCGCTCCCGAGGGCGGGCGGCTCCTCCCCGGAGACACCGGGCGGACGACGGTCCGATTCAAGTTCCGCCCGTACCTGATCGAGGAGGGTCAGCGGTTCGTCTTCCGAGAGGGGTCGAGCAAGGGCGTCGGAACCGTCCGGTCGATCGGCGAGACCGGAACTGACGACTCCGCGGAGTGAGGCTCAGGCGCCGCCGTTGCCGGTCGGCTCGTCGACGGTGGCGACGGTGGTGGCGCTGTCCTTGTCCGGGGGCGCGACGAGGGGGCGGAACTCCTCGTACCGGAATCGCCCGAGGGTCTCTCCGGAGATGGTGTTGAAGTGGCTGTACAGCGCGCCCTCGTCGACGGCGGACTGCGTCATTCCGTCCGCCGTCGTCATGTCGTACTTGCACGGCACGAAGATCGATCGTTTCGCGTCCGGATCGATGAGCTCGATGGCGACGTACATCACCCCGTCGATGGCGTCCCCGTACACGAGGTACTCGGTGTACGCCTCCTCGTCGTACGCCTCGACGAACGCGTCGGCGTAGTTGTTCGGAACGACGTGCATCAGGCCGAACCGGTCGTGGTCCTTCATGTCCCGGCTGACCGTGTCGGTATGGGGGACCATGACGACGGTCGTCTCCCACCCATCGTCCCGGCGGTCCTCGGCGAGCATATCGGTCTCCTCGAGCGTTTGCTCCCACGCGGTGATGTGCTCCTCGCCGAACCGCTGGCGCTGACGGACGAAGGCGTCCTCCTCGGGGTCCATTGCTGTGTGCGACTGGTCGGGGGAGAAAGATAACTCTTTTCGAGCCCGCTCAGGCGACGCCGAGCGCCGTCTCCATCAGCAGCGAGCCCCCGAGCGTCGCGACGCCGGCGAGGAGCACCTTTCCGGCGACGCGGACCCGCTCCGGCGGCGCCGGGAGCCGGATCCACCGGATCGGCGGGAGCGCTCGAACGAGACCCTCGAGGCGCGTGCCGCGCGCGCTCATCGACGGGCGGTCGAGGTCGTCGACCGAGGAGGGCCACAGCCGCACCGTGGCGTAGCCGACGAGAAGCCAGCCGGCCACGAACGCCAACAGCTTCCCCCGAACGAATCCCCCGCCGGTCGCGAGCCCGAGCGCGACCGAGCCGAGCAGCACGACGACGGCCACCACGAGGGCGTACGCGAACGCGTCGGCCAGGGCGCGGGCGCGCGTCCGGAACCGGCGAGGAACGCCCATGGGTTAGCTGCGGTCGTCGAGCACGGTCTCCGTCTCTCGGTGCTCGGCGTCGTGGCGGTGACAGTAGCTCAAGCGACCGCTGTCGCTCACTTCGTAGTACTCGGGCTCGACGGGGTCGGCCCCGCCCTCGGGGGCGACGCCGTCACAGACGCTTCCGAACTCGGCGTTGAGTCGGTCGAGCGCCGCCTGTTCCTCGTGGTTGCCGGCGGCCTCGGCGACGTCGGTGAGGACCCGCTCGACCTCGTCCGGCACCGCGGTGTCGCCGAACAGCTCGTCGTACGTCTCGTCGATCGTAGCGAAGCGAGTCTCCAAGCCGAAGCGCTCGCGGACTCGCTCGCGGATCGAGCGGTCGGCGCGCATGCGCTCGCGGATGATCTCGCGGAACCCGTTGATCCCCTCCCAGACCTCGTCGTCGAGGTCCTCGTGTTTGTCGGGGCGGATGCGGACCGGACACCGCGTGCTGAACGGACAGCCCGTCGGCGGGTACCGCGGGTTCGGCGGCGTCCCGTGGAGCGTGATCCGGTCGCGGCTCGCGGTGGGGTCCGGCTTCGGGATCGCCGAGAGGAGCGCGTGGGTGTACGGGTTCGCCGGGTCGGTGAACAGCTCCTCGGTCGGACCGATCTCCATGATGTTGCCGAGGTACATCACCGCGACCCGGTCGCAGATGTGCCGGACGACGGAGAGGTCGTGGGCGATGAACAGGTACGTCAGGTCGAACTCGTCTTGAAGCTCTTCGAGCAGGTTGATGATCTCGGCCTGCACCGAGACGTCGAGCGCGCTCACCGGCTCGTCGAGCACGATGAACTCGGGGTTCAACGCGAGCGTCCGCGCGATGCCGATCCGCTGGCGCTGCCCGCCCGAGAACTGGTGCGGGTACCGGTAGTAGTGCTCGGGCGAGAGGCCGACCTCGTCCAGCAGGGATTTGACGCGCTTCCGGCGGTCGGCCGGCGTCTTCCAGTCGTGAACGTCGAGCGGTTCCCGGATGATCTCGCCGATCGTCATCCGGTCGTTCAGGCTGGAGTCGGGGTCCTGAAACACCATCTGCGCGTTCTGTCGCCACTCGTAGAGCTGGTCGCCGCGCAGCGAGGTGATGTCGGTGCCGTCGAACAGGACCTCGCCGTCGGTCGCCTCTTCGAGCTGGATGAGCGTCCGACCGAGGGTGGTCTTCCCGCAGCCGGACTCGCCGACGAGCCCGAGCGTCTCCCCCCGCCGGATGTCGAAACTGACGCCGTCGACCGCCTTGACGGGACGGTCCTCCAACAGACTGCCGCTGTCGTAGTACGTCTTCAGGTCCCGTACCTTCACCATCGTGTCGGACGGGGTCTCAGCCCGGTCGTCCGGCGTCGTCGAAGCTGTGTTCTGGCTCATTGTCGGTCACCTCGGCGGTCCCGCTCCTGATGTCGCTCGACGGCCTCCTCGGTCGAAACGTCGTCCGGGTACAGCAGGCACGCGGCCGTGTGGTCGTCCGTCTCCTCGTCGACGGGCGTTGGAACCGGATGAACCGACTCGCACTCGTCGAACGCCTTCGGACACCGGGGGGCGAACCGGCAGTGCGTCGCCGGCTCGTTCGGCGTCGGGACGCTGCCATCGATCGTCGACAGCTTGTCGCCGACCTGCCCGCCCGGGATCGAGTCGAGGAGCCCGTTGGTGTACGGGTGTTTCGGGTCCGCGAACAGCGGTCCCACGTCGGCCGACTCGACGACCTCGCCGGCGTACATCACGTTGACCCGGTCGGAAACGTCGGCGATCACGCCCATGTCGTGGGTGATGAACATCACCGCCACGTCCCGCGACTCCTGGATCTCCGCGATCAGGTCCAGGATCTGCGCCTGGATCGTGACGTCGAGCGCGGTGGTCGGCTCGTCGCAGATCAGCATGTCGGGCTCGCACGCGAGCGCCATCGCGATGACGGCGCGCTGGCGCATCCCGCCGGAGAACTGGTGCGGGTACTCGTTGACCCGCCGGCGGGCGTCCGGGATCCCGACCGCCTCGAGCAGCTCCGCGGCCTCCTGCGTGGCCTCCTTCCCGGAGAGCCCCTGGTGGAGTTCCAGCGCCTCCTCGATCTGGTTCCCGACCGTGTAGACGGGGTTGAGGCTGGTCAGCGGGTCCTGAAACACCATCGCGATCCGGCCGCCGCGCATCTTGCGCTGGGCCTCGCCGGAGAGGCGGGTGATCTCGACGAACCCGTCGCGGATCGACGCGGGAGAGTCGACGTCGCCGTCGAGCACGAAGACGCACTCGTCGCCGTCCGTGATCCCGACCTCGTCGGTGTAGCCGGCCGCGGCCACGTCGACCACGGGGACATCGGCGGGGTCGTCGTGGCCGAACTCCGCCGGGGTGGCGTCGGTCGCCCCGAACACCTCCGCGGGGTCGTACCGCGCGTCCAGCTCCTCGACCGCGACCGTCCGCTTCGAGAATAGCTCGGCGAACTCGCGGACCGCGTCGAGATCGCGGTAGCGGACGCTGCTCCCGCGGAGCACGCGCCCCGGCGACTCGATCAGTCCCATCAGCGAGCGGGCCGTGACGCTTTTCCCGCTCCCGCTCTCGCCGACGATGCCGACCGTCTGGCCCGAGTCGATCTGGAAGTCGACCCCGTCGACGGCACGGATCGTCTCCTTGTCGGTGAAGAACGCGGTCTGGAGGTTCCGAACGTCGATGAGCGGGTCGTCGCTCCGGGCCTCGTCTGCCGCCGCAGCCCCGGACGCGGACTCCTCTTCGACGGCCATCACGCACCACCTCCGGCGGTGGCGGCCTCGCTCTCGTCCACGTCGGCCTCCGGATCGATCGCGTCGCGGATCGCGTCACCGAGCGCGTTGAACGCGATAACGACCAGGACGATCGCGATTCCGGGGATGGTCGCGACGTGCCAGGAGCTGGTCGAGATGTACGACTGTCCGCCGTTGATGAGCCGTCCCCACTCGGGGGTCGGCGGGTTGATCCCGAGTCCGAGGAACGTCAGCGCGGCGGTCGAGATGATCACGCCGCCGATCAGAAGCGATCCGTAGATCAGGATGTAGCCGGCGATGTAGGGTGCCATGTGTTTGCGCATCGTTTGTAGGGGGGTCTGTCCGTAGCTCTTCGCGGCGTCGACCCACTCCTGTTCGGACACCTGCAGCGAGGGGCCGCGTATCGCGCGCCACATTCCGGGCCAGTAGGCGAACGCAAAGATCAGCGCCAACAGCAGTCCGCCGTCGAGCGGTTGGGCGATCGGGTGGTTCGCCTCTTGGAAGACGACGGAGACGAGCATGATGAGCAGCAGCGCCGGGACCGCCTGAATGGTGTCGCTCGCCATCACCGTCGCGATGTCGGTGATCCCCTTGTAGTACGACGACAGGAGCGAGAGGACGACCGCGATGAGCGCCCCGAGCCCGATCGCCGTGACCCCGATGACGAGCGAGGTCCGGGCGCCGTACGAGAGGTGCGTCATCATGTCTTGGCCCCTGTTCGTCGTCCCGAGCGGTGCCCACCGCCCGTAGCCGTCGTAGCTCATCGGTCCGATCGTGTTCTGGCCGTCGGAGCGGCTCTGGAGGTTCGCGAACACGTGCGTCGTGGAGGTGACCTCGCCGTTCTCGTCGAGGTATTGGAACTCGTGAGCGTTGGGCTCGTAGATGTTGTGCTGGGCCTCGACCGGGCTCACCGCCGGCGCCCACAGGGCCAGCACGACGAACAGGAAGACGATCACGAAGCCGAACAGCCCCCAGTAGTTGTGCCGGAAGCGCCGGACCGTGTCGTCCCGGGGCGTCCAGTCGGCGAGCCGGTAGTGCGTCCGGTAGACGTTGAACCCCCGCCACAACCAGACGAGGAACGCGGTGGCGTACGCGAACACGAGCCCGGTCCGGATCGCCCACGCGGCGGCGGGCGAGAGGCCGAGGAACGTCCCTTCCCAGCCGCCGTCCGGCAGTCGGTGGCCGGTGTTCGCGATCAGGTCTCGGCTCGTGATCGACGGGAGCGCCGAGGCGAGCGCGTCGACGCCGCCGGTGATCGCACCGATCAGCGCGGAGAACGCGCCGCCGACCGGCGTGTACGCGATGAGCCCGGCGGCGGCGACGAGGACGAACGTCAGTTCGGCGCGCTTCGCCCAGCGGCGCCCCCGGCGCGAGAGGTCGAGCCCGAGAATGTCGACGGCGGCGTCGGGGACGCTCCCGGAGACGGGGACCGTGATCGCGAAGGCGATCAGCACGGCCGTGAGCGCGGTCGCGACGAACCCGGCCGCGCCGCCGAGCGTTCCGGCCACGTTGTCGCCGACCGAGGCCGGGATGCTCGCGAAGAGCTCGACCGTGAACCCGACGATCCCGAACGCCTGACCGACGCCGGCGAACACGCGACCGATTTCGAGCAGGAGCAGGAGCGCGAGTCCGGCGAGCCAGACCGTCGCCGGTCGGGGATTCTCCCGGACGCGGTCGCGGAACAGCTTGTCGTCGTCCGGTTCCTCGAATCCGTCCGTGGAATCGCTCTGTCTCGTGCTCATTGGTCGTACCCCACGCGGGGATCGATAACGGTGTACAGGAAGTCTTGGAGGATGTTGAGCCCCAAGATGATCAGCGTGAAGAGGAACAGCAGGGCCCCGGCCATCGGCAGGTCACCCTGCGTCAGCGACTGGAAGAAGATCCGCCCGAGCCCGTTGATGTTGAAGATCTGTTCGACGATCACGGAGCCGCCGATGAGCAGGAACGCTTCGCTCGTGATCACCGGCAGCAGCGGGATCATGGCGTTCCGGAAGATGTGCTTCCAGACGATCACGCGGCTGGGGAGCCCCTTCGCCTTCGCGGTCTCGACGAACTTCGAGTTGACCGTCTCCAGCATCGCGGTCCGACCGATGCGCAGCTCGGCCGCCATCGACGCCGACCCGAGGATGAGCGCCGGCGGCAGGATGAGCTTGATGTCGATCGCCAGCGCCGTCCAGTCGCTCACGTACGGCATCGGGAGCATCAGCACGTCGGTCGTCGAGAACCACTCGAGTGTCGGGGTCCCGGTGATGCTGATGTCGCGGGCCGCGAAGTCCGGGCCGAGGGTGTACCAGTTGATGCCGAGCAGCTCGCCGCCCTCGCGGGTGCGCCGAAGCACCGCCAGCGCGATCACGCACAGCCAGAAGTTCGGCAGCGCCTGCCAGATGATGCCGCCGAGGGAGGCCGCGTAGTCGCCGAACGTGTTAGGGTTGAGTCCGGCGTAGAAGCCGAGAGGGATCCCGATGAACAGCGGCAGCAGGATCGCCCAAAACCCCAGCCAGAGCGTCGCCGGTGCGGCGCCGACGGCGATGTCGAGGATGTCCCGCTCGGCCTGCACAACCCACGACTGGCCGAAGTTGAACGTGATGAAGTCCGTGATGAAGTCGACGTACTGCTCCCACAGCGGGTCGTTGAGGCCCAGCCGCTCCCGGAGCTGCTGTCTGTCCGCCGCGCCCGCTTGGGGGCCGAGGCGTGCGGCGACCGGATCGATCGGTCCCGTCCGGAGCATGATGAACAGGAAGGTCAACACGGAGAACAACACCGGGACGGTGAGCAGTAGCCGCTTAATGAAGTATTCCCAGCGGCTCATGGCGTCTTACGGTCTCTTGGGGTCGTGGTGGGCATGGATCGACTCAATATTGGAGGGTAGCTCGTGCGATAGCTAAATGCTTCGATAATCGGAGGGCGAGAGCCTCTACTCGGCCTCTTCCTCGAGCCGGGTCTGCCAGTCGAGGTAGAATCCGTTGGTCTCGCCGGGCATCGACGAGGTGTCGGTGTTGAGCGGTTCGAGCTGGAACATGCCGTACGGAACCGCCGGCCAGCTCCAGATCCACCCGAGACTGTACATCTCGAGGTCACCGTCCTCACCGCGGCTCTGCAGGGTCGAGAACTGCGACGACTCGAGCGACAGGTTGACTCCGGTCCCGGAGATCAGGTCGCGGACGAGCTCGCCCGCCGTCTGGAACACCTGACTCTCGTACGTGGTGAGCGTCATATCGACCGGGTCGTCGGTCGTGATGCCGGCTTCGTCGAGGACCGATCGGGCGCCCTCGATGTCGCTCTCGCCGAGGCTGTACGGGTACGCGTCGAGGAACTGGTTGTACCCGTCGTTCCCGGTGGGCCAGATCGCGGGGGGGAGGAAGCTGTAGGCCGGGGTGCCGCGGCCGGCGAACACTTCCTGCACGATCTGATCTTTGTTCATCACGTACGCGATCGCCTGCCGGGCCGCGCGCTGCGTGTTCGAGACGTTGAACGCGAAGTAGTACGTGCTGATCTCCGAGACGCCGACGTAGTTGACTTCCTCGTTCAGTTCGCCCGCCGGACCGTACGTCCCGACCTGTCGACCGCGGTCGTCGGCCTCGGCGTCGATGGCGTCCGCCTCGTACGCAAACGTCGGCACGCTGAAGATGTCGGCGTTCTGTTCGAGGGCGTAGGTCCACGCCGCCTGGCTGTCCTCGATGATCTCCCAGTTGACGGCGTCGACGCTGGCGACCTCGCCGTAGTAGTCGTCGTTGCGGACGACGGTGACGTCCTCGTCGACGTTGAACGCGTCGAGTTCGAACGGGCCGGTCCCGTTAGCGACCTCGGTCGAGAACTCCTGGTGAGTGACCTCGCCGTCGTACCCCTCGATGTCGCCGACGTACCCCTGCGGGATCACGGAGAAGCTGGAGTACGCGATGACGTCGAGCACGTCGGGGTTCGGACCGACGAGCTGGATCTCGATGGTTCGGTCGTCGATGACCTCGATCGCCAGCGAGTCGGCGACGACGTTGCCGTCGTCGTCCGTCTCGGCGTCGATACCGAGTCCGACGGGCTGATTGAGGGTGAAGCTCGCGCGCTCGGAGTTCTCCGACTCGACGGTGCGGCGCCAGGAGTATTTCACGTCCTGCGCCGTCATCTGGCTCCCGTCGTGGAACTGGACGTCGTCGCGGAGGGTGAACGTCCACGTGGTGCCGTCCTCGGAGACCTCGTACTCCGACATGAGCTGGTTCTCGATCACCGGGACGCCGTTGGGGAACGCCGTCAGGTTCTCGTAGAGCTGCGTGATGACCCGCGACGACGCCGTGTCGGTGGACATGATGGGGTCGAGCTCGTCGAAGGTGTCGTTGACCAGGTTGAGCTCGCTCTGTCCCTCGACGGTCGTCGTGTTGTACTGCTGCCAGTGGGCGCCCAGCGCACCGCTCACCGGGACATCGACGTAGTCGTACCAGAACCGCTCGGTGAAGGAGTGGAACAGCGGGATGACCGCGGCGTCGTCGCGGACCGCCTCCTCCATCTCGATGTACGCCTCTTTTCGGAGTTCTTCGTCCTCCGGGAGGGGGTTGGCGACGGCGCGCTCCCAAGCGGCCTGCGCCTTGTCGGCGTTGGACCGCTGGGGCTCGTCCTCGCCGTCTTCGCCGTCGTCGCCGTCCATACCGTCGCTGCCGTCACTCCCGTCGCTTCCGTCGCCACCGTCGGAGGGCTCCTGATCGGAACAGCCGGCGAGGCTTACCGCCGCCCCGCCGCCGAGGAGGCCGAGTAGCCGTCGTCGCTTCGTGCTCTCAACTGCCTCCCCACTTTTTGGATCGGGCATATTACACCGCTTTTGGTAGGTTGTACTAAAATCTTCCTCAAAGTTTTCTATAGTCATCGGAGGAAGGGGGGGTTCGAGTGAACAGACGTATCAACTGTCCACGTTGACCTCGTCTCCCTCGTCGGGGTCGCCCGTTGGATCGTCGACCGCGACCAGCTCCATCAGCGGGTAGCCGTCCCGCATCGCCATCCGGGTGCGGACGGTCACACCCTCGTAAGCGATCCGCATCTCGACGTCCATCAGCGAACCGGTCAGCTCGGTGTACCCGTTCTCGTGGTCGATCGCCTCCGCGACCCGATCGTCGTGGATATCGACGGTCACCGCGTCGCAGAACGGCTGGTTCTCGATCGCCTCGGCCATCGCCGCCTCCAGGCTGCGCGTGCTCGCCGGGCTGACGGGCGTCCCCGCGAACTGGTGGTACAGCGAGCCGAACTTGATCCCGGCCTCGAAACACGCCTGCTGGGCATCGGTTGTCATGGACGGACTCAGGCGGCGACCGGGAAAGAACGTTCGGAGGCGGGGACGACCCCGGCACCGCCGAACGGAAGGCGTTAGGTCCGCCGGGCGGAAACGGGAGCATGAACACGCTTCGCGTGGCGGGCGGACAGGTGCTCCGTCCCGACAGTCACGTGACCGAGTCGGACGTGCTGGTCGACCGCGACGCCGGGACGATCGTCGCGGTGGGCGACGACACCGCGGCCGGCCGGACCGAAGGTGACGGGGAGGCGGGGACCTCCGCCGACGAGCGTCCCGACGCGGACGAGGTGCTCGACGCCGACGGGTCGCTCGTGATCCCGGGGCTCGTCAACGCACACACCCACGTCGCGATGACGCTCCTCCGCGGGTACGCCGACGACAAGCCGCTCGACCCGTGGCTGCGCGAGGACATCTGGCCGGCCGAGGCCGAGCTCACGCCGGACGACATCGAGGCCGGCGCCGAGCTCGGCGCACTGGAGATGATCCGGTCGGGGACGACCGCGTTCGCGGACATGTACTTCGCGATGGACCGCGTCGCGGGCGTAGTCGATCGCGCGGGCCTTCGCGCCCGGCTCGGTCACGGCGTGGTCACGGTCGGGAAGGACGACGCGGACGCTCGCGCCGACATCGAGGAGAGCTTAGCGATCGCGACGGAGCTCGACGGCGCCGCGGAGGGTCGGGTCCGGACCGCGTTCATGCCGCACTCGCTGACCACGGTCGGCGAGGAATTCCTCCGCGAGGGCGTCGCGGCGGCCCGCGAGTCGGGGGTCCCGATCCATCTCCACGCGAACGAAACGACCGACGAGGTCGACCCGATCGTCGACAAGCGGGGTGAGCGACCGATCGCGTACGCCGCCGCGATCGACGCGCTCGGTCCGGACGACTTCTTCGCGCACGGCGTCCACCTCGACGCGTCGGAGGTCGACCGGCTCGCCGACGCCGGGACCGCGATCGTCCACTGCCCGGCCTCGAACATGAAGCTCGCGAGCGGGATGGCGCCGGTCGAACGCCTCCGCGAGGCGGGCGTGACGGTCGCGCTCGGCACCGACGGGGCGGCCTCGAACAACGACCTCGACGTGTTCGACGAGATGCGCGACGCCGCGATGCTCGGGAAGCTCGCCGCGGACGACGCCGCCGCGGTCCCCGCCGAGGCGGTCGTGGAGATGGCGACCGCCGGGGGTTCCGAGGCCCTCGGGCTCCCCGGCGGTCGGATCGAGCCGGGCGCCGCCGCCGACCTCGCCGTCGTCGACCTCGACGCCCCGCATCTCACGCCGGTACACGACCCCGTCTCGCACCTCGCGTACGCGGCGCGCGGGAGCGACGTGCGCCACACCGTCTGCGACGGGACGGTCCTGATGCGGGATCGCGAGGTCCTCACGCTCGACGCCGACGCGGTTCAGGAGCGGGCGGCGGCGGCCGCGAGCGACCTCGTCGACCGGGTCGGCGACGCCGCGTGAGGACCGGGCGACGCCGCGGTCGCGGAGCAAGTATCCGGAGCGTCGGGGGGTTTTAATCGGCGCCCGGGCGACGGGCCGGTCGTGATCGATCTGCCCGTCGTGCTCGCGTTCGTTCCGGCGGTCGCGGCGGTCATCGTCTCGCCCGGCCCGGACTCGATATACACGGTGACCCAGAGTCTCAGCGACGGCCGAGCGGCCGGGGTCGCCGCAGCGGTCGGCACCGCGACCGGCGTGTTGGTGCACGCGGGCGCCGCGGTCCTCGGCCTCTCCGCGCTCCTGCGCACGACGGCCGAGGCGTACCTCGTCGTGAAGTACGTCGGCGCCGCCTACCTGGTGTACCTCGGCGTACGGCTACTCAGGGACGACGAGACGTTCGATCTCGACGGGTCGGCCGGGGCCGGGGACCGGTCGCTCGTCGAGTCGTATCGGCGGGCCGTCACGATCAACGTCACCAATCCGCAGGTGGCCGTGTTCGTGCTCGCGTTCTTCCCGCAGTTCGTCCCGGCGGGCGCGGACGCCTCCCTCCAGCTGTCCGTCCTCGGTGCGGTGTACGCGGGTCTCAGTCTCCTGTATCTCGCCGGCGTGGCGCTGTTCGCCGACCGCGCGCGGCACCTGCTGCTGGAGTCGGCGGTCGGTCGACGCGCCGTCCGATACGCGAGCGGCAGCGTCCTGGTCGGATTCGGCCTGCGGCTCGCGCTGGACGAGGGCCGAGCCCCGTGAGGGGTGCCGGGGCGCGACGATCGGAGCGCGGGGGCCGGCCGCGCGTCCGAGCCGCGTCCGAGGGGCGAGACGGGGGGAACAGCTCCCCGATCGGTTGGTGCGAACCGCGTTTCGACCCGTATTCCCGAAACTGGCCGGAGAAGCCCGTTAACCCGAGTGAAATCCGGTTTAAACCGACTTAACGGAGTTCCCTTTTTATACGGTAACGGTGTCACGGGCCGGATGCACATGAGAGAACGCACGATTGGCCTGCTGCTGATCGCGGTCGTCGCGCTCGGCGCGATGACCGGCGTCGCGGCCGCCGAGGGCGACCTCGGCGTGACCGTCGACGACGCGGACGGGGAACCGACGGTCACGGTGACCGAGAATGACACCGCGGTCGAGAACGCCACGGTCAACGTGAGCGTCGCGGACCCCGCGAACGAGTCGTACGCGGGGACGGGCGAGTACGAGACCGACGCGAACGGCACCGTCGGCCTTCCCGCTCCGGAGGAAGACGTGACGGTTGAGATGACCGTCACCGCCGGGAACCAGACCGCCTCGACGACGACCGATCTCGAGGCGCCCGACGGGCTCGAACTCGACGTGTCGGACGCCGACGGCGAGCCGGTCGTCACGGTGACCGACGACGACGCGGCGGTCGAGAACGCCTCGGTGAACGTCACGACCGCCGACAGACAGAACGTCACCTACGCCGGCGAGGGCGAGTACGAGACCGACGCGAACGGCACCGTCGGCCTCCCCGCCGCCGAAGAGAACGTCACGGTCGACGTGACGGCCGAGTACGAGAACGAGTCAGTCTCGACGACGGTCGATCTGGTCGCCGAGGGCGGCGAGACCGAGGAACAGCCCTTCGGCCAGGTCGTCCAGGAGTTCGTCGAGGACCTGCAGGACCGCGAGGGCGGCATCGGTGACGCCGTCTCGGACTTCGTGACGGAGAACAACCCGGGGAACGCTCCGGACCACGCCGGGAGCCCGGGCGGCCCGGACGACGCGGGTAACGGGAGCGACGCCGGCAACGCGAGCGACAGTCCCGGGAACGCGCCCGACCACGCCGGTCAGGGCAACGGGAACGGCGGCGAGCAGGGTCCGCCGGACCACGCGGGCCCGAACGGTGAGGACGGCGACGACGCAGACGAGGACGACGACGCGGAGGGCGACGACGAGCAGGGACCGCCGAGCCACGCCGGTCCGAACGGTGACGACGACGACGCGGAGGAAGACGACAGCGACGACGCAGAGGAAGACGACGGCGACGACGCGGAGGAAGACGACAGCGACGACGCGGAGGAAGACGACAGCGACGACGCAGAGGAAGACGACAGCGACGACGCGGAGGAAGACGAGGAGGATGCGGACGAGGAAGATGAAGGTGAAGACGACGACGCCGGGAACGGCCCGGGTAACGGGAACGGCCCGGGTAACGGGAACGCCCCGCAGTAACTGACGGCGCGTCGCGCGCCGGTTCGGTCGTCGAGTCGCTGACGGTTCTTTTTCCGGTCGCGCCCGGTGTCGGCAGGGTTTAGTGCGCCGTGAGCGAACCGAGAGATATGAGCGAAACCGCGTACTCGCCGGTGTCACAGCACCTCTCGGACCCCGAGACGGCCCGCGAGGAGGGCCGCCGGAAGATGGACTGGGCGCTCCAACATATGCCGATTCTGAACGCCCTCCGCGACGAGTTCGTCGACGAGCAGCCGCTCGAGGGCGAGACGATCGCGATGGCGATGCACGTCGAGGCGAAGACGGCGAACCTCGTCGAACTCTTGGCCGACGGCGGCGCCGAGGTCGCGATCACCGGCTGTAACCCCCTCTCGACGCACGACGACGTGTCGGCCGCGCTCGACGCCCACGAGTCGATCACCTCCTACGCGGTCCGCGGCGTCGACGACGAGGCGTACTACGACGCGATGCACGCCTGCATCGCCCACGAGCCCACCATCACCGTCGACGACGGGATGGACATGGTGAAGCTCGTCCACGAGGAGTACCCCGAGCTGATCGACTCCATCGTTGGCGGCGCCGAGGAGACGACCACCGGCGTCGACCGCCTGCGCGCGATGGACGCCGACGGCGAGCTGCACTACCCCGTCTTCGCCGTGAACGACACGCCGATGAAGCAGCTGTTCGACAACGTCCACGGCACCGGCGAGTCGTCGCTCGCGACCATCGCGATGACGACCAACCTCTCGTGGGCCGGCAAGAACGTCGTCGTCGGCGGCTACGGCCAGTGCGGCAAGGGCGTCGCGAAGAAGGCCGCCGGCCAGAACGCGAACGTCATCGTCTGCGAGGTCGACCCCCGGAAGGCGCTCGAAGCGCACATGGAGGGGTACGAGGTCCTCCCGATGCGGGAGGCCGCGAAGACGGGCGACGTGTTCATCACGACGACCGGTAACCGCGACGTGATCACCCGCGAGCACTTCGAGGAGATGCAGGACGGCGTCCTCCTCGCGAACGCCGGCCACTTCGACGTGGAAGTGAACCTCGACGACCTCGACGACCTCGCCGTCGACCGCTACGAGGTCCGCGACGGCGTCGAAGGGTTCGAGCTGGACGACGGTCGGGTGCTGAACGTGATCGCCGAGGGGCGGCTCGTCAACCTCGCTGCCCCGATCGCGCTGGGCCACCCGGTCGAGGTGATGGACCAGAGCTTCGGCGTGCAGGCGGTCGTCGTCCGCGAGCTCGCGGAGCACGGCGAGCGCTACGAGGCCGGGGTCCACGACGTGCCCGACGAACTCGACCGCGAGGTGGCGGACATCAAACTCGCCGCCGAGGGCGTCGAGTACGACCACCTCAGCGACGAGCAGCGCGAGTACATGGACAGCTGGGAGCACGGGACCTGAACAGCCGGGAGCGCGGGGGCTGACCAGCCGGGAGCGCGGGAACCGACCGGGGTTTCGAGGGGGTCGATCCGCCGAACGCGACGGGCCGGGCGGCTTTTGTGCGACGCGACCGAACCAGTCGCATGAACCTGACTGCGGTGTTACACGCCGGATTCGGCGTCTCGATCGTTGCCGGGATCCTCGTTTCGGACACGACGCTCCGCATCGGCGCCTTCGCGCTCGGGGTCGTCCTCTTCGTCGCCGGCATCGCGGTGTCGCGCCGCGATGGCGGGAGCAGCGCGGAGTGAGAGGAGACCGCGGGGCGAGCGCGCGCCCTTTTTCAGCCGCGGCCGACTACTGACGGCAGTGACAGTCACGAGCGTCCACGACCCGAGCCACCGCGAGGCCCTCTGGGAGCTCGAGGACGCCTTCGAGCGCGGCGACCTCGTCAGCGTGTTCGGCCGCTGCACCGTCAGCTACGAGGGCCGCGCCGCCTCCGACCTCGGCGCGGGCGACCGCCTGCTCGTGTTGAAGCCCGACGGCGCCGCCCTCGTCCACACCGACGAGGGACGCCAGCCCGTCAACTGGCAGCCGCCGGGGTCGGAGCACCGCGCCGCGGTGCGCGAGGGGCGGCTCCGGGTGCGCTCGACGCGAACCAGCCCCGACGAAACCCTGACCGTCCGCTTTTCCGACGTGCACCAGCTCTCCGCGATGGCCGTCACCGGCGGCCGAGACCTCACCCTCCACGGGAGCGAGGAGGACCTCAGAACCCGGATCCTGGAGCGCCCCGAGCTCGTCGAGCCGGGGTTCGAACCCCGCGAGACCGAGCGCCCGTCGAGCGCCGGTCCGGTGGACATCTTCGGCGTCGACGCGGACGGAACCCCGGTCGTCATCGAGCTGAAACGCCGGCGGGTGGGCCCGGACGCGGTCGGGCAGCTCGCCCGGTACGTGCGGGCGCTTCGGGAAGAGCTTGGGGTGGAAGGGGAAGGAGAAGGAAAAGGAGGAGAAGGCGAAGAGACGGAAGCGGCCGCCCCCGCCGTTCGGGGCGTCCTCGTCGCGCCCTCGATCACCGATCGGGCCGCCGAGCGACTCGCGGAGCGCGGGTTCGACCACGTCGCGCTCGACCCGACGCCCGAGACGTGAGCCGGCGGCGCTGAGCGGGGCGGAGCCGACGACGACGCCGTGGTATCGAAGGCTTTATCGCCGCAGCACCGGCTACATCGGACAAGTAGCCATGTCTGACAAACCCGCCTCTATGTATCGGACGATCGACAAGCCGTCGTACACCCGCCGCGAATACATCACGGGCATTCCGGGCTCGAAGATCGCCCAGCACAACATGGGCGACCTCTCCGCGGAGCCGGACGACTACCCCGTCCAGATCAGCCTCCGCGTCGAGGAGGAACTCCAGATCCGACACGGCTCGCTCGAGAGCGCGCGCCTCTCGGCGAACCGTCACCTCATCAAGGAGCTCGGCGAGGGCAACTACAAGATGACCCTCCGCAAGTTCCCCCACCAGGTCATCCGGGAGAACAAGCAGGCGACCGGCGCCGGTGCGGACCGCGTCTCCGACGGGATGCGGCAGGCGTTCGGCAAGCCGGTCGGGACCGCCGCGCGGCTCAACAAGGACGACATCGTCTTCACCGCCTACTGCGACGTCGAGCAGGCGTCCGTCGTGAAGGAGGCGTTCCGCCGCGCGTACAACAAGCTCTCGCCGCCGTGCCGGATCACCGTCGAGCGCGGCGAGAAGCTGCTCGTCTCGTAACGACCGCCGACGCGCCCCGTCCGTTCGAGGCGGGTTTTTCTCCGTGCGATCGCGTGACGTAGCCGCGGCGCCGCGAACGCGACACCCGCGCCGGTCCCCGAGCCGAACACCTGAAATACCTCGCTCGCGTACCAGTTCGCAGTGTCACAGCAGTTGGCCGAGGTCGAGACGCTGTTCCTCCACGAGGCGCGGAGCGACTACACCGTCGTCGCGAACCGCGACGGCAACCGCGTGCTCCGCGGGCGCCTCGAGCTCAAAGAGACCTCCGCGGGCCCGCGACCGGGCAAGTTCCGCGTGATTCGCGACGGCGAGGACCACCCCCGTCAGCCCGACGAGTTCGTCGATCTCGCCCGCGCGGCCGGCCGCATTCGGATCTCCGAACAGACCTCCCCCGAGAACCGGGCGCGACTGAAGGAGATGCTCGACGGCTACCAGCTGGAGGCGACGGCGGTCCGGACCTGCCGGCGCTGCGCGAGCGACGGTCGGTACGGCCCCATCACGAGCGAGGGCGCGATCGAGCACAACGGCGAGCTGATCTGCCGGGACTGCGCCCGCCGAGAGTTAGAGCGGGA
The DNA here is from genome assembly GCF_052439115.2 of Halorubrum sp. FL23. Lineage (NCBI taxonomy): Archaea > Methanobacteriati > Methanobacteriota > Halobacteria > Halobacteriales > Haloferacaceae > Halorubrum > Halorubrum sp. FL23. The sequence continues at coordinate 326,664 of NZ_JBQVRO020000003.1, forward strand.
GCTGTCGTACAAAGGCGAGTTCACAGGCGCCGCCGAGGAGCGCGTCGAAGAGCTGTTGTACGAGTCGGGCGACTTAGACCGGATCGTCAACCTCCTGCAGGGCGGGCTCGACCCCGACCTCACCAAGTACGACGAGGTCTCCGCCAACGTCGACGACATCTCGCCGGTCCGGACCGAGGATCTGGACCTGCACCCGGACCTCTCCGCACATCTACAGGGGCGCTTCGAGGAGCTGCTGCCGGTCCAGAGCCTCTCCGTGCGGAACGGGCTCCTGGAGGGGAACGACCAGCTCGTCGTGAGCGCGACCGCGACGGGGAAGACCCTCGTCGGCGAGCTGACCGGGATCGACCGAGCGCTGAAGGGGGACGGAAAGCTCCTCTTTCTGGTCCCGCTCGTCGCGCTCGCCAACCAGAAGCACGAGGACTTCGAGGACCGCTACGGCGACCTGCTGAACGTCTCGATCCGCGTCGGCTCCTCGCGGGTGAACGACGACGGCAACCGCTTCGACCCGAACGCCGACGTGATCGTCGGCACCTACGAGGGGATCGACCACGCGCTCCGGACCGGGAAGGACCTCGGCGACGTGGGCACCGTCGTCATCGACGAGGTCCACACCCTGAAGGAGGGCGAGCGCGGCCACCGGCTCGACGGGCTCATCTCGCGGCTGAAACACTACAGCGAGGAGCGGGTGAAGACGCGTTCGGGGTACGACGGCACCCAGTTCGTCTACCTCTCCGCGACGGTCGGGAACCCCGAGTGGCTCGCCGAGAAGCTCCGGGCGACGCTCATCGAGTACGAGGAGCGCCCCGTCCCCATCGAGCGCCACGTCACCTTCGCGGACAGCCGCGAGAAGGCCGACATCGCCGACAAGCTCGTCAAGCGGGAGTTCGACACGAAATCCTCGAAGGGGTACCGCGGACAGACGATCATCTTCACCAACTCCCGGCGGCGCTGCCACGAGATCAGCCGGAAGCTCCGGTACGACTCCGCGCCGTACCACGCCGGGCTCGACTACAAGCGCCGGAAGAAGGTCGAACGCCAGTTCGGGAATCAGGACCTCTCGGCGGTCGTCACCACCGCGGCACTGGCCGCCGGGGTCGACTTCCCCGCCTCGCAGGTGATCTTCGACTCGCTGGCGATGGGGATCGAGTGGCTCTCAGTACAGGAGTTCTCCCAGATGCTCGGTCGGGCCGGGCGCCCGGACTACCACGATCGCGGTCGCGTCTACCTCCTCGTCGAGCCCGACGGCGTCTACCACAACTCCATGGATCGCACCGAAGACGAGGTCGCGTTCACCCTGCTCAAAGGCGAGATGGAGGACGTGGCGACCCACTACGACGAGACCGCCGCGGTCGAGGAGACGCTGGCGAACGTCGTCGTCGCGGGCAAGAAGGCCAAGCGACTCAACGACCGGATGATCGGCGAGGTGCCGACGAAACACGCGATCGGGAAGCTGCTGGAGTGGGAGTTCATCGACGGCTTCGAGCCGACGCCGCTCGGTCGCGGGATCACGAGGCACTTCCTCGCCCCCGACGAGGCGTTCTTCATGCTCGATGCGATCCGGAAGGGGACGGAACCCTACCAGATCGTCGCCGACCTCGAACTGCGCGATAACGAGGAGTAGACAGCGGATCGTCGAGGGCGAGAGCCGAGCGGGCGAGAGCGTGGCCCGACCGAACGCTGCTCGCCCGCGCAACGAAACGCTTTACCGGCCCATGCGGGTATACGTGAGTACGGGACCGTGGGTTAGTGGTATACTCCGGGCCTTGGGTGCCCGTGACCCCGGTTCGAATCCGGGCGGTCCCACTTTCGCGGCGTGAGTACTCTCGCGAGCGCCGCGGCCGTGCGGCGGTCCCACTCTGCCGCTGCGAGCAACGCGGACGGAACGACCCGGGTTCGACTCCGGACGCTCCCATCTGGCAGGTCCCTGTCCGTCGCTCCTGGGCCGTTCAGCGAGTGTCGAGAGCGGTCTCGGGCGATAGGGGGGACCGACATCGCGTCGCCGGCGGCGGCGCTGCGACTCGCCGATCCGGTCGCCGCCTTTCGAAATCCTTTTGTCTCGAATCGGCGTTGGTCCGAGTGCGAGCCGCCTTAGCTCAGATTGGGAGAGCACTCGACTGAAGATCGAGCTGTCCCCCGTTCAAATCGGGGAGGCGGCATATTCCGAACCCGCGAGCGACAGCGAGCGGGTGAAGAAACGACGCCGGACCGATTTGAGCAGACGAGTCGCGAGCCCGAGCGGAGCGAGGGCGAGTGTCTCGGCGAGTTCGAATCGGGGAGGCGGCACTCTTGTTTCCGCACACCGACACGACGAGTGGCGACTGAAGATCGAGCGAGATACTGCGCACGGCCGGTTCAGTCGGCCTGGGCCGGCGAGACCACAGCGCTCTTCGCGTGCCGCGAACGCGACCCGCGGTGTTACTCGTCGGACTCGTCGCTCTCGCTCTCGTCGGGTGTGAAGCCGAAGGCGTTCTGTAGTTGGTCGACGCTGGCGACGTTCTGGATGTCGTCCATGGAGAGCGGGTCTTTGGCGGTGGCTCCTTTCCCGGTGGCGACGCCGCTGGTGAGGATGCTTCTGACGCCGTCTTCGATGCTCATGTCGATGTCGAAGACTCGGTCGCGGGGGACGTACGTGAGGAAGCCGCCGGTGACGGGGTTGGGGGCCATGGGAACGAACAGCGTCATCATCTCTTCGTGGTCGGCGGAGGTTTCGACGCTGGTGGGGGCGGCGCTTGTCTCGAAGCCGAGCACGTACATCTCCTCGCCGAGGCACTCAACGAGCTTGATGTCCTGAAAGTTCTCGGCCTCGTTGTCGAGCATCACGTCGCCCATGCGGCGAAAGCTCTTGTAGACGGTGCCGACCCCGGGGATGGAGGCGATAGTGAGATCGATGAATTCGATGATCTGTTCGCCGTACCGATTGTGGCCGACCGCGCCGACGACCATGACGATGCCGAAGAGGATGAGCAGGGCGATGAGTTCGGTGAGGAACTCGATGACGAACGAGAAGAGGTTCAGTTCGATGAGGAGGCCGAAGAGCTCGACGCGCTCGAAGGGCCGGATGAGGTTGAAGTAGCGCAACACCGAGATGAACGGGTCGAGTGCTTGCCTGATGAGGCTGACCGCCATCTGCGCGATGTAGAGCGTGATGACCACCGGGATGATGATGGCGATGCCGGTGAAGAGGACGTTCCAGAAGTGGTCGTACATCGCGGTGAAGGTCCCGATGACCAAAGAGCGGGATTGAGGATCGTCGTCCGAACCAGCCATATTGCGGTACACGACTCACCGAGTGAAAATAAACTGTCGGGTGGGGTGAATCGGGAACGACAGACGGCATGCGGGCGAGTTCCGACAGCCGCGCCCCACCCGTCGCTCGCGTTCGCCATCGAGAGCATCACCGAGTGCGGCCAGACGTGTCGCGACGTGACCGCCACGATTGGCACTCAGCAGGACGCCGACGCCACCGGCGCCGAGGTGCGCTCGTCGATCGACACCGGGGGCGATCGGACCTTGCAGAGCACGCGACTGAGGATCGAGCCGTCCCCCGTCCCCGCGAGCGCAGCGAGCGGGGGCTCGGGAGGCGAGCGCAGCGACGTCTTCCGGCGTTCGAATGCCGACCGGCAGGAACGCTCATTACGCCGCCGTCGCTACTGACGCGGATGAGCGACGACGGAAGCGACTTCGACGGCGTCGATGGCTCCGACGGCGGAGCGCTCGCGGACCGGAAGCGCCCGCTCCGCTACGTGATGAGCGCGGCGTACGTGGTCGCGGGGATCACGCACTTCCTCGCGCCGAGGGCGTTCGCGCGGGTCGTCCCGCCCGGACTCCCGCGACCGCGCGCCCTCGTGTACCTCTCGGGGATCGCGGAGATCGGGCTGGGGCTGGGGGTCGCGTGCGACCGGACGCGACGCGGGTCGGCGTGGGGGCTCATGGCGCTGCTCGGCGCCGTCTTCCCCGCGAACGTGTACATGGCGACCGACGGCGTGGCGGCCGATCTCGTTCCCGACCGCCTCTCGGGCGTCGCCCGCGCGGCGGCGTGGGCGCGGCTCCCGCTGCAGGGCGCGTTGCTGCTGTGGGCGTGGTGGTACACGCGGCCCGAGCCCGCAGACGGCGACGATCACGCGCCGGGGCGGAGCGGCGACGCGCAGCGGCGACAGTAGTCGAACGCGGCGTCGTTTGCGGCTCCGCATCGCGGACACCGCACCGAGGGAGCGTCGTCCCCGACGACTCCTTCCGAATGGCGGGACGCCCGATCGGCCGCCTCCTCGCCGTTCCGCTCCAGTTCACCGGATCGGCGTCTCCGGCGGATCTCGCGCGCGTCGCCCACGATGTTCCGGAGAACGTGGACGCCGATCCCCAACGCGACGAGCAACAGCGCGCCCGTGGCCGCGACGTAGAGAGATTGCGGATCGACCATACGTGGCGTACGGGCCCCAGCGGGAGATACTGTGGGATGGTTACACTCCACGCGACTTCGGTCGGGAGCGCTCAGTACCGGAGCGTCGCGTCGAGGATGCCGGCCGTCTGCCCGGCGCCGACGACGCCGAGCGCGACCGCGGTCCACGTTGCGCCGGGCGCCAACGCGACGCCGACCGCCCCAGTGACACAGCAGACCGCGCCGACGTCGTAGATCCACGCGCCCGTCTCGACGCGGTTCCGGGTAGAGACGAACCCGGCCGCCGGGAGGAGCGCCCAGCCGTACAGCGAGAGCGCGAGCAGAGCGTCCGGCGGGACGCCGAGGGACCGGCCCAGCGCGAGAAACCCCGCGACGCCCGCGAGCGTGACGGGCGTCCCCGCGAGAATCACGAGCTTCCACGTCCGGAGCACGCCCGCCGCCATATCCCGCCAGGAGGCGGCGACGAACCCGACGAGGAGGGCGCTCATGACGAGGTGCGCGACGAACAGCGCGTGGGTCGAGACGACGCCGAGCACCGCCGCGGCGGCGACGGTCCACGCCGCCGGCACGAGCAGCGCCGGGCCGTTTTCGCGGAGGGGGCGGAACACGCGGACTCGGTTCGGCTCGGGCGGGCATAAGCGTCGGGGCGCCACCCGAAGCGGCGCAGCGGCCGCGGGTGTCCCCCGCGGCGATCGCATCGGCGAATCGTCGCTTCGGAGCGTTTTCGTCGCTGAACTGTCGGATCGGTCGGGGTCTCGCCCGGAGACCGCGTGTGCGGTCACCGATCGTCTCGATCCTCGACTGTTCTGCAGACGTTTGTCCGGCGAGACACGTGGTAACCGTACACTCGCAATCCTTATCCCCAGAGGGGGCGTTCGTTAGAATGCAATGGCGACCGGAAAGGTTGATTTCTTCAACGACACTGGCGGCTACGGATTTATTGAGACTGACGACGCTGACGACGACGTGTTCTTCCACATGGAAGACGTCGAAGGGCCGGACCTCGAAGAGGGCCAGGAGCTCGAGTTCGACATCGAGTCCTCGCCCAAGGGGCCGCGCGCGTCCAACGTCGTTCGGCAGTAAGCCGATCCGATACGGTGGGTCGGTCCGGCTGACGCCGAACGCGACTCTGACACGCGACAACGAGACTTCTGCCCGCCCCCGGATTCACGTCCGACGCGGGTTCTTATTACGACACTGAGCGCCGCTGCCGCCGTCGTCGGTCCGGCCGGCGACGAGCGACGGCGTCGCAGCGGAGCGGAGGCTCCGAACACGGCGCCGGCGAATGCGGCGACGACGACCGAGTCAGATGTGCTGACCGAAGAACCCGCGGCCCTTCGTCACTTCGACGTCCCCCTCGACGCGGACCTGACACGCGAGGCGGACGTCGTGGCTCGGGTGGTGCGGCGGGGCCCACAGACGGGCCGCCTCCTTCTTGCCGGGGTCGCTGACCTCGCCGTCGACTTGGACGGCGCAGGTGCCACACGACCCCATCCCGCGGCAGTTGAGCTGTTCGGACCGGCCGTTGTACACCGAGAGGCCCGCCTCCCGCAACACGTCGCGGAGGATCGCCCCCTTCTCGCACTCGATCTCCTCGCCTTGGTAGGATACGGTCGGCATAGACGATCGAGTGGTTGGTGAGCGAGCCACAAAGAATCGTCGGGGACGGCAAGCCGATTCGGAGAGCGCGACCGGATCGGCCCGACCCGGCTCGGATCGCGTCTGCCGGGCGTCCGACGCCGGACGGGGCGTTTTTTACCCTCGGAACCGCAGGTGAAGCGTAATGGGACTCAGGTGTCTGCTCGGGCACGATTTCGACGAGCCCGAACTACGGCGCGAGCGCGAGGAGGACGGGAACGAGGTCGTCACTACCGTCACCGAGGTAAAGACCTGCGCTCGCTGCGGCGAGACGCAGGTGGTCAGCGAGAACACCGAGGTCACGACGATGGAGCAGCTGACCGACGAGGCCACCGCCGCGGGCGACGAGCGGACGGACCCCGACGCCGGCCCGGAATCCGGATCGGCCGGCACCGGGGTCAGTGGGGGCGACACCGGCGGCGTCAAGGGCGGCACCGGCGGCGTCGAGGTCGGGCCCGACGCGGGGACCACGGCCGCGGTCGGCGTCGACGACGACGACGCCGGCGACGACGCCGTGATCATCGATGACGGGCCCGAACCGGCCGACGACGGCCCCGCAGAACGCGGGGCGGTCGACGCCGGAGGTGCGGAGCCTGAGCCGGGAGCGCCCGGCGAGGAGCGCGCGCCGGCGGCGGGCGCGGACGGGGAGACGGACGCCGCCGACGAGGGCGACGGCGCAGAGCTGATCGACGACGGTCCCGCGGACGGAGCCGCGGGCGCGGGCGACAGTCTCGAACGCGACGAGGGCGAGTACGCGGCCTACCCCGAGGCCGAGGCGACGGAAGCGCCTGCCGACGAGGAGCACGCAGAGACCGACGACGGCGTGATCCTCGACGAGGAGGACGACGCCGCGGACGACCGCGAGCGCGGCGCCTGGCCCGACGTGGACGAGTCTGGCGAGGGCGAAGGAGAGCCGACGCCGTGGCCCGAACACGGCGGCGAGGACGAGGGGTTCAGCGCCGAGGTCGGCGACGGCGACGCCGGCGACGTGGAGTTCGGCGGCGGGCTCACGCCCGAGGCCGCCGACGCGCCGACCGACGACGAGGACGCGGAGTACGTCGAGGCGCCGGCGCAGGCGGCGGGCGAGGCCGACGCCCCGACCGGAACCGCCGGGACGGTCGACGAGGGCGCCGGGATCACCCGCGGCGAGAGCCCCGAGCTCGAGACGTCGACCTCGGATGTGACGACGGAGTACTACTGCCCCGAGTGCGAGATGACTCGCGCCGCCGACGGCAACTCCATGCGCGCGGGCGACATCTGTCCCGAGTGCAAGCGCGGGTACGTCGACGAGCGACCGATCTGAGCCCGGACCCGTCGCGGTCGCTCCTCCCCGGGCGTTCGCTCGCCCGGAGATCGCTATCCGCCGGCGAACCGGACGAAGACCCCGTGACGAAACTGGTTTACGGCCCCCTGTCGAACGAACGCGGCATGAAGGAGTACAAGATGCGACGCGGCGAGCATCTGGACGACCGCATGCCCGACCTGAAAGGCTCCGTCGAGGAGTACTTCGGCGACATCACCGACACCGAGGAGTGGCAGGGCCACGAGCTGTACGTCGTCGAGGACCCCGACAACCCCGTGTTCGACCGCGTCGTGGCCGGCGCGGCCGAGTACGGAAGCAAGAAGGACAAGCTCGCGGTGCACTTCGAGGAGCGCCCCGCCGAGGACGTGATCGCCGAGGGGAACGCCGACGCCGCCGCCGACGCGGTCGACGCGAAAAACGATTTCCTGCTGGAGGCGACCGGCCGCGACGCGAAGTCGCGCCGCGACTCGCTGAAGCGCGAAGTCGAAGACGACGCCCCCGACTACTGAACGGTTCGCGCGCCGCCGGGGGGTCGGCAGTCGCCGCCGAGGAACTGCGAGGTTGCAAACAGTTTAGTGGTCTCCGGCGAGGTAGCGAGCCGTGACGCGAGGGACTGTTCCTGACACCACAGGGCCGAACGCGGACCGACGGGAGGGCACGTGTAGCTACGTCCTCCCGGTCCCCGACTACCGCGAGTCGTTCCCGCGGCTCGACGAGACGCCGAACTGGGGGATCGACGCGTCGACGCCCGGCGTTCGAGACGGAGCCTGGCGCTGCCCCCACGACGCCGAGGGAGACGCCGACTACTGCGCGTTTCACCGCGACCCCGGAGCGCGGGGGCCCGACGCGGAGCCCGTCTCGACGCTGCTGATCCGTCGAATCGAAGCGGCGAACGAGGCGGCCGACCCCGAGCGGCGGCGGCGACGGCTTCAGTTCATCGGGGCGAAGCTCGACCCTCTCGATTTCGAGTCACAGGTCGTCGGCGGGGAGAGCAGATCGACGATCGATCTCCGTCACGCGTCGATCGGCGCGGTCTCGTGTCGCCGCACGGAGTTCAGACAGCCGATCGACTTCTCGGGCGCCGTGTTCGATTCCGGGGCCGCGCCGCCGGAGTCTCCGGGCCGTGAGGTGCTCGATCCCGCCCTCGAACAGATCCCGTTCGGGATCGATTTCACGCACGCCGACTTCGCCGACATCGTCCGGTTCGACGGGACGACGTTCCGGCGCCCCGCGCTGTTCCGAGACGCCGAGTTCGACCATCCGACGAGCTTCGGCGACGCGCGGTTCTGCGATCACGTCTCGTTTCTCACGGCCGACTTCCGCGACATCGTCATGTTCGACGACGCGGGGTTCCGGCGAGACGTGAGGCTGCAGGCGTGCGAGTGCGTCGACCTGGTCGACTTCAAACGGTCGTACATCGGCGGGCGCCTCAGCCTCGATCGGCTGGTGTGTCGCGGGGACGTCGAACTCGACGACGCGAACCTCGCCGACAGTCCCCCGGACGCCGACGGTCGGTGGGTGGAACCGACCGCCGGTCGCGTAACCGCGGATATGGCGGTGATCACCGGGCGACTGTCGTGTAACGATATCGCGTTCGGTCGCGAGATTCGCGTCCGCGAGGGGGAGATCGGTCGCTTGCGGCTTCAGAACCCCGACACCGACGGGAGCGTCGCGTACGTCGATCTGGCGAGATCGACGGTCGAGACGGGGACGCTGGATCAGCCTCCCAGCGATGAGGGGTCGGTGATATACGACGCGCACCGAACGACCCTCGGAAACGTGCGGTTCGAGAGCGACTCGGACACGACGGTGATCGACCAAGTCAGGTTCCACCGAACGGAGTACGACGGGTTCGACTTCACCGACGACGACGCGCTCGACCTCGACGGCGCCAACCATCGGATCCACCGGTTCAGCGTCGACCCCATGTCGCTCCCCTGCTACTGCGGCGACGGATCGGAACACGACGGGCGGTTCATCGTCGACGACCCGGCGTGTCCCCGACACGGCCGCGAGTTCGACCACGACTCGCTGCAGGCGACGTACGCGTACGCGAAGAGCGGGGCGGACGACGCGGGCGACAACGCCAGCGCGGGGTCGCTCTTCTACCGGGAGATGTGTGCGCACCGGTACGAGCACCGGCACGAGGCGCTTACCCGGGGCGCCGGCCCGATCGGTCGGATCGCGGCGGCGACGCGGTGGGGGCGGTCGGCGCTGCTCGCCACGACGACAGGGTACGGTGAGCGACCGTACCTCGTCGTGCTCTCCTCGTTCGCCGTCGTGGCCGCGTTCGGCGCCACGTACTGGGCCGCCGACCCCCTCCAAACGGAGTACACCGTGACCGAGGCGTTCGTGTTCTCGCTCCAGTCGTTCGTCGCCTTCGTCCTCGGCGCGCCGGACAGCGCCACCCTGTTCGTCGAGGCGCTCTCGGCGATTCAGGGGTTCATCGGCGCGTTCCTGATCGCGCTCTTCGTCTTCGCCTTCACGCGGCGGATCCACCGATAGGCGCTCAACTGCTCACCGGGCCGGTCCGAGACCGATCGGACCGGCATACAAAAGTCGGTGGGGGGTGAACCGCGACACATGTCAGCGATCGTCGTGTCCGCCGTCGACTCCTACGACGTGAGCGATCGGACGGTGACGCTCTCGTGTGCGGTGGAGGCCGACGAGCGAGACGTGACGCGGACCGTCCCGGTGTCGATCCGGTTCCACGCGCCGGGGATATTTCGGTTCGAGCTGCGGACGAACCCCGAAGCCCCGGCCGCGGAGGGGCCCCGGACGTACGCGCCGGAAGCGATCCGCGAGCCGGTGTCGCTTTCGGTCACCGAGACCGAGGGCGCCCTTCTCGTCGAGACGTCGGCGTTGACCCTCCGGGTCGGGACCGACGAGTGGGCGTTCGACGTGTCCGACGCGGACGGCCGATCGCTGCTGAGCGAGCAGCGGTCCGACCGGAACGCGAAGGGGGCGGTGCGGAGCCGACCGCTCGGGTTCGACGAGGAGGTCGTGAACGGGTGGCCCCTCCGGGTCGACACCACCCGAACCGCGTTCGCGCTGCGCCCGGACGAACGGATCTACGGGTTCGGCGAGAAGTTCACCGAGTTCGACAAGCGCGGCCGCGAAATCGAGTCGTGGATCACGCAGCCGAACGGGGCGGAGACCGAGCGCGCGTACAAGAACGTCCCGTGGTTCGTCTCGACGCGGGGATACGGCCTCCTCGTCGACACCGTTCACCGGACGCGCTTCGACGTTGGAGCGTCGTCGTCGGTGACGAACAGGATACGCGTCGACGATGACGATCTCCGGTTCGTGTTCGTGCACGGTCCGGAGTTCAAGTCGATCCTCCGCCGCTACACCGCGATGACGGGGCGACCGAATCGCCCCGAACCGTGGACGTTCGGCGTGTGGATGTCGCGGCTGAGCTACGAGTCCCGCGAGGAGGTGGAGTCCGTCGCGGCGCGGCTCCGCGAGCGGTCGATTCCCTGCGACGTGTTGCATATCGACCCCGCGTGGATGTCGCTCGACGACATGTGCGACCTGCGGTGGGACACGGACGCGTTCCCGGAGCCGGCGGCGATGATCGACGGACTCGCGGCGGACGGGTTCAGGGTCTCGCTGTGGGAGTTCCCCTACGTCCAGGTCGACTCGCCGCTGTTCGAGGAGTTCGCGCGGAAGGGATACTTCGTCGAGGACGGGTCGGGATCGCCGTACGTCCTGTCGCGGCTGAGCGCGGACAACAGGGGAGCGATCGTCGACTTCACCGACCCGGACGCGCGGGAGTGGTGGGCCGAGCGACACCGACAGCTCACCGAGCTCGGGGTGGACGCCTTCAAGCTCGATTTCGGGGAGTACCTGCCGCGGGACGCGGTGCTGGCCAACGGGCGGACGGGCGCGGCGATGCGGAACCGGTACCCCCGAGCGTACCAGCGGACGGTGCGAGACGCGATGCGATCGGCCGGGACGGAGCCGACGCTGTGGGTCCGCGCCGCGTGGACGGGCGATCAGGTGTTCCCGATCCACTGGGGCGGCGATCCGAACACCTCCTTCGAGTCGATGGCCGCGAGCCTGCGGGGAGGGCTCAGCCTCGCGCTGTCGGGGTTCCCGTTCTGGGCGGCCGACATCGGCGGATTCCGGGGCACGCCCTCGACCGAGCTGTACGTCCGCTGGGCGCAGTGGGCGCTCCTCGGAAACAGCCACGCGCGGTTCCACGGGACGACGCCCCGGGAGCCGTGGGAGTTCGGTGAGCGGGCCGAGCGGATCGTCCGCGAGCACGCGGAGGAGCGGTACCGCCTGTTACCGTATCTCTGTGCGTACGGAGAGCGGGCGAGCCGCGAGGGACTCCCGGTCATGCGTCCGCTCGTGTTGGAGCATCAGGGCGACCCGGCCGCGCGGGCGATCGACACCCAACACTACGTGGGCGAAGAGCTCATGATCGCGCCGGTGCTGTCCGACGACGGCCGGCGCGAGATCTACCTCCCGGACGGCGAGTGGGTCGACTACTGGACCGGAGAGCGGTACGCGGGGAGCCAGGTCCTCGACCGCGACGTGCCGCTCGATACGGTGCCGCTGTTCGTTCGGGCGGGAAGCATCGTGCCGACCCGCGAAGCGAGCCAGCACGTGGGGGAGGGCCCGTGGAGCCTGCGGCTCCGCGTGGAGTTCGAATCGGACCCGGACGGCGAGCCGGAGGCGGTCGCTTTCGAGTACCACGGTCGCACCGGGGGGGAAAGCGGGACGATCACCGCGGTCCGGGAGCCGGACACGGGCGCGGTCCGCGTCGAGACCCCCGGGGGGTGTTCGGTGACGGAGGTGCGCGTCGCCCGACTCGCGGAGCCGCCGTCCGTCCTCAGCGTCGACGGCACGGCGTACGAGCGCGTCGACGGCGAGCCGGAGACGAAGGAGTGGACGTTCGACCCGGAGACCGGAGTCGCTCGCGCCGCCGTCTGACGGTCCGTCGAAGCGACGCGGACGGGTTCTCGCGGTTCTCGACCGTCGACGACGGCCGGAGTCGCGGATTCGAGACCGTGGATGACTGAACGCGTCCGACGCGGGGCGGAGAACGTCAGGATCGATCGGTGTAAAGTTTATTCAGAATCGAGTTAATTATTCGGATCGTTTAAGCCGTCAGGGGGCGAAGGTGAAGTATGAGCATCGAGACGGTCATGCTAGCGGTCGGGACAGAAGACGAAGCGCGGACAGAACGGCTCGCGGAGGAGGCCATCGCCGTGGCCGAGCCCGCGGGCGCGGAGATCGTGTTGACCCACGTGTTCGCCGACGAGGAGTTCGAGGAGGTCAGGTCGCGGCTGGGCGTCGACGAGGCGAGCGAGGGGTCGACCCCGGACGCCGTCGCCGAGCGACACACGACCACGCGGACACTCTCGAAGGCGCTCACCGAGGCCGGCGTGTCGCACTCGATCCGCGGCGCCGTCGGCGACCACGCCGACGAGGTCGTCGAGGCGGCGTCCGCGGTCGGGGCCGACCGCGTCCTCGTCGGCGGACGCCGCCGGTCGCCGACCGGGAAGGCCGTCTTCGGGAGCGTGGCGCAGGAGGTCCTGCTCTCGTCGCCCTGCCCGGTGACGTTCGTGCGCTCGGCGTCGTAATCGGGTATCAGCGTCGTTACGGCCGAAATTCCGGAATTCGGGAGGCCGACGCGCGCGATCCCGAGAGCGGTGCGCGCCGGCGCGTCTCCCCCCGAAGCGTCCCGCTTAAGTGATACCGGTTCGCGGGTTTATCCGATGTACTACGTGGGCGCCGACCTCGGAGCGACCAACGTCCGGGCGGTCGTCGGCGACGAGACCGCGACGATCCTCGGATCCGATTCGCGAGGGACCCCGCGCGGGCCGAACGGGATCGCGGTCACCGAGGCCGTCCTCGGCGTGATCCGCGGCGCGTGCGAGGACGCCGGCATCGACCCGACCGCGGCCGTCGCGGCCGGGATCGGCTCGATCGGGCCCCTGGATCTGGCCGCCGGGGTCGTGCAGGGCCCGGCGAACCTCCCGGACACCATCGAGCGGATACCCCTCGTCGGACCCGTCTCGCAGCTGTTGGAAACCGACGAGGTCCACCTCCACAACGACACCATCGCCGGCGTCATCGGCGAGCGGTTCCACTCCGAGCGCAACCCCGACGACATGGTGTACCTCACCATCTCCTCCGGGATCGGCGCCGGCGTCGCCGTCGACGGCAACGTGCTCTCGGGATGGGACGGCAACGCCGGAGAGGTCGGCCACATGACCGTCGACCCGAACGGGTTCATGACCTGCGGCTGCGGTCTCGACGGCCACTGGGAGGGGTACTGCTCGGGCAACAACATCCCGAAGTACGCCCGCGAGCTCCACGAGGAGGATCCGATCGAGACCTCGCTGCCGATCGAGGACCCCGACTTCTCCGCGGTCGACGTGTTCGAGGCGGCCGGCGAGGACATCTTCGCCGACCACGTGATCGATCAGGTCGCCCACTGGAACGCCATGGGAGTCGCCAACGTGATTCACGCGTACGCCCCGCTCGTGGTGAGCGTCGGCGGCGCGGTCGCGCTCAACAACCCCGAGCGCGTGCTCGACCCGATCCGCGAGAAGCTCGCCGACATGGTGTTCATCAACGTCCCCGAAGTGCGGCTCACCGAACTCGGCGACGAGGTGGTGGTGAAGGGCGCGCTCGCGAGCGCGCTCACCGGCGGGACGGGCGACCGGTCCCGCGTCGACTCGCCGCCGGAATAAGCCGCCGGCCCGAGAGAGCCGGCCCGACGACACCCCCGTCAGTCCTCGAACTCGGTCAGTTCGGGTTCGACGGCCGGGTCGACCGCGTCGCGCGTTTCGAGGTACGCGTCTCGATACCGCCGGAGCTTCCGGACGAGAACGTACCCGAAGGCGCCTTGGAACAGGATGACGAAGACGAACAGCGCGGCGACCCGCGGGAGCCCGGTCACCACCGAGACCACGGTCGTGACCGGCCCGACCAGCGAGTTGTACAGCGCGTGGATCACGGCGGCGATGACGAGGCCCTTCACGATGATCGGGCCGCGGTTCTCGGGGTTGAACTTCGCGAGCCCGAGGTAGTACCCCGCGAACGCGGAGTAGATGACGTGACCCGGCCCGGCGAGCGCGCGGAGCGCCGTGATCCCGTCGCCCGCGCCGAGCGCGGCGATACTGAGCGACAGCTCCCCCAGCTCGACGTTCTGAGCGATGTACACCAGGTTCTCGATGACGACGAACCCGAGGCCGGCGATGGCGCCGTACACCGCGCCGTCGATGACCGCGTCGAACCGGTCGTCGGTGTACGCGTACAGCCGGACCGCGAGCAGCTTCACCGACTCCTCGATGGGGCCGACGATCACGAAGAAGAAGAGGACGAGCCCGGGGAAGCCGAGCGGGTTGAAGAAGGGTTGGAGCTCGCTGTTGAGCACCGCCGCGAACGTCGCGGTGAGGATCGACAGGAGGAACGTCGCCACCAGCAGCGAGAGCGGCTCCCCGGTGGTCACGTCGGAGACGTACACGTACGCGGCGAGCCCGAAAGCGGGGACGGCCGAGAGGCCGACGAGCATCGCGACCGCCGGGTCGAACACGAGGCTGAGCCCGAAGGATCCGAGAATCGCGAGGAGTCCGAGGAGGGCGACGAAGACGACGAGCGCCTTCGCCGACCGGGTGATGAGCCAGTGTAACGCGACCGAGAGCCCGTCGAGGGAGGTTCGCTCCTCCCACGTGGCGATGTCGTAGAGGTCGCGGTCGTCGTCGGCGCGCGACTCGACCGGGTCCGATCGAGATGGCATGCCACCGGGTTCGGACTGAGGCGACTTAAGCCGTGGCGGGATTCGGGGGCGCGGTCGGGATACGGTCGGGATGCGGGCGGGGCGGGATCGGGGCGGGATCGAGGCGGGATCGAGGCAGGATCGGGGCGAGGTCGGGGAGGGGCCGGGACGCGCTCGACGGAGGCCGACAGGATTGAAACCGCGGCGGCCGAAGGGCCGGTATGCACTTCGACGCACGGACCCAGCGGGCCCTCCGCGAGGCGGGACTCGACGCGGACGCGATCGCGACGGCGTCCGACCGGGTCGCCGAGCTCGTCGACGAGGACGCCGACCGCCTCCGGGAGTTCTTCGAGCCGACGGGGCCCTGCTACTCCGACATGGAGATGGCACACAGCGCCGCGGAGAGACAGGAGCACGCGACGGCCGACGTGGAGCTGTTCACCCACGGGAGCGACCTCCGCGGCTACCTCTCGCTCGACGGCTGGGGCGTCCCGATCGAGGGCGGGCGGGTGCTCCGGGCGACGGGTGGCGGCGACGAGGGGAGCGGGCGAGGCGACGAGACGCCGGTCCTCGTCGAGCTCTCGCTCGGCGCGACCGTCCACGACCGCGTCCGGTTCGCGCGCGACCCCGACGAGCTATGAACGTCCGGGTGCGCGGCATCTACGCGACGGCGCTCACCGAGGCCCTGCTCGACGCGGGCCACGAGGTCGTCGACGCCTCGGCGCCGATCCGGCGGCGCTTCGACGCCGAGTTCGGAAGCAACCCGCCCGACGCGCGGATCGCGACCACCGACGACCGGCAGGGCGTCGGCGCGCACGGCGACCCGGACGCGGTCGGGCGCCTCCGCGGTCTCCTGACCGACGCCGGCCTCGACGCGCTGGCGTGGACCGACCCGACCCCGCCCGGGACCGTCCTCGACGGGAGGGTGACCGAGACCCTCGGCGGCGGGGCGGTCGTCCGGCTTCAGGTCGGCGACGGCGACGGCACCGTCGAAGGGTACCTCCCGTACGGAAGCGTCGACGACCGGGTCGAGACGGGCGATCCGGTGCGCGTGCAGGTCCGCGAGTCAGCGGCGCCGTGGACGGAGCGCCGACCCGAACTCGACGGGTCGCTGCGAGCGGGCGACGGTCTCGTCGCGCTCGAACCGGGGTCGGGCACGCGCGTCGACGTGCGGAACGACGAGGCGGCCCGAGAGCTCTCGGGGATGCTCGACCTGCTGGAGTTGGAGCCGCCGGACGGGTGGCGCGCCGTCTGGAAGCCGCCCGCGATCGACGCGGACACCGAGGCGCTCGCGGCCGGACTCGATCGGGCGGTCGACGCCGCGGAGGGGCTCAACGACGCCGTTGACGCGGTCGGGGGCGTTGGCGTTCTCGACGGGGCGGAACACGTCCAAGCGGAGACGCTGGCGACCCCGAACGCCGGCGTGTGGGTGTGGTTCGGCCGCGAGAGCCGGTTCGGGCTCGACGACCGCCGCCGCGAGGCGACCGCGACCATGCCGGGCCACCACCGGGTGAAGGCGGGGTCGGCGGACGCGTCCGCGGGGGTCGACCTCGCGGAGGCGCTCTGCGACCCCGACGCCGACGCCGCGTTCCCGTTCGGGGTCGTGACCGACGCGTTCGGGCCGACCGAGGGTGACGCGATCCGGCTCGAACACGGCAAGCCCGACGGGCGGCTGATCACGCTGGGCGAGGCGACGGTGACCGCGGTCGACGCCGAGGGGTCGGTGACGGTCGAGCGCGAGATGACCGGCGGCGGCACCTACGACGGGTTGGATGTCCCCCGCGAAGCCGGTGACGTGGCGGAGACCAGTCTGAAGGAGGGCCGGTGGTGGTACCCGACGACGTACCGCGGGCGCGACGGAACGGTGCGCGGGACCTACGTCAACGTCTGTACCCCGGTCGAGGTGTTCCCGGACGCCGCCCGCTACGTCGACCTCCACGTCGACGTGATGAAACACCCCGACGGGACCGTCGAACGCGTGGACGACGACGAACTGCGAGACGCGGAGGCGGCCGGAACGGTACCGGCGTCGCTCGCGGAGAAGGCCCGAAGCGTGGCCACGGCGCTCGAGAACGCGCTGTAAGGGAGCGCCGGTCCGCCGCCGCGGCGTCGCATATATTTTTACTCGGTTACGGACGGACGAAACACCTCTCGTTCGTTACAATAACATTATCATTCATCGCATACACGACCGATCCGGAATGCGTGAGAAAGAATCTCAGCACGAATTTGAAGAGACCAGCCGTCGGGGATTCCTCGGCGGCGTCGGCGCGCTCGTGGCCGCGGCCGCGTACTCGCGGGACGTGTCCGGGTCGGCCGCCGACGGGGTAGTAAACGGCGACGACGACGCGGTACAGACCGTCTCGTCGCCGGACGGATCGATCGCGGTGACGGTCGACGTCGCCGACGGAACGCCGACCTACGAGGTCGCCCGCGGCGGGACGACGTACGTCGAGCCGTCGCCGGTCGGGTTCGAGTTCCGGAATCAGCCGGCGTTCGGAGCGGCGAGCGCGACGGGGGGGAGCGACGTTCCGCTGACCGTCACCGGCACCGAACGCGAGACGGCCACCGAGACGTGGGACCCCGTCTGGGGCGCGTTCGACGAGGTGTCCGAAGCGTACGAACAGCTCAGCGTCGGGCTGACGGAGGCGAGCGACGAAGCGGAGTCCGACGCGGACGCCACCGCCGGGCGCCGCGCCACCCTCCAGATTCGGGTGTTCGACGACGGGGTCGGACTGCGGGTCGTCCTCGGCGACGGCTTCGCGAGCAACGCGGACCGAGCGGTGATCGAGACGGAGAACACGGGCGTGGAGTTCGCGGCCGACTACGACGCGTGGTGGATCGCGAACGAGGTGACGAACCCGCGGTTCGAACAGGAGTACGCGGAGACGCCCCTCTCGGAGATTCCGGGCGGGACCCGCGAGACGCGACCGACCGACACGCCGGTGCGGACGGGGGCGCACACGCCCCTGACCGTCGACGCCGGCGACGCGTACCTGAGCGTTCACGAGTCGAATCTCGACGACTACGCCGCGGCGACGCTCGCCCCCCGCGACGACGGCGGCGGGACCGGGTTCCGCACCGAACTCACCCCGCTGCCGGACGGGACGAAGGCGTCGCTGGAGCTCCCGGCGACCACGCCGTGGCGGACGATCCAGCTGGTCGATCGCCCCGGCGAGCTGATCGAGTCGCAGCTCGTCCCGCTGCTCTCGGATCCCCTCGACGAGTCGGCGCTGCCGACGGTCGGCGGAGCGGCCGACACCGATTGGATCGAGCCCCGGAAGTACGTCGGTATCTGGTGGACGATGATCGCCGGCTCGGCCAACTGGGAGTACAAGTCCGACGGCGCGATCGCGGGCGAGGGCGGGAATCCCGCCAGCTACGTCCACGGCGCCCGGACCGAGCGGATGAAGCGGTACATGCGGTTCGCGAGCGAGAACGGGATCGACAGCGTGCTCGTCGAGGGGTGGAACGAGGGGTGGGACACCTACCCCGGCGACGGCTCCGGCTTCGGCTTCGGCGTCAGCGACTCGTACCCGGACTTCGACGTGCCCGAGGTAACCGGGTTCGGCGCGTCGCTTCCCGACCCGGTCGAGATGACGATCCACAACGAGACCGCGGGCAACCTCCCCGGATACGAGTCCGCGATCGTCGACGAGGACGTGTTCGCGGGCTACGAGAGCCAGGGGATCGGCTCGATCAAGAACGGGTACGTCTCCGACCCGGGCCTCGGGATCGACGGGGACGGCGCCGAGCCGACGCACAACCAGCACAACCAGCTCGCGGTGAACCACCACCGGCTGGTGATCCGCGAGGCGGCCGCGAACCGGCAGCTCCTGGAGATCCACGAGGGGATCAAGCCGACCGGCGAGATCCGCACCTACCCGAACGTGGCGAACCGCGAGGTCGTCAAGGCACAGGAGTACGACGGGTTCGGCCAGCTCGGATCGAACGTGGGCCGCGATCACCACGTCACACTCCCGTTCACGCGGAATCTCGCGGGACCGGTGAGCTTCCAGCCGGGGATCTTCGACATCACCTTCGGCGACGACCGAGGCGATCAGATCCAGACGACCCGCGCGAAGCAGCTCGCGATGTACCCGACGTACCTCAGCGGGCTCCAGATGGCCGCCGACCGGATCGAGGGGTACGTCGACGAGACGTTCGGCGTCGGCGAGGGGGTTCAGGCCGCCGCCGGCGACCGCGACGGGCTGGTCACCGACGACACGTGGCGGGACGCGTTCGGCACGAACCACGTCGCCGTCGATCCCAACCGCGCGCCGAGCGGCTCGTCGGTGAGGTACGTCGTGCGCGGCGTCGACGAACCGGGAACCTACTCGCTCCACCTCCGGTACGCGAGCGCCCCCGAGGAGAACGCGCGGCGGGTGATCGACGCCGGGGGGCCGCGGGCGACGCTCCGGGTCAACGGCGAGACCGAGACGATCGAGCCCGCCTTCACCGCCTACTGGGACGACTGGCAGGTGTTCACGACCGAGGTGGAGCTCGCCGCCGGCGACAACGAGGTCGCGGTCGAACTCGACTACGAGGACGGCGAGGACGGGTTCACCGGCGACGTCGGGGGGTTCAACCTCAACGCGGTGTCCGTCACCGCCCCCGGCGAACCGTCGCCGATCCCGGCGGAGTACGAGGGGTACGTCCCCGAAAACGAGAACTTCGACGCGAAGCCGGAGTTCGGGTTCGTCGAGGCGGTGCCGGCGGCGGGCTGGGACGAGACCCGCGTCGTCGGCTCCGCGATCGGCGACTACCTCGCGATCGCGCGTCGGCACGGCGAGGAGTGGTTCCTCGGCGTGATGACCGACGGGGCGGGCCGCGCGGTCGACGTGCCCCTCGACTTCCTCGCGCCCGGCAACTCCGGTAACGCGCCCGGAAATTCCGGCAACGCGCCCGGTAACGCAGGTGGACGCGGAAAGGACCGCGGGCGCGGAAACGGAAGCGAGAAGCGTCGCGGACGCGACCGCTCGGGCCCGAAGTACGTTGCCGAGATCTACGGCGACGCGGTGGGCGCCGGCGTCGACGCCGACCCGACCGCGACGCGAATCGACGAGGCGGTCGTCGATCCCTCGACCACGCTGCTCGCGTCGACCGCACCGAGCGGCGGGGCGGCGGTC
This sequence comes from Halorubrum sp. FL23, assembly GCF_052439115.2. Classification (NCBI taxonomy): domain Archaea; kingdom Methanobacteriati; phylum Methanobacteriota; class Halobacteria; order Halobacteriales; family Haloferacaceae; genus Halorubrum; species Halorubrum sp. FL23. The sequence goes on from NZ_JBQVRO020000003.1 coordinate 346,871, forward strand.
CGACTGCGTCCGGGTCGCGGGGACGAAATCGGTCGGCTCCCGCGGTACGAGCGGCCGGAGCAGGACCTCTCGATCGAAATCGCGGACGAGGCCGACCTCGACGAGCCGTTCATCACGGCGACGGGGTCGAACGACGCCGGGTTCGTCGGCGGCACGAACGTCGAGGTCGTCGTCGACGGCGAGGTCGAGACGCTCGCCAACGTCCGGCTCCCCCCGAACGCGACGAACGAGACGGTGGCGCTCGGCTACCGGATCACCGCGATCGACACCTACGACGTCGCCGTTCGCGACCCCGAGACCGGGGAGGAGCTCGCGGCCGAGACGGTGACGGTGGCGCCCGGTGACCTCGTCGCCGAACTGACCGACCCGGCGGGCGACGACGACGGGCCGGGCGAGTACGCCTATCCCACCGACGGAGCGTTCCGGGAGGGCGCCTTCGACCTGCGCTCGTTCCGCGTCTTAGAGACCGACGAGGAGTACCGGTTCGCCTTCGAGGTCGAGGACCTGTACGACGCGTTCGGCGGCACGTTCTCGCCGCACTACTTCGTCGTCTACCTGCGCGACCCCGACGCCGACGGCGGACGGACGACCGAGCTCGGCGACCTGAGCGTCACCGCCGAGTTCGCCCAGCCGTGGCAGTACCGTGTCGCAGCCAGCGGCTTCGCCGGGAGCGTCGTCGACGCCGACGGGAACGGCCACGGGACGCCCGAGCGGTTCGCCGACGTCGAGTCGAACGTCGCCGTCGTCTCGATACCGAAGACGGCGGTGAGCGGGGCCGACATCGCCGACTGGGAGGTCCTTCCGGCGGTCGGTTCGGAGGACTACGGCGCGTTCCGTGACGTACAGGAGAGCGCCGGAGGCTTCATCTTCGGCGGGGCGCGCGAGGGAGCGGCCGGGAACGCCCCCCGCGTGATCGACCTGATCACGCCGGAGGGAACCTCGCAGGCGGAGGCGCTCGACTACGGGGCCGATTCGCTCGCGACGCTCCCGTTCACGCCGCTGTAGGGGCGGCGGGAGCGCTCCGCGAGGAGCGTCTCAGAAGTGGTTCGCGGACTCGGTCTCGTGTTTCAGTTCGCCGCCGCGGCCGCCCTCGACGGTGGAGGCGCCCTGATCGCCGGAGGAGGCGGTCCGCACCGTCACGTTCTCCACCTCGTCGAAGTCCATGATCAGGTCCCGGCGGATGTTGTCGGCGGTGATGTTCGAGATGCCGCAGCCGGAACAGGTGCCGCCGAGCTCGACGACGACCTCGCCGCTCTCGGGATCGGCCTCGCGCACGACGCTCGTGCCGCCGTGCATCTGGATGATCGGCATCTGTCCGACCATCCACTCCTCGACCCGGTCCGCGAGGCTCTCGTCGCTCATTACCTATCCTTTGCGACCGAGCCTATGGAAGCTTGCGGTTTGCGAGCACGGCGAAAGCGAGAAAGGAACTGTGTCATCGTCGATCCCGCGGGAGCGTGGCGGTTCGTCACGCCGCAGGGCGGTCACTCGTCCGGGCGGTCCGACTCCTCCCCGTCGTTCGGCAGGCGCGTCGGGTCGGCCGGTCCGTCGCCGTGCATCGAGTCGTCGCGCTCGAGGAGGTACAGGAGGGGCCCCAGCGCCGCGACTACGAGCACGCCGGGGATCGGCGCGTCGGGGACGAGGAGCACGGTGACGACGGCGATGCCGGAGGTGACCACGACGAAGGCGGCCCAGAGGAGCGGCGATCCGAGGTCGACGCCGACCGACTCGGCGTCGCGGTAGACGACCGCGGCCGCGATCGCGGCGAGGAGCGCGGCGGCACCGACGCCGAGGACCGTGATGACGGACATACCGGACGTTCGGTCGAGAAGCGAAAAAGGGTGTCGCGAGCGGGCGGTCGATATGGGAGGAGCGGAAACGCGGGGAAGAGCGGAAACGCGGAGGGGACGAAGAGGCGGAGAGGAACGGAAGTGCGAGGGGAACGCAGCGACCGACCGGGCGACGCCTACGGCGCCTCGCCCGTCTCGATGCTGAAGGAGTCGCGGGGGTACGCGACGCAGGTCAGGGTGTAGCCGTCGTCGATCTCGGCCTCTTCGAGCATCTGCTGGTTGTCGTGCTCGACGAAGTCCTCCGAGGGCCCGTCGGCGATCCGACCGGCACAGGAGACGCACTGGCCCTGTCGGCAGGCGTACGGGAGGTCCCACCCCTCGTCTTCGCCCTGGTCGAGGATCGGCTGGTCGTTGGAGAGCTCGACCGTCTCGCCCTGCTTGACGAACTCGACCTCGAAGTACTCGACCTCGTCTTCGGGGATGTCGCCGGGGGCGGAGCCGCCGGCCTCGCCGTCCTCCAGTTCGCCTTCCCCACCCTCGCCGCCGGCGGGGATCGCTCCGCCGCCGCCACCGCCGCCGCCGATGGCGCGGTTCCCGGGCTCGGGGAACTCGGTCTCAGGGACCGCCGAGGCGCGTCGTTGGAGTACCTCATCCGAGATGTCGGTCGTGGGCTCCCACCCCGTCCCTTTCAGGCTGCTGATGAAGACGACCAGCAGCGTCGCGATCACCCCGAGAACGATCGCGGGCATGTTCGCGACGTTCGTGATGAGCGGGTTGAGCATACCAACGGATTAGAAGAGGTGGTTTAAGGCCGTTTTGATCGGTCCAACCGCGTGAGAGCCCCGGCGCTCCCGGCGACTCGACCCGGCAGGCACCGGCGGAGCGGTCCATTTATCGGCCGAGCGGCCGACTGGGCCCGCATGGAAGTGAAATCGCGGCACCACCTCCGGAGCGACGACATCACAGCGATCCGTGAGGCGGTCGGCGACCATCTGGGAGTCGACATCGACGGCGACACCTTCGAGCTCGTGGAGTTCGTGGACGCGAACTACGAGCTCGTGCTGGTCGACGGCGACCCGGCGGTGTTCTACGTCGACGACGACGAGCCGTTCCTCACCGTCCGCGGCGCGAACGACTACGAGCCGGAGACGGGGATCGTCACGGTCGACGCGGGCGCGATCTCGTTCGTCTCCGACGGAGCCGACGTGATGCGACCCGGGATCGTCGAGGCCGACCCGGAGATCCGCGAGGGCGACCTCGTCGTCATCGCCGAGGAAACCCACGAGAAGGTGCTCGCGGTCGGCCGCGCGCTGGTCGACGGCGACGCGATGGCCGGGGACAGCGGGAAAGTCGTCGAGTCGATCCACCACGTCGGCGACGAGCTGTACGAGTTCTCGGCGTAAGGGAGACGAAACGCGTCGCCCGCCGCGCCGCTGGATACGTCGCCGGCGGTTCGTGCCGGGTGCGGGGGCAGTCGGAGCGATCGGACGGTGCCCGTTCCCACGCTTTTAATCGCCTCCCCTGCGACCCCCATCGTAATGACCGCGATCCGGGTGCTGAGCTACAACGTCCGCTACGCCAACCAGGGCGACCACCACGACGCGTGGCACGACCGTCGTGACGCCGTCGGCCGACTCGTCCGCTTCCACGATCCGGACATCGCCGCCTTTCAGGAGCCGGTACCCGGCCAGCGGCGCGACCTGCGCGAGCGACTCCCGAGATACGAGTTCGTCGGTCGGGGGCGGAAGGCCGACGGCGAGGGCGAGGGGTGTCCGATCGCCGTGCGAGCCGATCGCTGGGAGGTCGTCGACAGCGACACGTTCTGGCTCTCCGAGACGCCGGACGAGCCGTCGATCAGCTGGGGAGCCGCCCATCCGCGGATCGCGACGTGGGCGCGGGTCCGCGCCGTCGACGACGACACCGTGGTCCTCGTTGCCAACACGCACTTCGACCACGTCGCCGCGAGGGCGCGCCGCGAGGCGGCCCGACTGCTCCGCGAGCGGCTCCCGGCCATCGCGGGAGGCGGGACCGAGGAGGCCGGCGACGGTCACGGCTCGACGCCGCCGACCGTGCTCGTCGGTGACTTCAACTGTACGCCGGGATCGGAGCCGCATCGGATCCTCGTCGGCGACGATCCGGAAGCGGAGAGGGGCGGCGTCGCCGGCGCTCAGGCCGGCGGCGACCGGGTCGAGCTCCGCGACGCGGCCGCGGCCGCCGACCTCCGACACGGCCCGGAGACGAGTCTCACCGACTTCGCGCGACTGATCGACGGGCGCCGGATCGACCACGCGCTCGTCTCGCCCGGGGTTGGCGTCGAGGCGTTCGCGACGCTCGCGGACCGCGACGACCGGGGGCGATACCCGTCGGACCACCTGCCGATCCTCGCGCGGCTGGACGTGTAGCGAGCCGGCGGCGCCCCTTACTCCCCGTCTGCGTACTTCGCCATCACGGCTTCGTAGCCGCGCTTGGCCGTCTCGTACGTCTCGCGGAGGTCCGCCACCGGCGTCTCGCTCGCGTCGACGCGGAGGTCGTTGTAGTAGGGGTCGTCGGTCTCGTGCTCCGTGTTCGTCACCTGTAGCGCCGCGGACTGGACCGCCAGGTCCTCCCGCTTGTCGCCGCCGGCGGCGTGGCCCGCCGCGAGCGCGTCGATCAGTCGCTCGGCGAGCGGGGCGTCGCCGTGAGCGTCCGACTCGTAGGCGGCCGCGGTGTCGTCGATCACGGCTTCGCCCGTCAGGAGGTTGCCGGCGACCGTGTAGTTCTCGCCGACGACGTGGCCGTACCAGTCGTTACACTCGTCGCCCGAGAAGGCGAACGTGCCGTCGGCGTCGACGCCGTGAAGCTGACGCTGAGGTTTCCCCTCGTCGGCGTTCAAGAGCGCCTCCAAGGCGTCGTCGACCGCGAGGCCGTCGGCGAGGTACTCGATCCCCTTCCGCCCCAGGTCGACGTTGACGAGCGACTGAGTCGCCACCGCGCCGTCCGCCGACGCGAACGGACACAGGGTCCCGACCCCCGGGAGGCGCGTGGTCACCGCCACGCCGTACCGGATCCGGTCGGCGCCGTCGTCGTCCGTGTACCGCTCGCGAACGCAGATACTGAACGTCACGCCCGAAATCGGCGGGGACACCGCAAAAGGGTACGTTCCGGGGGCGACGTTTCCGGTTTCGCCCGCGGTCGGACCCCGCACCGACTCGCGTCCAGCCCCTTTCGGCCGCGGCGACGTGAAAGCGGTCGAAATGAGGGCGATTACGGCCGCTGAGGTGGCCCAAACTGCCGGCACCGACGGCGATCGGACATCGTGGGAACCGCCAACGGGCGACACACTTATGCGTGCGAATCCCTCCCATACATATACCCTCGGTTACGGGCGAACGGCGATCCGGCGCGGGTCGCCCTCGACGACAGCAGCGTTCGCGGCTCGATGAGCCGTCGTCTCAGGCACGCAGAGCCGTGCCGCCGCGCGTCGGGGACGGTCACGGCGGATCGCCGCCCGTCCGAGCGACCGGAGACCAGATACAATGTCAGACCGACACACGCTCGAACGGCTCAGCGAGGAGTACCGGACGAACGTCCCGGACGACCTCCGGGAACCCCGCCCGTTCGACTGGTACCTCGACGCGCTGTACGAGGAGCCGCGGATCGCGCGGAACGCCCACCAGCGCGTCGCGGACATGTTCGACCACTACGGCACCCGATACGACGAGGAACACGGCGTCGTCGAGTACGCGCTCGCCGCGGACGATCCCCTTCACGACGGCGAGAACGTCTTCTACGGCCGCGAGGTCCACGAGGCGATCCACGAGTTCGTCAACAAGGTGAAGTCCGGCGCGCGCGGCCTCGGCCCCGAGAAGCGGATCAAGCTCCTGCTCGGTCCCGTCGGCTCCGGGAAGTCGCACTTCGACTGGCTGGTCCGCCGGTACTTCGAGGCGTACTCCCGCGAGGAGGCCGGTCGGATGTACACCTTCCGCTGGGTCGACCTCTGTTCCGTGATCGACGACCAGGACCCCGGCGACGACGTGGTCCGGTCGCCGATGAATCAGGACCCCCTGGTGCTCATCCCCCGCCCACAGCGAGAGCGCGTGATCGACGAGCTCAACGAGCGGCTCGACGCCCCCTACACCCTCCGGAACGACCAGCATCCGGACCCGGCCTCCGAGTTCTACCTGAACGAGCTGCTCGCACACTACGACGACGACTTAGAGCGCGTCCTCGACGAACACGTCGAAGTCGTCCGGCTCGTCGCCGACGAGAACCGCCGGGAGTGCATCGAGACGTTCGAGCCGAAAGACAAGAAGAACCAGGACGAGACGGAGCTGACCGGCGACGTCAACTACGCGAAGCTCGCCGTCTACGGCGAGTCCGACCCGCGCGCGTTCGACTACGCCGGCGCGTTCTGTAACGCGAACCGCGGGCTGTTCTCCGGCGAGGAGCTGCTCAAGCTCCAGCGGGAGTTCCTCTACGACTTCCTCCACGCCTCCCAGGAGTCGACGATCAAGCCGAAGAACAACCCGCGGATCGACATCGACCAAGTGATCGTCGGGCGGACGAACATGCCGGAGTACCGCGAGAAGACCGGCGACGAGAAGATGGAGGCGTTCAACGACCGCACCAAGCGGATCGACTACCCGTACGTGTTAGAGTACGAGAGCGAGGCGGAGATCTACGGGAAGATGCTCGACAACGCCGACGTGCCCAACGTCCACGTCGAGCCGCACGCCCTGGAGATGGCCGGGCTCTTCGGCGTGCTCACCCGCTTGGAGGAGCCCACCGACGAGACGGTGAGCCTGCTCGACAAGGCGAAGGTGTACAACGGGGAGCTGGAAGACGAGGAGATCGATCGCCGGAAGATCCGCGAGGACGCCGCCGAGTCCGCCGACGTGGGCGAGGGGATGGACGGCATCTCCGCGCGGTTCGTCGGCGACGAGATCGCCGAGGCGATCATGGACGCCACCCACCGCGACCGCACCTACCTCTCCCCGCTGTCCGTCTTCGACCACTTCGAGGCGAATCTCGGCGGCCACGGCTCGATCGCGGAGGGCGACCTCGACCGCTACGAGCGGCTCTTGGAGACCGTGCGCGAGGAGTACCGCGAGCGCGCCATCGAGGACGTGAGACACGCGTTGGCGTACGACGTGGACGAGCTCCGCCGGCAGGGCGAGAAGTACATGGACCACGTGATGGCGTACATCGACGACGACACCGTCGACGACGAGCTCACCGGCCGCGAGACCGAGCCCGACGAGACGTTCCTGCGCGCGGTCGAAGAGCAGCTCGACGTCCCCTCCGACCGCAAGGACGACTTCCGCCAAGAGGTGTCGAACTGGGTCTCCCGGCGCGCTCGCGAGGGGCGCGGCTTCGATCCGCGGGAGAACGACCGGCTTCGGCGCGCCCTGGAGCGCAAGCTCTGGGAGGACAAGAAGCACAACATCAACTTCTCGGCGCTGGTCTCCGCGACCGACCTCGACGACGAGGAGCGGAGCGCGTGGGTCGACGCCTTAGTCGACCGCGGCTACTCCGAGGACGGCGCCGCCGAAGTGTTGGAGTACGCGGGCGCGGCCGTCGCCCGCTCCGAGATCGAAGACGGCGGTGACTGAGATGAGCGAACGCGACACGCCGGACGGGAGCGCGTTCGTCCGCGACGCCGACGAGGCCCTTCGCGGGGCGTACGACCCACCGATGAGCCTCGACGAGTACGTCGACCGAGTGTTGGCGAACCCGACCGCGGCCGCCTCCGGGGCGCGGTACCTCCTCGCGGCCGTCGAGTCGCAGGGGACCCGCGAAGTCCGCGAGCGCGGCGAGCGGCTGGAGCGGTTCCGGTTCTTCGACGACCCGTTCAACGACGGGGAACACGCCGTGTTGGGCAACACCGTCGCGCTCAACGCGTTCGTCGACGACCTCCGCGCTGCCGCCGCGGGGCGCGGGAACGACGAGACGATCGTCTGGATCGACGGCCCCACGGCCACCGGGAAGTCGGAGTTCAAGCGGTGTCTGGTGAACGGGCTCCGGGAGTTCTCGAAGACCGACGCCGGGCGGCGCTACACCGTCGAGTGGAACGTCACCGGGGCGGGAGGGAGCGTCGGAAGCGGGGGTAACACGGGCGCCGCGTCGCTCTCGTACGGAGACGGCGGCGACGCCGGGGCGTGGTATCGGAGCCCCGTCCAGACGCATCCGCTCTCGGTGTTCCCCGAGGCGGTCCGGGAGTCGATCGCCGAGGCCGTCGACGACGACGCCTACCCGATCGCGGCCGACGTGGACCTCGACCCGTTCAGCCGCGAGGCGTACGACCACCTCGAATCGGTGTACCGCGACGAGGGGCGTCGGGACCTGTTCTCGGCGATCACCGATCGCGACCACCTCCGCGTGACGAGTTACGTCGTCGACGTGGGGGAGGGGATCGGCGTGCTCCACGCCGAGGACGACGGGAGCCCGAAGGAGCGGCTCGTCGGCTCGTGGATGGGCGGGATGCTCCGCGAGCTCGACTCGCGCGGGCGGAAGAACCCGCAGGCGTTCAGCTACGACGGCGTGCTCTCGCAGGGGAACGGGGTGGCGACCATCGTCGAGGACGCCAGCCAGCACGCCGACCTCCTCCGCCGGCTCCTCAACGTCCCCGACGAGCGGCGCGTGAAGCTCGACAAGGGGATCGGGATGGACCTGGACACCCAGCTCGTCGTCATCTCGAACCCCGACCTCGACGCCGAGCTCGACCGCCACGCCGAGCGCGAGGGGGCGGACCCGCTGAAGGCGCTGAAGCGACGGCTCACCCGCCACGAGTTCCGGTACCTCACGAACCGACGGCTGGAGGCGGAGCTGCTGCGACGCGAGGTCGGGGGGCCGCGGGGCGTGCCGACGGTCGACGGGATCGACGGCGACGGAGAGGTCGGGGTCGGTGCTGCGGACGGCCCGACCGGCCCGACCGGCTCGACCGGCTCGACCGACTCCGACGGGCAGACCGGTCCCCCCGACGATCCGGCGCGGGACCCCGCGATCGAGCCCGGTGCCGCCGCCCTCACGATCGGCGTCCGCGACGGCGACGGCGGGGTCACGGAGCGCGAGCTCGCGCCCCACGCGGTCGGGGCGGCCGCGCTGTACGCGGTCGTCACGCGGCTCGACACAGACGACCTCCCGGCGGGGATCGGCCTCGTCGAGAAGGCGGACCTGTACGAGGCCGGCGATATCCGGCGGGAGCGGAGCGGCGATGAGGAGCGGATCACCGTCGACGACGTCGAGTTCGGCGACGGCGACGGCCGAAACGGGGTCCCCGTCACCTACGTCCGCGACGTGATCGCGGAGCTGCTGGGCTCCGACGCCGACCGCGCCCACCCGGAACTGCCGGTCGAACGCGTGATCACGCCGACGGACGTGCTCGACGCGATGGCCGAGGGGCTCTCGGAAGCACCGGTGTTCTCGCGGTCGGAGGTCGCGGAGTTCGAGAGCCGGAGGGGGCCCGTCGCCGAGCGCGTGCGGGAGCGCCAGCGGGCGGACGTCGTCGACGCGATCCTCGCGGCGGAGACCGTTCCGGAGGCGACCGTGGCCGAGTACGTCGAACACGTGTACGCGTGGGACGCCGACGAGCCGGTCGAGACCGAGCGCGGCCCGGAGGAGCCGGACGCGCTCGCGATGAAGGTGTTCGAGACGGAGACGCTCGGCCGGTTCGACGAGAGCGACTACCGCGGGACCGACCCCACCGAGCCGGTCGCGCGGTTCCGGCGCGAGAGGGTGATCCGCGCGCTCACCCGGTACGCGTGGCGGAACCGCGGCGACGCGTTCAGCGTCGACGACGTCGAACTCGGCGGGATTCCGGAGCTGAAGGTGGTGTTGGAGTCGAACGACCTCGCGGACGTGAAGCGGCGGTTCCCGGACCTCGACCCGGCCGAGTGGGCCGACCCGCCCGCCGACACCGAGACGGAGCGCGCCAAGGCGGCCGCGATAGAGCGCCTCGTCGACCGGGGGTACAGCCCCGCGTCCGCCGAGCTGACGAGCCGCGCCGTGATGCGGAGCGTCCGCGACGAGTGGACGGGGCTGGTCGACGACTCCCCGGACGGCGACCCCTCGACGGAGTCGGGAGACGGCCGCAGCGGCCGGAACGGAGGTGGTCGAACGTGGGACTGACCGAGGACCGCGAGCGCTTCCGCGAGGTCGGCGAGGAGCGCCGCGCCGACCTCGCGGAGTTCATCAGCCACGGCGATCTGGGCGGCTCCGGCCCCGACCGGGTGCGGATCCCGGTGAAGATCGTCGACCTCCCCGAGTTCGAGTACGACCGGCGGGAGGCCGGCGGCGTCGGGCAGGGACAGGGCGGACAACCCCAGCCCGGCCAGCCGGTCGACCCCGAGCCCGGCGACGGCGACGAGGAGGGAGACCCCGGCGAAGAGGGCGGCGAGCACGAGTACTACGAGATGGACCCGGAGGAGTTCGCGCGCGAACTCGACGAGGAGCTGGGGCTCGACCTCGAACCGAAGGGGAAGCGCGTGGTCGAGGAGGTGGAGGGCGACTTCACCGACACCGCCAGGGCGGGGCCGCGTGGAACTCTCGACGTCGACGAGTTCTTCAAGCGGGGGCTGAAGCGGCACCTCGCGACGGACTTCGACGGGGAGTACGTCCGCGAGGGGCTGTTCGTCGCCGGCGCCGACGTGGACGACGTGTTCGCGTGGGCGCGGGGGAACGGCGTCCCCGTCTCGCGGACGTGGATCGCCGACGCCGCGGCGACGCTCGCCGAGGAGCGCGGCGAGCCAGTGGCGACGCTCGACCGGTGGGAGAGCTTCGACGCGCTCGACGACGAGATCGAGCGCGAGCCCGTGTCTCATCGGATCCGCCGGGAGGGGATCGACAGCGTCCCGTTCCGCCGGGAAGACGAGCGGTTCCGCCACCCGGAGGTGATCGAGGAGCGCGAGCGCAACGTCGTCGTGGTGAACGTCCGAGACGCCTCCGGCTCGATGCGCGAGACGAAGCGCGAGCTGGTCGAGCGGGTGTTCACGCCGATGGACTGGTACCTCACCGGGAAGTACGACGCCGCGGAGTTCCGGTACGTGGTCCACGACGCGGAGGCGTGGGAGGTCGACCGCGGGGAGTTCTTCGGAGTCCAGTCGGGCGGGGGCACCCGGATCTCCAGCGCCTACGAGCTGGTCGCGGAGATCTTGGAGGAGTACCCCTACAGCGAGTGGAACCGCTACGTGTTCGCCGCCGGCGACTCCGAGAACGCCGGCACCGACACGACCGAATCGGTGATCCCGCTGATGGAGTCGATCGACGCCAACCTCCACGCGTACGTGGAGACGCAGCCGGGCGGCGCCGCGCCGAACGCGCGTCACGCCGACGAGGTCGAGAACGCGCTCGGCGACGCGGACAACGTCGCGGTCGCGCGGGTCTCGGAGCCCGACGACGTGACCGACGCCATCTACGAGATCCTCAGCACGGAGGCGGCGGGCGACGGCGACGCCGCCGTCAGCGAGGCGGCGAGCGGCCGAGGGGGTGAGCGCCGATGAGAGACGAGCGCGTGGAGGCGAAACGCGAGGCGGAGTCGCTCGACGAGCCCGCCGAGGCGGCCCGCGATCTCGCCGAGCGGCTCGGGTTAGAGCCGTATCCGGTCCGGTACTGGGTCGTCGACCACGACGAGATGAACGAGCTGATCGCGTACGGCGGCTTCCAGCGGCGGTACCCGCACTGGCGGTGGGGAATGAACTACGAGCGCCAGCGGAAGAAGGACCGCCACGGGCTCGGGAAGGCGTTCGAGATCGTGAACAACGACGATCCGAGCCACGCGTTCCTGCAGGAGTCGAACGCGGACGCCGACCAGAAGGCCGTGATCACCCACGTCGAGGCGCACGCGGACTTCTTCGCGAACAACCGGTGGTTCGGGCTGTACGCCGACCGCGGCGCGGACGGGCCGAACGCCGCGGCGCGGCTGGAGCGCAACGCCGACCGGATCGCGGCGATCGCCGACCGCCCGGCGGTCGAGCGCGACGAGGTCGAGCGCCTGATCGACGCCGTGAGCGCGTTGGAGGACACGATCGACCAGCACAACCCCGTCGACGCCGCGCGGTCGGTCGAGGAGCCGGGGATCGCGGACGACGTGAACGGGCCAGACGACGACGCGCTCGCGGCGATCGAAGACCGGATCGCGGAGCTGGACCTCTCCGAGGAGGTGCGCCGCGACGTGTTCGACGACGAGTGGCTCGAGGCCAGGGGCGAGGGCGTCGAGCCGGAGGAGCCGCGGCCGGACGTGCTCGCGTTCCTGCGCGACTACGGGAAGCGGTACGACCCCGACAGCGGGAAGGCGGTCGACCGCGAGCCGTGGGAGACGACCGTCATCGACGCGCTCCGGGAGGAGGCGTACTACTTCGCGGGGCAGAAGCAGACAAAGGTGATGAACGAGGGGTGGGCGACGTACTGGGAGTCGGTCATGATGGGCGGCGAGGGGTTCGCCGGCCCCGACGAGTTCCTCACGTACGCGGACCACATGTCCCGGGTGCTCGGGTCGCCCGGACTCAACCCCTACAAGCTCGGCTTCGAGCTGTGGACGCACGTGGAGCTGCGAGCCGCCCGCCACGACGTGATCGACAAGCTGCTGCGCGTCGAGGGAGTGACGCCCGAGAACTTCCACTCGCGGGTCGACCTCGATGCGGTCGCCGAAGCGCTCGACCCCCACCCCGCGATCGCCGGGGCGGGACCGGCGACGCTCGACGCGCTCGCCGACCTCGCCGCCGACGGCGACCCCCGTGTCGACGCCGAGGCGGTCGATCGGGCGCTGTCCGCCAGGGGCGACGACGGAGCGATCGATCCCGACGCCGGCCCGGACATCGAACGGTACCCGTGGCGCCTGCTCACGCGCGAGGGGCTCGCGGAGCGTCACTACGTCCTCTCGCGACCGGAACACCGCGGCGCCCTCCGGAACGTCTCGCGGGAGACGCTCGCCGAGCGGGCGCGATACATGTTCGACGTCGACCGATACGCGACGGTTGACGAGGCGCTGGCCGACGTGGACCGCGCGGCGGGCTGGGACCGGATGCTCGAGATCCGCGAGAGCCACAACGACGTGACGTTCATCGACGCGTTCCTCACCGACGAGTTCGTGCGCGAGGGGAACTACTTCACCTACGAGTACAGCCGGGCGGCCGAGCAGCACCGCGTCGCCAGCGTCGACGCCGACGACGTGCGGAAGAAGCTCCTGTTGCAGTTCACGAACTTCGGGAAGCCGATGATCGTCGTGCTCGACGGCAACTTCCGAAACCGAGGAGAGCTCCTCTTGGGCCACCGGTACAACGGAGTGCCACTCAACGAGGAGTCGGCGAAGGCGACCGTGGAGCGCGTCTTCGAACTGTGGGGGAGGCCCGTGAACCTCGCGACGATCCGGGTCGAGTACTCCGACGAGGCGATCCGCCGCGCCAAGCGGCGGGGGACCGAGCCCGAGGGCGACGAAGTCGGAGTGCGCTTCCAGTACGACGGCGGCGAGGTGACGGAACACGACCTCGATCCGGAGATCCGGGAGCGGATCGCGGCCGACGAGGTCGATTACGACACGAAGCCGGACGAGTGGCTGGCGTGACGGGCAGGCCGGAAACGGCCCGCTCGGCGCCGATCTACGCCAGCTCGGCGACCATCTCGGAGACGTACGCCGTCTCCTCCTCGTTGATCCCGTGACCCATCCCCTCGTAGATCCGGGTCTCGACGTCGCCGCCGAGCGCCTCCAGGACCTCGGCGGTCTCGTGGACCCGCTCTTCGGGAATGTGCGGGTCGACATCGCTGCAGCCGAGGAACACGGGCGTCCCCGCGAGCGCGTCGCTGGCGTCTCCGTCGGCCTCGCCCGCCGCGTCGGCGACGTAGTCGTCGCGCGCGATCGACTCGCCGATCAGTCCGCCGCTCAGGACCGCGAGCCCGCCGTAGCGCGTGGGGTTCCGCGCGACGAACTCGCTCGCGAGACAGGCCCCCTGCGAGAACCCCCCGATGAGGACGCGTTCGGCGGGGATCCCCGCGTCCATCGCGGTCTCGACCGCTCGGCCGACCGCTCGGAGACCGGAGCTCCGACCGGGCTCGTTGTCCGCGACCGGCGCGAGGAAGGAGTTCGGATACCACGTGTTCGCGGCCGCCTGCGGCGCGAGTAGTGAGAGACCGGAGGTCTCTCTGACAGTCGACGGCGAAGCCGCCGACGAGATCGCGGCGTCGTCGCCGGCGACCGTCTCCCCGAACTCGACGATGCTGCGGGCGGTCGCGCCGCGGCCGTGAACGAGGACGACGGCGGCGTTCGCCGACTCGGCGTCGGCACCGGCGGTCACCAGCGGCTCGTCGGCGTGCGGATCGTCGCCCGCGTGGGGGGTTCTCCGGCTCATACGCCGACGCCCGCGTCGGCGTCGGGCAAGTCGTGCTTGTTCACCGGGATCCCGAGCTCCTCCAAGGCGGCCTCCATGTGGCGGTCCTGCGCGAAGTCGGCGCCGTCCTCCTCGCGGATGCGCTGGGCGGTCGCGAGCACCTCTCCCTTGCGGTCGTCCGGAATCTCGTACTTGTCCGACGAGAGCTCGATGACCAGCCCGTTGTTGTCCTGCGTGTAGATCGAGTGGAAGATCCCCCGGTCGAACACGTTGTATCCCTTGCCGGCCTCCTCTAACGCCGCCATGATGTCCTCGTACTCGTCGGGGTCGACGCTGAAGCAGAGGTGGTGAACGGCGCCGGTCCCGGCGCGCTGACCGCGCGCGGACGGTCGGTCGTCGCTCACGAAGAACGTCAAGATTCGCCCGTCGCCGGTGTCGAAGAACAGGTGCGTCTGCGAGGGATCGTCCAGGTTCGGCTGGCGGAGGACGAGCGGCATCCCGAGCAGATCGCGGTAGAACGCGATCGTGTCGGCCTCGTTGCTCCCCCAAACGGTGATGTGGTCGGTGCCGGTGGTGTGGAACGGTGCGTCCGGGCGCTCCGGCGTGACCGGTGCCGGGGTGTCGTCGCTCATACCTCCGGTACGAGGCGGATGCGTATAAAAGCGAAAGTGACCGCCGGGCCACCGGCTGACATCGGTGTTATCCGGTCGAGCGTCCGGCCCACCGGAAGCGCGGGAACGGGAGCGGCCACCGCCGCGAAGCGAACCTCTTAATCGGGACAGCACGAACCGGAGGGCATGGAGATACTGCTACACTCCGGACTCGAACACCCGAACACGCTGTGGATCGCGGCCGCCGCGGTCGTCTCGTTCGTCCTCGGCGTCGTTTCAGTGACGTACGGTCAGCGCCTCGTGGCGCCGTTCCGAGACGCCGCCGAGGAGTGATCGCGAGGGCCCGAGTCGGCCCCGTCCGCGGAGGGGGCGCCTAGGGCCGCTGCCAGACCGGCGGGGCAACGCCGAGAGCGCGAACGACGGCCGGATAGCCGAACGCGACGACGAACACGAGAAGCATCGACGGGAGAAACGAGAGCGGTCCGACGACCCGCTCGACGAGCGCCAACACGACGAACATCACGACAAACATCACGCCCCAGTGCGGGGCGAGCTGGCGAATCTTCTCCGCGGTATCGGTCATACGCCTCGCAACGGGCCCGGATAGTATAGCTTGCCGGTTGTTGGCGCGTGCACTTCGACTCGTCGCGACGGCAAAGCGAAAACGGAACCGGAACGGCACCGAACGGAGACCGAAAAGAGTCGCGACCGCAGCGGCAATCAGTATCGCGACGGGACGAACGCCGCCGAGAGCAGGAGCACGACGGAGAACAGCGCGAGGATCACCACGCGCGTCAGTCCGGAGTTATACTGCTGGAACTGGTCGATTTCGGCGACCTGCGCCTCGTAGCCCTCGATGTCGTCCGACATCGTCAGCGTAGAGGCGTCGGGGAAGTTCGCGACGAAGTCCGCCCCACCGAGCGTTACCGTGGCATGGTTTGTGACCTCGATCGTGTTGGTCTGGGTCGCCTCCCAGACGATCACGGCCTGACCGGTGGTGACCTGATCGACGGTCACCGACTGTCCGTTGTACTGGAACGAGTCGCCCGTCGCGTACGACTGCTCCTCGGGGGCCGGGAAGTACTCGTTCGCCGGAACGAGCGTCGATTCGCCGTCTTCGGTGACCACGACGTACTCGCCGTCGTCGCGCGCAACCGTCTCGTTGTCCGCGTTGTCGTCGGCTTCGAGGATCGCCTGCCGGTCGAGCACCTCAACGAGGGTGAACGCGGACGGGTCGTCACCGGCGATCTCGACGCGCCACTGGCGATCGTCAACCGTGACCGTGGACTCGTTCGCCCAGGTCTCGGACTGATCCACCACCACCTCTCGTTCGAGCGTCGCCACGATCGAGGTCCCGGCACTCCCACCGTGGCCACCACCCCCCTCTTCGACTTCGGCGATCTCGGCGACGGCGTACTCCGTGCCGTTCACTTCGAACGTGTCACCGGAGGACAGTTCGTAGTCGGGGCTTTCGAAGGCGACCTCCGGACTCTCAGCCGTCACAGTGATAACACCGGCCACGCCCGCAACGAGAAGGAAGAGCGCGGCGTACACGGCCACAGCGCGTCGTTGCATAGTTCCAGCATGGGTCACCCGGTGTATAACGGTTACTAAGCCGCGCTCCTGTGCCGCAAAACGGAACCGGGGCGGAACGCCGATCGATGCGGTACGACGACGCCCCAGCGTACAGACCGCCGCCGGCGGGAAGGCGGTGACCCCGAACGAGCGCAAGGCGACGATAACGACAGTCAAGCGGTTCTGACCCGGTACAGCGGAAGCTACACCGGATTCGTCACCAGGCGAGAGACGCCCCTTGACCGGGGGTTACTGCAACAGTACTTTAATTGCGCGCCGCCGAACACCACCAATGACGGATCCCGACAGGGCGGCTCCGCCGGAGGTCCTCGACAGCAAGCGCGACGCGACTCGGTATCAAGTCCTCGTGGAAATCGCCGCTCGACAGCCCGCGGTGAGCCAAACGGAGATCGCCGACGCGATCGGCGTGACATCGCAAGCGGTCAGCGACTACGTCAGAGACCTCGTCGAACACGGCTACGTCGAAAAAGAGGGGCGCGGACGCTACGAAGTGACGAAAGAGGGCGTCGACTGGCTGATCTCGCGGACCGACAGCCTCGAAGCGTACCTCGACCGCGTCAGCTCGGACGTCCTCGGCAGCGTCGACGTTGACGCCGCGATCGCGATGGACGACGTCTCCGAGGGGAGCAACGTCGGACTCATCATGCGCAACGGCGTCCTCCACGCGAACCCCGCAGGCGGAACGGCGACGGCGGTCACCGTCACCGCCGCCACGGCAGGCAACGCCGTCGGTGTCGCCGACTTCGAAGGCGTGGTCGACTACGACACCGGATACGTCACCGTGCTCCCCGTCCCGGCCGTCACGGACACCGCGTCGGTGGACGCCGAACTGCTCACGGAGACCCGCCCCTCTGACAGTCTCCTCGCCGTCGCCGGAACCGAAGCGTACGCGCTCGCTACGCGGGCGGACATGCACCCGGACATCCGGTTCGGGACGACCGACGCCGTCGCCCAAGCCGCGGTGCGAGGGCTGGACGTGCTGTTGGTGGTTACGGCCGATCAGCTGCCGCAACACACGGCGCGGCTCCGCGACGAGAACATCCCGCACGAAGTGCTCGACGCCGGCGACTTCTGAAGCGCGGATACGAGACTGATCGACTCACCGAGCGAGTCGCTATTGGGTCGGATTCGAAAAAAGCCAAGGGCCGGATTTGAACCGGCGTTGGGCGGCTCTGCAGGCCGCTGCGTCTGACCAGACTCTGCCACCTTGGCGCTACCAGAGGTACCGCAGTCGAGCGTTTAAGCCTAGCGGTCGCGAGCGGCTTCGCTCGCTACACATGAAAAAAGCCCACGGACGCGGTGTCCGTGGGCTCGAAGGCCGCGTGGGAGTATCCTCCCGAATGAATGGGCAGGCGGCGAACCGCGGTTCCCAGAGGATCGCTCACTCCAGTACTTCCCGGTACGCTGGTGGGCTTAACTTCCGTGTTCGGAATGGGTACGGGTGTTTCCCCACCGCTCTGGCCGCCTTTACGCCGACTCCCGGATTCGAACCGAGACTCTCTCACAATCCGTGGGAGAGACGCCTGTGTCGGTGGTTCTGCCGACCGTGTATATGTGCGATCCAGTTACCGCCTGAACTCATACGAA